>NZ_CP029822.1:2400000-2712492 GCF_003991975.1 Entomomonas moraniae
CCAGATGAAAGAGAAAAGTTCACTTTACAAGAAATGATCGAAAACTTTGATCTTTCTCGAGTTTCTTTAGGCGGGCCTATTTTTGATGTTGAAAAACTAGCATGGCTCAATGGGCAGTGGATACGTGAGCTTTCCGTAAAAGAATTTGTACAACGTGCGACTGATTGGGGTTTACTAAATCAAAGCAATTTTGAGAAAATTACTCCTCTATTACAAGACCGTGTTGAGGTTTTTAGCCAAATTATCCCATTAATTAGCTTCTTCTACATGGGTGAAATTCCACTAGATTTGAAACTATTTGAACATAAAAAACTATCGCCCGAGCAAGTTCGCCAAGTCATGCAATTACTTTTATGGAAACTCGAAAGTCTAAGGCATTGGGATAAAGACCATATCATGGACTGTATTCAATCCATCGCTAACTATTTTGAGCTAAAGCTACGCGATATTATGCCGTTGGTATTTGTCTCCATCACAGGGCAAAGTAGCTCAGTTCCTGTTTTGGATGCAATGGAATTACTAGGCCCTGACCTTTCAAGATTCCGTTTCCGTAAAGCATTAGAAGCATTAGGCGGTGTTTCGAAGAAAGAAACAAAAGCATGGGAAAAACTGCTCCCTTTAATTTCATGATAATAAAATTAAAGGGGCTTTATAGCCCCTTTAATTATTCTAGGTATTTTGCCGATAGCTGTTTAAATTTTTCATCACCTATAATCTCTATCACCTGTGATGTAAATACCTGTGGCAATGCTGACTGATACGAACCCGGTTCCAATACCAAAAGGTGTAAATAATTATCTAAGTTACGATATTTTTTATTGAGTGCAATATCCAACTCATTCCAAAAAGCTGCGCCTTTTATATAAAATAACGCATAATAAATAAAACTTTTCGTTTTCCAAAATTTTTTATCTATCTCATATAGACCTAACTTATTCAACGCATTTTTATTACTACGTTGCCACAGTAGCAAAGCTGTATTGTTTAAACGTCCTAAAGATAAGGATTTATAACTATAATAATCAGCCAAGCTTTCACAAGCCCACCGAGGAAAAGAAGAACACGGTACCAGTAAATGAACATACTCATGTAGCATGGTTTCTTGAAATCTTGGTTCCCAATTTTCAGCAAATCCTGCACCTTGCGTATAGTAATTAACTAATGCCATATGATCCTTTGCTGCTCCGCCTGTATCTTTTAAAACCCGATCATCTTGCCCTAGCATAATAACGGAAATGGGTCTCTCAATATGATCACCTAATTGATTAATAAAGACCTTATTTAAATATCGTAAGTTAGGTTCTAATTGAATCATTAGCCTACGCTTGTCAATTGATTCGGCTATTTTATCTGAATAGATTTCAAACTGTTTTCCCACCAAATTTACAGAAGTTGGAGTCTTACCCCAAACTAAAAATAGGAAAGGTTCTTTTATAGTAGGGAATGGCTCACAACGTTGCTGACCAATACAAACCACAGCTTTCGTTACATGACTAAAACGAGGAAAGTTTCGACTTTCAGACAAAATCCATTGCCCATTATTTAAATAATAATCCTCTCTTGATCTTGCGCCAATCCCTATCATTGATTGCTTTTTAACACCAATAATCCAATAAACTAATCGACAAATCTGAGGGCGGCCATAAGCAATGGGGGTATCGTTATCGGCACAAAAAAGCTGCTTATCTGGGCGTTCATCACCTTGATAAAACCTTGAACGGCTAACAGTGAAAGTACCAAGCTTTTCAGTGTTAACTTCTACTCTAATTTGTAATTGTGGATAAAACTCTTTTTGTAAAAGATAAGTGACTTCATTCAAGTTATTTGCTTTGGGTGCAATAGAAAAAAATACCCCTATTAATACCAAAAAAAACTTACCCTGCATAAAGTTCAATAATACATCCTTATCCTATTAATGGGTGTATTGCGAATGAATCTATTAACTAACAAAGGGTAACCATCGATAAGATAATTACCTTTTGTTCTTTACTATTTCTGCTTATAGCTTTTTAAGAATTTTTCTAGGCGTTTAATCGCTTCTTCTAAATCATCCACACGAGGTAAAGTGACTATTCTAAGATGATCCGGATGAATCCAGTTAAACGCTGTACCTTGTACTACAAGAATTTTTTCTTGTAATAAGAAATCCAATACAAGCTTCTCATCATTACGGATAGGATAAACCTTTGGGTCAAGCTTAGGGAAGGCATATAAAGCACCCATTGGCTTAACACAACTAACCCCTGGAATAGCGTTTAACATTTGCCATGTTATTTCACGCTGCTCATATAAACGACCGCCTGGTTTTACCAAATCTTGAATAGTTTGATAACCACCTAGTGCTGTTTGAATGGCGTTTTGTGCTGGTACGTTAGCACATAAGCGCATATTAGAGAGCATATTAATCCCCTCTATATAACCTTTGGCAGCATTTTTATTACCCGAAATAACCAACCAGCCAGATCTGAAACCAGCACTTCTATAAACTTTTGATAAGCCACCAAACGTGATAAACACAACATCATTAGCCAATGAAGCTGCAATGGTATGCTTAGCGTCATCGTAAAGAATCTTATCGTAAATTTCGTCAGAGAAAATAACTAAATTATGTTGTCTTGCGACTTCAATAATTTCTAGCAATAACTCTTTAGAATAAACAGCTCCAGTTGGGTTGTTAGGGTTAATTAATAAAATTGCTTTGGTGTTTTTAGTAATTTTTGACTTAATATCATTAACGTCTGGGAACCAATTCGCTTGCTCATCACAAAGATAGTGTACCGCTCTACCACCTGACAAAGTAGTGGCCGCTG
The DNA here is from genome assembly GCF_003991975.1 of Entomomonas moraniae. Classification (NCBI taxonomy): domain Bacteria; kingdom Pseudomonadati; phylum Pseudomonadota; class Gammaproteobacteria; order Pseudomonadales; family Pseudomonadaceae; genus Entomomonas; species Entomomonas moraniae. The sequence continues at coordinate 2,402,811 of NZ_CP029822.1, forward strand.
TCCATAAAGGGTAATCGGGCGCAGGAATAAGCACTTCATCGCCATTATTTAACAATGCTTGAAGAGACATCACAATGAGTTCAGAGACCCCATTACCAATATAGATATCTTCAACTGTAACGCCTTCTACTAAATTTTGTTGGTAATATTGCATTACCGCTTTACGCGCGCTAAACAGCCCTTTAGAGTCACAATAGCCTTGCGCTAAAGGAAGATTTTTTATCATGTCTTGCAACATTTCGACTGGTGCTTCAAAGCCAAACGTTGCAGGATTACCAATATTTAACTTTAAAATGCGTTGGCCTTCTTCTTCTAAACGCTTTGCATGTTCTAAAACAGGCCCACGTATGTCATAACAAACATTAGCCAATTTATTGGATTTTTCAAAAATCATATAATTATCTCTTCGATGACAATTAGTAAGTTTAGCTCTACAAATTTATTGAGTAGAATTTATTTATATCATACGACTAGATAAAGTAATAAGAAAGTATTCTTTACTTTTTTAGCGTATAATTAAAAAATTATTTTTTAGCTATGTATCAATATAAAAAACAATGACTCCTATTCAACATTATCAAGCTGATCTGAAGCGCCCTGACTTTGCTAAAGATGCTGCTCAAGAAAACGCTGTAAATCACTTACAACGACTTTATGACGACTTGATCACTGCCCACAATAAACGTAACTCACTCATCGGAAAGCTCTTTCAAAAAAATAAGCCTGTCAAGGGGCTCTATTTTTGGGGAGGCGTTGGGCGTGGAAAAACATACTTAATGGATATCTTTTATGATGCCCTACCTTTCTCTGAAAAAATGCGTACTCATTTTCACCGCTTTATGAAACGTGTACATGAGGACTTAACGGAACTAAAAGGCCATAAAAATCCATTAACACTCATCGCTGATCGTATAGCTAAAGAAGCACAAGTGATTTGTTTTGATGAGTTTTTTGTTTCTGATATTGCCGATGCAATGATCTTAGGCACATTATTTGAAGAGATTTTCAAACGTGGGGTTTCTCTAGTTGCCACGTCTAATATTGAACCAGAAGGGCTCTATAAAGATGGTCTACAACGTGCCCGTTTTTTACCCGCAATAGCCCTTTTACAAGAAAACACAGAAGTCATCAATGTAGACAGTGGTGTTGATTATCGACTACGCGTACTCGAAAAAGCTGACTTATATTATTACCCAAATGATGAGAAAGCAGAACAACATTTAGCTAAAACATTCGAAGGGCTCGCTACAGATCCATCAGCGATTAAGGAAAACATTGATCTCAATATCGAAAATAGAATAATCCATGCCAAAAAAACTTGCAGTAACGCAGTATGGTTTGAGTTTAGAGAAATTTGTGATGGGCCTCGAAGCCAAAATGATTACATTGATATTGCCAAACTTTACAAAGCTGTGCTGATTTCTAATGTAGAACAAATGGATGCCTCTAAAGAAGACATCGCCATTCGATTTATCTATTTAGTGGATGAGTTTTATGATCGTAACGTAAAACTTATTTTATCTGCAGAAGTTTCACTAGAAAATATCTATGTGGGCACTCGCTCTGAATTTGCCTTTCAACGTACGCTTAGTCGCCTATTAGAAATGCAATCTCAGGAGTTTTTAACAAGAGCGCACAAAGAGTCTTAATAACTACGCAAATACTTACTCCCAAGTATTTGCGGCTAACCATTGCCGTAATAATGCAGTGGTTGCTTCAGGGAGTTCAAGCGGTGGTAAATGCCCACAGTGCGGTAATAAATGCAATATGGCATCAGGTATTGCTCTCACCATCTTCATTGATTCAGCAGAGGGTGTTAATTGATCTTCCTCCCCTACAATAACTATTGTTGGTACCTCAATTTTACTCAAAGTGGCAGTTGAATCTGGCCGATTTATAATGGCTGTTTGTTGTCTAATAAATACTTCTTTCCCTAAACTTGCAGCCATCCCCATAACCTCATCGGCAACGGGAGTATTTAATTTGTCTTTATAAATTAAGGTAGGTAATAATCTTGGCGTAACGCCTAAAAAACGCCCCTCTTCCGTGATACGTAACAGCCCTTTTCGCTTTTGTAACCTTTCAGGTTCATCAAGTCTAGCCATCGTATCGAGTAGCGCTAAACAAATAACACGCTCCGGCGCTTGGCGCATAATTTCAAAAGAAACATAGCCACCCATCGATAAACCTGCTAAAGCAAAACGCTCAGGTGCTTCTGCGAGTATTCGCTTCGCCATATTTTCAACAGAGTTATCTAAAGAAAGGTTTGCCACATACGGATCACAAATATCATTTAAATTCTCGACTTGGTGTTGCCACAATCTTTCATTGCACAATAGCCCCGGTAACATAATCAATGTCGGTTTTTTCTTATTTATCATCTAACTTCAACTTAGTCTTTTAGTGATATCAAATTATCTTATCATTATATCATTAGGTAAAAAGTCTTTATCGGCCACATAACTGGCTGTCAGAAATTTATCTAATGCTTGCAAATCTTCTGGGCTCAAAGTACCCACTACCTGCTTTAAACTTAGCACATCAAGAATATAACTATAACGTGCATCATTATAATTTCGAACGGCATCGTACAACCTACGTTGAGCATCTAACACATCAACAATATCATTAGTACCCGCCTGAAAACCAATTTTTGTAGCATCCACCGCACTTAAACTTGAAATAATAGTTTCTCTTAATGCCTTAATTTGCTCAATATCTGCATTAATTGCACGATGATAATCTGTTGTATTTTGGACAACTTTACGTCGTAGGCTTTCTTGCTCGTGCTCAGACATCATTAATGCTGAGCGCGCTTCACGTGCCTGTGACGACGTCATTCCACCCGAGTAAATGGGGACTTGCAACTCAACCCCAACACTACTCTGAGAAACATTAGCCCCATAACGAGCTGCTGTTGTCGCTGTGTTGGTAAAATTAAAAGCATCATTATCACCTCGTTTATAAGAAGCGACAAAATCAACCGTTGGTGCATGGCCTGATTTACGCTGTTTTACAGTTTCTTCAGCAGCAGTCACACCATAAAATCCTGCTTTTAAACTAATATTTTGCTCAATGGCTTTATCAACCCAAGCTTGGGCATTATTAGGAATGGGCGCCGTGATGGGTAATGTATGCTGTATACCTTTAACCGCATCATAATGACGATCTGTTAATGTTGTTAATGCTTGAAAAGCATCTTGTACACTTTTTTCGGCAGTTACTCGACTGGATCGGGACATATCATAAGCCGATTGAGCTTGTAAATAATTTGTCTTATCGGCTAGCCCTAGCTTAAAGCGCTCTAATGCCTCATCAGCTTGACGTTTATACGCTTTCTCTTCTGCCTTTGTTGCAGCCAAATCATCTTGTGCTTGTAGAATACTAAAATACACTTGAGCGGTTTGTAAAATAAGCTGTTGCTCTGTAACAGCAAGATTTAATTTCGCTTGCTCATCTGTAGCGTATGCGGCTTGTAACTGGAACCATCTATCGACTCGAAAAATTGGCTGAGTTAGACTAACACCATACTCATAAGAGTTGCGCCGCATTGTATTAGGTGGTTGATCGAGTGCTGTCCGTGTATTTTTATAATCAGCACTACCTGAAATTTGTGGTAATAAACCAGCTTTTGCTTGCGGAACGACCTCTTGCTTAACCTCATATTGAGCTTTAGCAGCCGCTAAGTCTGAATTATTATCAACGGCATCATAATAAACACTGAGCAGCCCAACTTTAACAGTTGGCTTATCAACGTTATGATTGCCCGCCATAGCATTCATGCTAACAGCAAAAACAATACTGCTTATAATAGAAATCCGACTGAGTAACCTCATATCTATTCATCTCAATAAATACTACTATCTTTTATATTAGATATAACCACTAATACACTATAAATGACTAATAAAATAACTGCATATCTTCTTTAATTGAGCAGTCAATATTATAGAGATTATAAAGACAAATTAATTCAAAAGAACAAATAAAAAAATACCCTGACAATGCAGGGTATTTTTGATGATTAACGCTAAAGCTAATTACTTAGCAGCAGGTTGTACTTGTTCAACAGTTACTTCTTCTTGAGGAACTTCAACTTGCGCTTCAACAGTAGCATCTACACGACGGTTCATCGCGCGACCTTCTTTTGTTGCATTGTCAGCAATAGGATCATTCTCACCATGACCAACAGCTTGTACACGGTTAGCTTCAACACCATAAGTATCTACAAGTGCATTACGTACAGCGTCAGCACGTTCTTGTGATAATTTTTGGTTATAAGTTTCAGAACCTACAGAGTCAGTATATCCATCAACAACTGTTGTTGTTTGTGGGAATTGTTTCATGAAGTCAGCAACTTGTTTGATATCATCATAGCTACCTTCATTGATTGTTGCTTTATCAAAAGCGAACTTAACATCTAACTGAACACGTAGTGTTTCAACAGCAGGAGGAGCTGGTTGAGCAGCAACAATTACTTCTTCTACTGGCTCAACTTTCTTACTACCACCGAAGTTAAAGCCTAGAGCACCGGCTAACATGTACTCACCATGGTGATTACCTAAACCGTACATACCGTCTACACCAGCACGTGCATAGAAGTTATCAGTGAAGTATAACTTAGCACCTACACCTAAATTTAGGATAGTGTCACGATTACGACCATTGTAATGTTTAACAGTTGAGTTGCTGATAGATTGGTATGCAACCCCTGTAGAAATGTAAGGACGAACCCAATCACCTGGCTCACCAAAGTGGTAGTAAGCATCTAAAGAGCTTAAAGAACCTTTAATATCTTTACGACCAGTTTTGCCTAATGCAGCATTCACTTCTTGCTCACCACGGATAGCATGGTATTCACCATATGATAAAGCAAGTTCAACATCATCTGTTAAAAAGTAACCTAAACCGCCACCATATAATTGACCATTACCCATGCCACGATCACTGTCTGTAAAATAACGCTTTACAAACACTTCACCTTCAACAGAACCTTTACCTTGAGCAAATACGCTAGCAGAGGTTACTGCAATTAAAGAACCAGCAACAAGGGCTAAACTTTTTTTCATTTTCATCATTACATCTCCCATTTAATATGGACTATCTTGCAAATATATAAACTTGAACTTTACATGCATTAATTTTAACAGAGTTCTCGTTAATGCTATTATCAACCCTCAATTCTGTCATGTAACGTTCAGGAAAGTCGGCCATAATTAATCTTAAGTATAATAAAAGCTTACTCAAAATCACTTATTCAACGCCATTTTTACTACCATGCTCCAAGTTATTACAGTGACTGATACTCAAAGCCTTATATAACAACTATATTATTGTCGCCCTGAATGCCCAAATCCACCGATGCCTCGTTCAGTTGCTGTAAACTCATCAACAAAGTCGAATGTAGCCTGCACAACAGGCACGAGGACTAACTGAGCAATACGTTCCCCTACAGTGATAGTAAAAGGTTTATCTCCACGATTCCAACAAGACACCATCAGCTCTCCTTGATAATCTGAATCAATTAACCCCACTAAATTACCCAATACAATGCCATGTTTATGCCCCAAACCTGAACGCGGTAAAATCATAGCAGCTAACGCAGCATTAGCGATATAAATCGATAATCCTGTGGGGATTAAAATAGTTTGCTCAGCCTCAAGCACCGTATCTTGCTCAAGCATGGCTCGTAAGTCAAGCCCAGCAGAGCCTTCTGTGGCATAAGCAGGCATAGGAAAATCTTTACCTAATCGTTTATCAAGAATTTTTGTTTGTAATTTATACATGATGAGTCTCTTTCAAATAATACGATGTAATCAGTTCCATCAGCCGCCGTGCAATCTTAGCTTTGCTCGTCAACGCTAAACGCGTTGTATTTAACTCTCTATCGACTAAAGTAATCATATTATCATCACTATTAAAGCCGATGGCTGGATTTGAAACGTCATTGGCGACAATTAAATTCAAATTTTTTGCTTTTAGCTTCTTTTCAGCATATTCCAACAAGTTCTCTGTTTCAGCCGCAAAGCCTACACAAAAAGGTCTGTCTTCTCTTGCCGCGATGGTAGCTAGAATATCAGGATTACGCACAAGTTCTAACAATAACCCCTGCTCGTTATCCGGTTGTTTTTTTAACTTTTGCTTAGCGACAACTTGTGGACGAAAGTCTGCTACCGCGGCTACCGCAATAAAAATATCACTAGGCATGACAGATTCACAAGCCACTAACATGTCTTGTGCACTCACTACATTAATTCGCTCAACACGATCAGGGGTAGCTAAACTAACAGGGCCACTAATTAGAATAACCTCGGCCCCTTCTTCAACCGCAGCTTCAGCTAACGCAAATCCCATTTTTCCTGAACTATGATTAGTAATATAACGAACAGGGTCTATATTTTCTTGTGTAGGCCCCGCCGTAATCACCACACGCTTCCCCGTTAAGGCTTTTGTTGTAAAACTATTGGCGATATGCTGGGCAATCACGATGGGTTCTAACATACGACCTGGGCCAATATCACCACACGCTTGTTCACCACTATCAGGGCCAACTATTAAAAAACCACGAGTTAATAGTTTATTCACATTCTCTTGCGTCACTAAATCACGCCACATCGCTTGATTCATTGCCGGTGCTAACATCACCTTCGCATCAGTGGCTAATACGAGCGTCGTCAGTAAGTCATTCGCCTGACCTGCTGCTAAACGGGCTAATAGATTAGCCGTTGTAGGGGCAATAATAACCAGATCAGCCCATCGTGCTAGTTCAATATGCCCCATTGCTGCTTCAGCGTTTGGATCTAATAAATCAACATGCACAGGGTTACCTGACAAAGCTTGCAATGTTAAAGGCGTAATAAATTCACAACCCGCTCTAGTCATCACTACCTTAACATCAGCGCCTTGTTCTTTTAACTTACGAATTAACTCCGCACTTTTATAAGCGGCAATACCACCACCCACGCCCAAAACAATACGTTTATTGTGTAATCGCCGCATGATATTCTCTCAACTTAGCTACTCACAGATTATTTAAAATTGTTTATTATATTAACATAATTGGCTTTCTTAAATATTATCCTGTCATCGTACTATCCATAGATGGATGATGTTTTTAAGCAATCAATAAAACTTTTTTGCAATTTCGTTACAGGACGGTCTTTCAGCGTTAATAGAAAAAGTGAACGTGATAATGTTTTAAATTGTGGTACTTTAAAAATCTTGAGCTGTTTTAGGCTCACAAGATCTTGTACAATACACAAAGGCAATATCGCAACGCCAGCACCACAAGCAACCATTCTAGCAATGCCTTCGTTACTTGCGATAGTTAGTCGATCTCTAGGATGAATAGCTAATCGCTCTAACATCTTTTCCGTCACAAGGTATGTACCTGATCCCTGCTCTCTGACCAACCATTGTTGATTAACCAAATCTTCACATGAAAAACTGGCATCAGGATGTGTAATAACAACTAACTCTTCGTCTTGCCAAACCTCTTTCACAATACGAGGATCGACCACATCCCCTTCAACCAATGCCAAGTCTATATGGCAATCAATTAATGCCTGCCACATAGACTCTGTATTCCCCACCTCGATCCTTACATCAATACCAGGATATTGTTGATGGAATCGTGTCACATAATCAGCAATCCAATAACTCGCAATGGTACTACTTGCCCCTACAGCTAACCTTCCTTGCTTTAACTCAACACGCGATTGCAAATCATCAATTGCTACCCGCTCTAAAGAAAATATAGCACGTGCATGTTCAAATAAAGCCTCACCATCTGACGTTAATTTAATGGCTCGACGCCGTTTAACACCTACTAAACCTCGCTCGACCAATACCAAATCCAGTTGATTTTCCAATTCTTTAATGGCTTTTGAAACCGCAGGCTGACTGATAAAGAGCCTCTCTGCCGCTCTCGAAAAACTTTGGCTTTCCACAACGTGATAAAAAATACGGACTAGATGCAAATTAAGATTCATAACTAAAATTCATGTATTTATAAAAAATATATATTTTATTCATGATATATATTGTAATAAGCTTATGTCAAATAGTTTTAAGGAAGTAAATACCGATGTTACATGACTATAAAATAACCCATAACGTTGAACACATAAAAATAAACCATTTTTGGTTAGGACTTGTTTTAATTGCAGCTATTGCTTGCGCTAGCGAATACCTTGCTACCCTTTCAGTGATTAACACATTAGGATTAAGCGCATTAACCATCGCTATTGTATTAGGTATCGTGATTGGCAATACATTTTTCGGAAAAATAAGTACTTATACAGATACAGGTGTAGATTTTTCTAAAAATAATCTGTTGCGCTTAGGGATTATTTTTTATGGTTTTAGAATTACCTTTCAACAAATTAGCTCTGTAGGTTTAGAAGGGCTATTTACCGCTATTATCATAGTTGCCAGTACTTTTACCTTAGCACTCTTTTTAGGAACTAAACTATTTAAACTAGATAAGCAAACGGTCATGCTCATTGGTGCAGGTAGCTCAATTTGTGGTGCCGCAGCTGTCATGGCTGCCGAACCTGTGGTAAAAGGGCAGGCGCATAAAGTTTCTGTTGCAGTAGCTACCGTTGTTGTATTCGGAACTATGGCAATGTTTTTATACCCTCTTCTTTTTCCTTACTTACACTTATCAGAGCAGGCTTACGGTGTATTTGCAGGGTCAACCATTCACGAAGTAGCTCAAGTTGTGGTTGCAGGTAACGCCATTAGCCCTGAGGCAGCTTCTGCTGCTGTTATTGAAAAAATGCTTCGTGTCATGCTACTAGCCCCATTTTTAATGGTATTATCTTTTGGTTTATCAAAAAAAGGCAAAAATGCCAATAAAACTAAAATCACAATTCCTTGGTTTGCTGTATTCTTTATCTTAGTTGTATTGTTTAACTCTTTAATCAGCTTACCAAGCCAAATGATCACACTCATTAATGGGCTAGATACTTTTTTACTCACCATGGCCATGGCCGCATTAGGTGTCAGAACAAGTCTTGGAGCAATCCGCCAAGCTGGCGCGAAACCATTATTGTTAGCAGGTAGTTTATTTATATTTTTGATTGTAGGCGGTTATGCAATTAACCTAGGTGTTCATCAGTTTTTTACACCATTAAGCCTATAATAATGATCAATTACCTGATCAACTGTCGGTAAATACTGGCCAAACTGTGTATATAACGCAGATCCTTTTGGCCAGTTTCTTAAAAACCGTGCACGATCTTTCGCATAAGCCCGCTGATATGAACGATTATTGTGATGTTGTTTTACTGCATCCAAATCAATAAGTACCCACTGCTGATTGACCCAAAATAAATTAGTTCCTTTTAAGTCACCATGGGTAATGCGCTGCGCAATTAAACAATCAAACAGAATACCTATCGCCTCTAACTCTACACTAGGCACTTCGCTTTGTTCATAACGTTTTAAATGTGTTAATAAATCAGGGCCCTCTAAAAACTCTGTTATCAGCCAAGCCCTACCACGCATGCCTTGAAACCGCTCTTCGATCAATGCTAATGGCTTCGCTGTAGGAATACCTAGCATCATTAACCTAAAACCTTCCTGCCAAGAATGCCAACCACGAGTAGGACGCCAAAAGCGACTCAACCTGTGTTTAAAACTTTTAATGTTATAACGCTTTAAGACAATGTGCAGACCATTAACCACGGTATCAACGACATTCGTCGTACCAAAGCCTTTAATAAAACGTCCCTTATCGATAAATTGGTCAGGATTAGCTAGTAAAGGGGCTAAGGTTGCCTCCTGTTGGCGAACAACACCATAAAAACCATTCAGCGTATTCCTTACACTGAACAGCGTACAATCACGACGAATTTTTTTTAGTATATTTTTTACTCGCCACTTCCTAATACTAACAATAGCTTTGTATAACTCATCAACCGATAAAGTTACAGTTGTATTGTATTGCTGATAATAACGAATGTACTCAGGTAATAAAGTGTCAATCTCAGGAGGTAATTGTGCAAAAAAAACGGCTAGATTATTGGTTACTTTATCTTTAGAAAGTGGATTCCCTGGCTTTTCAACCGAGACACCATCACCATCAATCCAATAAAGACAATTTTCTTTCGCTAGCAGATTATCTAAATGCAAATCTTCTTGCCATAATCCCTGTAAATGCAATATAGCAATGGAAGCTAACGCTTGTTGCAAAATATTCTGCTGTGCTGTTGAGCGTAACATTGATTCGCTTGCTAAGTGTCTCCATTGATAATCTAAAGTTTGACTATTTTCTAAATACTCAAAAAATAAATATCCCCCCTCATCATTCACATGATGGGCTAATAGTTTAGGAGTACTGATATGCTGTTGTGCTAATAAACTGACACCTTGTAACTCACGCGCGTAATGCTTTTTGGCCTTATCACCCACAAATAATTTAGCGAGGACTGTTTTCCCTAGCCAATCAGCTTTAGCGACATAACGGCGATTAGGCAAAACGCGCAACAATTGTTCTATAACCAATGACGATGTACTATCTAACTCGATAGATAAAGGCAACTGTATGTTTCGCCCAGCATGAGCAAGCTCTAATAGCCTCAAGCCCTTTGCTCCTTTACTCTATTACGTTTAATAATCCAAGTAAACCACTCCGTTACTAGAGGCGAATTCTCTGACTCTGCTAAATAGATACTCAAAAATAATCGGCACTCACTCTCTAGCCATTGTTTCTTAGTCCGTCTTATTAAAGTATCAATATCTTTTAAGCGATCACGTTTTCCATGTAATGCCCTTGTTTTTTCTAAATCAATAAGACAACTTTCAAATGCTGAGCCTGTTTGTTTTAAAAAAATATGCTTTGGATAAAAACACCCATGCAATACTTTTTTATCATGCAGTTTTTTTAATAATTTAGCGCAAGATTCTATTAACGCCCGTTGTTCATTTTTTGGCAAGGAATCCCATTCCTGCAGATAACTTTCTAAGTCTCGCCAACCATCCAAAGCATGTGTCATTAGAATAGCTTGCTTTTCCCCTAGAAGCTTTCGAGTAGCGAAGTACGCTGCTGTTACGGCAGGAATACCTAATGCCTGATAATGCTCTATATTACGAAATTCTCTCGCAAAAGTTGGCTCACCAAAAGGGGCTTTTAAAGAGCGTGTTAGGTGATTAGATTGGCGTTTTAGAAAGTAGCCTTTATCGCCTAATTTTAAATAGCTCACTGAGCTCCATCCACCCCGCTCATTATTAGGTTCATCAACACTCTCTAACTGTAGCGTCCACAAAGCTTCAAACGAATCTAAGCCATGCTCACTCAATAGTGCCCGATCTGCTGCTGCAATAAACTCGTTCATTCTCTACCTTCATAAAGCCGTACAATACTTCGTATTCTTTTTTTATCTTTATCGTTTAAACGATCGCGCCCACGGTATTGTAAGTAAAATCGTAAGCGTTGTGTTTGCGTTAAATGGTACTTGGCTACTTTATCCAGACATGCAAGATCTTTAATACGCCTAAAGGAAAACATATAGCCATACCAAAAAGAACCTGATGGGCAATCAATAAAAAATAATTGGTTCTTATCATCAACCAATAAATTGCGCCACTTCAAATCATTATGAGCAAAGTTATGGTCATGCATTTTGCGCGTGGCTTTAGCTAATTGTAAGCTAATGCTGTTAACCCAGTTGTAATCGTTCAACCGATGATCCGCATTAGCGACGATCATAGACAAATCAACTGTATTGGGGATTTCTTTTGTCACCATCGCGCCACGAGCAAATAAACCTTTGCTATCTCGCTCTAATCCAGAAGCAACAACCTCAGCAGTAGGGATACCCCATTTTTTGAAGCGTTGCATATTCTGCCACTCTCGTTTAATGCGAGGTTTACCCACATATCGCCGGATACCTTTACCTGCATCCCAATAACGTTTTACATAATACCTTTCGCCTTCAATCTCTACCCGTACCACTTCAGAAACACGGTCTTTTGTAATACGCTCACCTTCTTGAGAGAAAACAGCTTCTAAACTACCGAAATAGTTATTTAATGATTGATACTCTGGGTTTAACTTCCACTCAGCCATTAAATTGCCTCACCATACCTCTGCTTACGTTTATATAACTTTGCTGCTTTTTCATTAAGTTGAATAAATAGCTCGCTTTCTTCTTTAAAAATAGCTGATAGCGGCTTTTGAAAATAAATTTTTAAAAATCGTAATAAGTCTCGTTGTGTGAGTCCTATTTCTAACACAGAAAAATACAAGGCAGCTAAATCTTTATCGCGCCAACGCTTAGGTAAATGCTGCCGGATTTGCGCACGGTGTAAATCGATAACGGATAATTTAAACTGCTCGGGAGTTATCTCTGTATCTGTGTGTAATAAAAAATGACAAATATAGCAATCCCGATGATTAACACCTGCCCGATGCATTTTACCTACCATTTCTGCTACACGCTTAATAAATGCCCATTTTAACGTTGGCTGTGGCGGTTCTTTTACCCAGTTTAAACTGATATCCTCAAGACTTATCGTTGGTGCTAGTTCTTCAGTAATGATAAAAGAGTATTGTTTAGCAGGGTTTGCGCCACGCTCGCCAAACGCAACGGCCTTCATGGTATCAACCCCCACCGAAGTGAGTTTTTTAATCGCCTTTAACTCTTGCCCAGCCCCTAAAACAGGAAGTTTAGCAGTGATAAGATTTTTAAATATTTCAGCCCAACCGATACCCCGATGAATTTTAACAAAATACCCTTTACCATCTACCTCAGTCCGCAAGGTTCGGCGACCACTCAGTTCACGATAAACATCGCCTTTAAGTTTTTCCACTTCATCAAAAGGATCTTTTCCATTCCATAACCGTTTAAAGGGCTCATGCAACTCTAGTATCATGCTTGCACTCCCAAGATAATATCGGCTGCGCGTTCTGGCATACTATAGATATCTGCACTCTCTGCATAATTAAGGCCATTTTGTTGCCAACTCAAACGCGAAGAAGGGTTCGTTAACATCGATTGTAATGCTTGATTTAGTACCTGCTGATCAAAAGGGCTATCAACAACGACACCACAATTTGCTTCTTTTATATAATGGGCATAACCACACACATCGGTAACAAGTACAGGAAGCCCAGCAACCATGGCTTCTAATAAAATAGTTCCTGTATTTTCATTATAAGCAGGGTGGATTAACACATCAGCACCTAATAAAAAACGTGGAATATCACTACGCCCTTTTAAAATAGTGACCTGTTCGGACAAACCTAATTTCTTAATCATTAATAAAAAGCTACGTGGGTCATCTTGCCCGATAACAATAAACTTTGTTTTCTTCTTTAACTCACTGGGTAAACTAGCCAATGCTTTTAATGACCGATCAAGCCCTTTTGTCTTAAAGCCCGAGCCAATTTGTGTAATCAATAACTCATCATCTTTAATATGGAACTCTTGCCGAAAGGCTTGACGTATATCAGATGCATTACTAGGCGCTTTTCGATCGAGAGCAATACCTGGTGGTAACAAATGGAAACGTTCAGCTGGCGTTTGATAATGTTTCACAAATAAAGGCTGCTGCAATGCTGAAATCATTAGAATATGCGTTTTAGACTGAGGGCTAAAAACAGCATGTTCATACTCATAAAAATGACGATAACGGCCTGTTTTTTTATAAAACTTATGACGTAAATTTTGTGCTTTATCTTCAAAGCAAGGGTCTGCTGCGTAATACATATCTAAATCGGGCATCTTATTAAAACCGATGACTTTATCAACGGGTCGTTTCATCATATCGGCTTTAACCCAAGCTCTAAATTTCTCATTACGATTATGATTAAAAAATGCTTTCACCGGCGCGATTAATACCTCAAAACCATCTGGGATTTCACCCTGCCAAATCATGGTATAAACACGAATGCGGTGCCCCCTCTTTTGGCACTCAAGCGCAATCCGCATAAAATCACGCTGTAATCCACCAAAAGGAAAATATTTATACAAAATAAAGGCTAACTGCATTCATCACTCCAAAATACTGTTTAATATACTACATAACGTATTTTAATTTGTTTATGCTATCAATCATAACATTGTTTTATAGTAAAAATAATTCTGTATCTTTCTACCTGCCAAAAACACGCCATAGAATAGCCTAATGTAAAAAGTTATTGTCGAAACTAAAGATATTAACCTGCCTTTTAATATTCTAGGTATAATAAGCAGATTGATAATCACTTATACACTATTGACCTTTTATTTTGTAGGAGATTTTTAAACATGCCGAGCCATCGTGAATGCGCTAACGCTATAAGAGCCTTAAGTATGGATGCTGTCCAAAAAGCTAACAGTGGACACCCTGGTGCCCCTATGGGAATGGCCGATATTGCAGAAGTCCTATGGCGTGGTGTTTTAAAACATAACCCTCTCAACCCCAATTGGGTAAATCGTGACCGTTTTGTGCTTTCAAATGGTCATGGTTCGATGTTACTTTACTCATTACTCCACTTATCGGGTTATGATCTTTCTATTAATGATTTAAAGAACTTTAGACAATTTCAATCACGCACGCCTGGTCACCCTGAGTTTGGCTATACCGCTGGTGTAGAAACCACAACAGGCCCCTTAGGGCAAGGTTTAGCTAATGCCGTAGGTATGGCTATTGCAGAAAAGATTTTAGCCGATCAATTTAATAAACCTGATCTCCCGATCGTTGATCACAACACCTATGTATTTTTAGGGGACGGTTGTTTAATGGAAGGAATTTCCCATGAAGTTTCTTCTTTAGCGGGGACATTAAAATTAGGCAAACTCATCGCTTTTTATGATGATAATGGAATTTCCATTGATGGAGAAGTGGAAGGCTGGTTTACTGATGACACCCCACTTCGTTTTGAGTCTTATGGTTGGCAAGTTATCCGTAATGTAAATGGCCATGATGCCGAAGAAATAAAAACTGCTCTCGAAACAGCAAAAAATGAAACCACCAAACCAACACTTATTTGCTGTAAAACGATTATTGGTTTTGGTTCACCAAACAAACAAGGTAAAGAAAGCTGCCATGGTGCGCCACTAGGCAATGAAGAAATTGCAGCGGCTCGTGCTGCACTTAATTGGCCTCATGAGCCATTTGATATCCCTCATGATATTTATGCAGCATGGGATCATAAACAGGCAGGAACAGCAGCAGAAAAAGAATGGTTTACCATCTTTATTGAATATAAAAATAAATTCCCTGAATTAGCAGAAGAATTTGACCGTCGTATACACCATGAGCTCCCAGAAAACTTCCCAGCTCAAGCTGATCAATATATCAATGAAATCAATGCAAAAGCAGAAACGATAGCCTCACGTAAAGCGAGCCAAAATGCGTTAAATGCCTACGGTCCTCTATTACCTGAACTACTTGGTGGTTCTGCTGACTTAGCGGGCTCTAACTTAACCTTATGGAAAGGCTGCAAGGGCATTGGTCCTAATGATGCAAGTGGTAACTATTTATTCTACGGTGTGCGTGAATTTGGTATGAGCGCCATTATGAATGGTATTGCGTTACACGGTGGTTTTATTCCCTATGGTGCGACATTCCTAATCTTTATGGAATATGCCCGCAATGCTGTTCGTATGTCGGCGTTAATGAAGCAACGTGTCATTTATGTATTTACCCATGATTCTATTGGTTTAGGGGAGGATGGTCCAACTCACCAACCTGTTGAACAACTTGCTAGCTTGCGCTTAACGCCTAATTTAGACACATGGCGTCCTTGTGATGCTGTTGAATCAGCCGTTGCATGGAAATTTGCTATTGCACGTGAAGATGGCCCTAGCGCCTTGATTTTCTCAAGACAAAACCTACAACATCAATTACGCACACCAGAGCAAATTACTAACATCGAAAAAGGTGCTTACATCCTAAAAGATTGTGCTGGAAAACCTGATCTGATTTTCATTGCAACAGGTTCAGAAATCGACCTTGCCATGCAAGCTTATGAAGAGCTTACCGTGCAAGGAACTAAAGTACGCGTTGTTTCAATGCCAAGTACCACAGTGTTTGATCGACAAGACATAGCTTATAAAGAATCTGTTCTACCCAGTGATGTAACAGCAAGGGTTGCCATTGAAGCAGCGCACATTGACTTCTGGTATAAATATGTAGGCCTTAATGGACGCGTTATTGGCATGTCATCATTTGGTGAGTCAGCTCCTGCGCCTGCATTATTTAAAGAATTTGGTTTTACTGTTGAAAACGTAGTAGCCATTGCTAAAGAACTTATTTAATAAACGGTAAAAATAAGGTTATCAATATGCATGTTTTAAAAATGGAAGATCAGAACTTAACAGGTAAACGCGTTTTAATCCGTGAAGACCTTAACGTTCCTGTCAAAGATGGTGTCATCACCAGTGATGCCAGATTGACGGCTGCTATTCCAACGATTAAGCAAGCCCTAAAACAAGGTGCAGCTGTTATTGTATGCTCTCACTTAGGACGCCCTGAGGAAGGTATTTTTTCTGAGGAAGATAGCTTGGCTCCTGTAGCTAACTATCTTTCCAAAGCATTAAACCAACCTGTCAAACTCATTAAAGACTACCTAGATAAAGCACCTGATGTAAACGTCGGTGAAGTTGTTTTGCTAGAAAATGTTCGTTTTAATAAAGGTGAAAAGAAAGACAGTGACGAGCTGGCCCAAAAATACGCTAATCTTTGTGATGTTTTTGTGATGGATGCATTTGGTACAGCACACCGTGCACAAGCATCAACCCATGGTGTTGCCAAGTTCGCAAAAACAGCTGTAGCAGGCCCTTTGTTAAGCGCAGAACTCTCTGCACTTTCAAAAGCCTTATCCAGTCCTGCTAAACCTATGGCTGCAATTGTTGCGGGTTCTAAAGTTTCAACTAAACTCGATGTATTACATTCATTAGCTAAATTATGTGATCAACTGATCGTTGGCGGTGGGATTGCTAATACATTTTTAGCTGCTGCTGGCTATCCTGTTGGTAAATCACTCTATGAACCTGAGCTAATAGAGACTGCCAAACAAATCGCTGAGCTCGTTAATGTTCCATTACCTTCAGATGTGGTTGTTGCCAAAGCATTTTCATCTGACGCACAAGCAACCATAAAAAATATTAGCGATGTTGCCGCTGATGATATGATTTTAGACATTGGCCCTAATACTGCAAAGCATTTTGCTGAGTTATTAAGCTACAGCAAAACCATTTTATGGAATGGCCCTGTAGGAGTGTTTGAATTCGATCAGTTCTCTAAAGGTACAGAGAATCTTGCTAAAGCAGTTGCTACGAGCGAAGCATTTTCTATTGCTGGCGGAGGTGATACATTAGCAGCCATTGATAAGTTTGGTATTACTGAAAAAGTATCTTATATCTCAACAGGCGGCGGTGCCTTTTTAGAATTTGTTGAAGGTAAAACGCTCCCTGCGGTCGCTATATTAGAACAGCGTGCCAAAGACTAATGTTGTTTTATAAAACTGTTTTGTTATTTCAATGGATGTTATAAAACATCTTTAAATCAACCAATTATTGAGAAAGTAAATGAACTGTTTAAAATTGGCTTGTATTTTTTTAACATCCTGTTTACTAATTAGTTGCAGTCATAACGAAACAGATATACCCGTAGCGCCACTACAAAGCCATCAATGGGTGTGTGATACAGGTGCTATTATAGAATGGCAAGCTGAAAACAAAAAAGCGACTAAAATTCAACTGCGTTTAGACGGCAGTGAAAAACTTTATATTTTAGATAAGATACAGACCACTGCTAAAGGCATTCTTTACTCTAATGGCGATTTAGCCTTTAGAATAAAAGACTCATCAGGGGTAATTTTTTTAGCAAACAATGACGAAATAATTGGGCAAGACTGTAAGGCCAATTAATTAACTAATTGACAGATGTAGGAGATCATTTAAAAATGGCATTGATTAGTATGAGACAAATGCTCGACCATGCTGCGGAGCACGGTTATGGCATTCCTGCTTTTAATGTAAACAACCTAGAACAAATGCGCGCCATCATGGAGGCCGCTGATAAAACTGACTCTCCTGTCATTGTTCAAGCCTCAGCAGGGGCTCGAAAATATGCAGGGGCTCCTTTTTTACGTCACCTCATTTTAGCTGCTATTGAAGAATTCCCTCATATTCCTGTTGTCATGCACCAAGACCATGGAACAAGCCCTGCTGTTTGTCAGCGTTCAATTCAGTTAGGCTTCTCATCCGTGATGATGGATGGATCTCTTGCTGAGGATGGCAAAACACCTACAGACTACGACTACAACGTTCATGTTACTCAACAAACGGTTCTCATGGCTCATGCTTGCGGTGTTTCCGTTGAAGGAGAGCTAGGTTGCTTAGGTAGCTTAGAAACAGGCAAAGCAGGAGAAGAAGACGGTATCGGTGCTGAGGGAGTGCTTGACCACAGCCAACTCTTAACTGATCCTGAAGAAGCGGCACAATTTGTTAAAGCAACAGAAGTCGATGCATTGGCAATAGCCATTGGAACGAGCCACGGTGCTTATAAATTTACAAAACCACCCACAGGTGACACCCTTTCTATTGCACGCATTAAAGAAATTCATGCACGCATACCCAACACCCATTTAGTCATGCATGGCTCTAGCTCTGTGCCTCAAGACTGGTTAAAGATTATTAATGAGTTTGGTGGCGAGATTCCTGAAACCTATGGCGTTCCTGTTGATGAAATCATTGAGGGGATTAAGTACGGCGTACGTAAAGTCAATATTGATACAGACTTACGCCTTGCTTCAACGGGGGCTATTCGTCGCTTCTTAGCACAAAATCCTAGTGAGTTTGATCCTCGTAAATATTTTGCGAAAACTGTTGAAGCAATGAGAGAGCTTTGTATTTCACGTTATGAAGCATTCGGTGCAGCGGGCAATGCTTCTAAGATCAAACCAATATCGTTAGAGGCAATGGCTAATTTATATGCTAAAGGTGCATTAAAGCCAAAAATTAACTAGACCTTTGATCATATACAATTACTTGATAAAGTCATCAAGAATAAAAGGGTCTTTATGTTATATTATTAGCCTAACTTCAAAGTTAGGCTAAATTTTAGTTGATGAGAAAGGATGAAAATATGAAGAAAATTATCGCTACCGCCGTTATAGTAGTTGCTATAGGTGTAGCCCCCTATATTACAGGGAAAATTGTTCAACAACGTATTGAGCATAAAGTTGCTCTCCTTAATGCTAAATTAGAACCATTCTCTCATCAAAAAGAGACTATAAAATTAGAATACAACGCGGGTTGGTTTTCTTCATCAGCTAAAACCACAATAGGTAAAGTCGTTATTGACCATACTATTACCCATGGTCCTTATTGCACATTTGGTATTGCAAGTATTAATAGTAAATTCGAACTACCTAAAAAGGCAGATGATGTTTTAAATAAACTTTTTGATGGAAAAGATCCTTACACCATTATCACAAAAGTAAATTTCTTAAATACAACGGAATTCACAGTTACATCACCTAACATTGGTCAAAAAGCTATACCCGATGAGCCTAATGGCAGTATTACGTGGGAAGGTTTAAACTACTCTGCCCTGATTTCAAAAAATACAGTTTATAGCTCTTTTAGTATGCCAAAACTAGTTCTAGGCGAAAAAGGGGTATTTGACTTCTCAATAGAGAATATAAAAAGCCAAGGCACTGCTGATCGCTTATTAGATAAAGACCTTAATATCAACCTCCCTGAGAAATTTAATATCAATGGTTCTGCCAGCATTGATAAAATCACGCTCAAAGACTTAAAGGGCGGGGCAACTGAACTTGAAATCAATAAAGCTTCTTCTCAAGTAGCCTCTACCAAAGACAATAGCTATACCAGTGATCTTACTATTGATAATATTAAAGTTACTGCAGATAAAGGTAGTTTATCAACAGGCAAAATTAACTTGAACGCTTCTTCCAAAGACCCACTTTGGGTGTTAAGAGATAATCTAGTTGATGCTAATTGGAGCTCACTATCCACCGCCTCAATCAATAATATTGTTGTAAATGTTATGCAAACAAAGGCGCTTTTAGATTTTAACTATAAGCAACAGATCACTGATAATAAAACGACCATTGATTATTCCGAGCTTTATGGTGCAACAAACATTAATCTACAAATTCCAAATTATGAAAATTTAGCCAATACCGCTGAGTTCGGCTATACCATTAATGGATTACCTAAAAAAGAATTGAGCACTGTGGTTGAAGGCTATATTAATCAGTTTATCGTCGCGTTAAACTCAATTAATGACTCATCCAATGAAGCTTTCAATGCTTATATACAAAGCTCAAAAGCACTTCAAAAAAACAGCAAGCTTTTTGCTATCGCTACATTGCAAGGCACACCAAGTTTCACAGTTGATGCAAAAACAACAGGCGATAAGGGTAATGCAAGTTTTGACTTTAAAGCAGCCCTAACTAAACCTGATAACTCTACATCTAATATTCAAGCGCTGATAATGCAAGCACAAAGCAGAACCAGCACATCATTGTCTGTCAGCATTGCAGAACCTCTTATCGATGCTGCTGCAAAAACAAAAGGAATGTTAGATGATGACTTACTCCAATTTAAACAAAATTTAATCGATCGTTTACATTTCATTAATAATAATGGTAACTATACTTTAAACATAGAATTTAAAGACGGTATGTTTTATGTGAATGGGCAATTAGACCCTGATTTTTTACAAAACTACTCACGTAATTTTAGATAATGTGCATAAAAACAGGAGTACACACTTTGAATAAAGGCATTATTGTTGGTGGTATTATTATATTAGCGGGTGTAGCTGTAAGTGCACCCTACTTTGTGGGCAACACTATTGAAAATAGATTCAATCAAGAAGTAAGAGCACTGCAAATATCTCTTCCGCAAATAGACCCAAAACTAGGTATAACACAAGAAAACTACCAAAAGGGTTGGTTTTCTTCAACATCAAGAGTAGTTTTAACTATTAATGATGTAAAAATTCCTATCGATAATAAAATTACTCATGGTCCTTTTAGCTATTTTGGCTTAGGCAAAATAGAGAGTTCCATCGCTCTTGAGAAAGGAAAAAATAAGGCACAAGATGAGATAATTCAACTATTCTCAGGCCAAACACCTTTATTAGTTACAACAAAAATAGGGTTCTCTAGCACTGCCATCGATATTTACTCACCCGTTATTGATAATAAGTCTCTACTAGATAAACCATCCACACACATTAACTGGGGAGGAATTAATGGGGTTATTACTGTTAATAGTGATAAAAACTTAAATGCAAACATAGAAATTCCTAATTTTAAAGTATCAGAAAATAACAAAGTTGCGGTCATCCAAAATACTGTGCTAAAAGCTCGAGGTTTATTCACACATAATCTTGAACAATGGGCTAATATCAGTTCTTCTAGTATAGCTACCCTCGATATTGAAAAAATCTCCTTTACTGAAGGAGAATCGACATTTGAGAGTAAATTAAACTTAATATCACGCTCAACTGATGATAATACCTATCTTGATTCTGACACAACGCTTAAGCTAACAGACATTAAAGTCCCTAAAGAGCTCGACCTTGATGTTGCTGATAATAATCTTATTGAGTTTAACCTCAACTTTGACCATATTCCTAAAAAGCCTTTAATCGACTATGTAGAAAAATTTCAGGCATTACAAAAGCAAGGAAAAACCCCAACTGATGCTGAAATACTATCAATTGTTGAACCATTTATGATCAGCTATCTTCAAGGAACACCATCAGTTAAGACTCATTTGCTGATAAAAGATAGCAAGAAAAATGCATTAATTTCTTTTGATATAAAACTTCCAGAAGCTGATCCAAATGCTAAAACGATAAATCAAATAATAGCCAGTACGGAAGATCGCGTAGAAGCAACATTAGCTACAAGTTTTTCTGAAACATTCTTAGATGTATTTGAAAAGCATGGCAAGCTACCGATGCCAAAAGAGGCTTTTATACAAGGTCTTCTTGAAAACGATCGCTTTACATTGAATAACGGTGAGCTTTCGAACAAGACAGAATATAAAATGGGTCATATCTATGTCAACGGGAAACCTGACCCAGCATTAGATGCTTCAATTCCTTATTTATTACAATCTCTATTTTATTAATACCTTAAGGGGAACTAGAAATAGTTCCTCCTTTTTCTCTGCTTATTCAAGCACTGCAATCATCACTGACTCTATCGATAATGGTTAAATACCAGTCATCTTTTATTTTGGTTAAATAAAATACCAACGCATTACCTTCATAATCAACAGCAACCACTCGCCGACTATTTTCATTAATAAACTGATAATATTGATACTGTGCTTGTTCTATTTTAGCTTCGTTGAACTGGATCAAGAAATCAACAATTCTCATGAGTAGCGCGTCTTGATTTGATTCTACAAAATAAATACCGACTTTCGACCACGAATCATTATCACAATTATACTGGGGAAGATTACCTGCCTTAATTTCTTTAGGATCAGGTGATACACCTGAATAGGGCAAATACTCTGGTATTGGCTTTTTAAAATCAATTTTCTGGGCTAACTCTAACCGTTCAATAACACCGAGCCGAGTTAAAACGATAACACCTTTTTTTTCATCAATTAGAGAATTTATTTTTCTATTATCTTGTTGATTGAAACCATCGATAACTTGCCAAACAGCAGCACTAAAATCATTTATCTGAGCAAAAGTAAAACAGTGTATGTTTAATAATAAAAAAAGAATCCTTAATCGTGACACATCATATACCTATACTCAAACCAGATAGTGCATAATATAGCATCTATCTGGCTGTTGTTACCTCACGTTAAATAAACTCTTTTTCCCATAGTAGTTTAATGATTAACTCGACACCCTCATCAATTGATGTTGATTGTGTATCAATCACAATATCAGCATCTAATGGAACATCATAAGCAAAAGACTCTCCAGGAATATTATCTTCTCCTGCCGCATAAAGCCCTTGAGGGTCACGCTGCTTACAAATCTGAGGTGATGCTTGAACATAAACAGTAATCAAGCGCTCTTTACCAATCAAAGCACGGGCTTGCTCACGACCCTCAGCATCAGGTGCCACAAAAGCAGCCAAGGCAATTAGCCCAGCTTCATTAAACTGACGTGCCACATGTGCTGCTCGTAACCAATTTTCATTACGACCCGCCCTGTCTTGAGGCAAACCTTTATTGAGGTCATGACGTAAATTTTGACCATCTAACACATACACTGCACGTCCTCGATCAAACAATTTACGTTCAACACCATAAGCCAGTGTACTCTTACCTGCACCCGATAAACCTGAGAATAGAATAGTCACAGGTTTTTGCCCAAAACGCTGTATGCGTTCAGCAACAGTCACATGTGCACTACCTGTTTGACGACTCCCCACGGTAGTCGGTGTAGCTGAAATCATTCCTGCACCAACAGTTCCGTTAGTAAGTCGGTCTATTATAATGAAAGCACCCGTTGTTCTATTTTGAACATAACCGTCCAGAGCAATAGGCGCATCCAATGATAATTTAACCTTAGCTATTTCATTAAGTTTTAACTCACTGGCATGTTTATGCTCTAATGTATTAACATCCACCGTGTACTCAATAGCTGTAATCGTACCCGGTATATAAGTAGTTGCTCTTTTTATGTCATACTTCTTACCGGGCCTCATCGGTTCTTCTGACATCCATACTAACGTAGCTTCAAAATTATCAGTGATTGTAGGTACTGAGCCAGCATGAACGATTAGATCACCCCGTGAAATATCAATTTCGTCTTCTAATGTTAAGGTAACTGCCTCACCAGGTGTTGCCTGTTGCAATTCGCCATCAAAAGTTACAATCGACTTAACGCGGCTTTCCTTACCTGAGGGTAATACCAAAATATTATCACCTTTACGAACGATACCACTCGCCAAAGTTCCAGCAAAACCTCTAAAATTGAGATTAGGGCGATTAACATATTGCACAGGAAAGCGTAAATCTACCAAATTACGACTACCAGCAACTTCAACCGTTTCTAAAATCTCCATGAGCGGTTTACCACTGTACCAAGGCGTATGCTCACTGCGGTTTACAACGTTATCACCCTTTAAGGCTGACATGGGGACAAAGTAGATTGCTTGACTATCAATCGCTAATTGCTCAGCAAATCTCAAATAATCTGCTTTAATTTTATCGAATACTGCTTGGTCATAGCCCGTTAGGTCCATTTTATTAACTGCAACGACAATATGCTTAATCCCTAACAACGAGGCAATAAAACTATGCCTTTTCGTTTGGGTTTGTACACCATAGCGTGCATCGATCAAAATAATAGCCAAATCACAAGTTGAAGCACCCGTTGCCATATTGCGTGTATATTGCTCATGTCCAGGGGTATCAGCAATAATAAATTTACGCTTTGCTGTACTAAAATAGCGGTAAGCTACATCAATGGTAATCCCTTGCTCACGTTCAGCCTGTAGACCATCTACCAATAAAGCCAAATCAACATCGTCTCCTGTGGTCCCTACTTTTTTAGAGTCTTTAGTGATAGCTTCTAATTGATCTTCATAAATCATTTTGGAATCATGCAATAAGCGACCAATCAGTGTGCTTTTGCCATCATCCACATTACCACAAGTTAAAAACCGCAATAACTCTTTACGTTCATGTTGTGCTAAATAAGCCAAAATATCTTGGCTAATTAATTCTGATTGATGTGACATTAGAAATACCCCTGACGTTTCTTTTCTTCCATCGACCCTGTGGCATCATGGTCGATTACCCTACCCTGACGTTCTGATGTTTTAGTCAGTAACATTTCCTGAATAATCTCAGGCAATGTGGTAGCCGTTGACTCAACAGCCCCTGTTAATGGATAACAGCCTAGCGTACGGAAACGAACCATCTTTTTATGGATAGTTGCTTTTTGCTCATCACTTAAATGCTCAAGAATACGATCATCATCAATCATGACGAGTGTTCCATTCATTTCTATGACTTCGCGCTCAGCGGCAAAATAGAGGGGAACGATGGGGATATGTTCTAAATAAATATATTGCCAAATATCGAGCTCTGTCCAGTTTGATAAAGGGAATACACGAATCGACTCCCCTTTATTAATCTTGCCATTATAGATATTCCAAAGTTCTGGACGCTGATTTTTAGGATCCCAGCGGTGCTTAGTGTCACGAAATGAATACACCCTCTCTTTAGCACGTGATTTTTCTTCATCACGACGCGCGCCACCAAAAGCCGCATCAAAACCGTATTTATCTAATGCCTGCTTTAAGCCCTGTGTTTTCATGATATCTGTGTGCTTAGCACTACCATGTGTGAAGGGATTAATGCCCTGCTCAATTCCTTCAGGATTGATATGCACTAAGAGATCAAGATTCATCTCATTGACCATTTGATCCCGAAACCGATACATCTCTTGAAACTTCCAGCGCGTATCCACGTGCAACACAGGAAAAGGCAATTTACCGGGGAAGAAAGCCTTGCGTGCTAAATGCAACATCACGGCTGAATCTTTGCCAATAGAATAAAGCATCACTGGGTTATCAAACTCAGCGGCGACTTCACGGATAATATGAATACTCTCTGCTTCTAATTGTTTTAAATGAGTTAAATTCTCAAGCATGACTTTCACAACCTTCTCTATATAGATTGTTAGTTATTGGAAATAACATCACTCTATCATAGATTAAAGCTTAACTTTGAGAATAAAAACTTATTTACTTAGAACTTTTTGTTAGAACGGGTTATTAATATCAATAAACTGAATATCAATATCATAAAGATTTTCAAGGTGCTCACCTAGTGCTTTAATACCATAACGTTCCGTTGCATGATGTCCTGCAGAAATAAAACTAATATTATTTTCAACAGCGCTATGAAACGTCTGTTCTGACGCTTCCCCTGTTAAAAATAAATCAACCCCTGCTAATACTGCTTGATCAATATAGCCTTGACCGCCACCTGTACACCAACCAACTCTTTGCACAGGCTTTCCATTGTCTACAACCATCGGTTTGCGACCAAGCGCTTGCTCTACTTTTTCAGCAAACTCTGAAACAGAAAGCTCTCTTGGTAAATGTCCTTGTAAACCAATAATAGAATGATCATCTGGATTTAATGTTTTATCAACAGTAATACCAAGGAGATTAGCCAACTGAACATTATTACCCACCAAGGGATGTACATCCAAAGGCAGGTGATATGCTAATAGGCTAATATCATTATCTAACAATGCTTTAATACGATGACGCTTTATACCCGTAATAACAGGTTCCTCACCACGCCAAAAATAACCATGATGAACAATAATTGCATCAGCATGTTGTGAAATAGCAGCGTCAATTAATGCCTGACAAGCTGTTACACCAGTGACTATTTTATTAATTTCAGACTTTCCCTCTACCTGTAGGCCATTCGGGCAATAGTCTTTAATCTGACTACTTTCTAAATAATAATTAAGGTATTGTTCTAATTGAGCCAATGCAATAGTCATTTAACAACCTTCTAAAAATCAGGCAATAATATTTAGTTGCTATAAAACTGCCTGAGGGTAAGAGCCTAAGACTTTTAAACCAATACTGCCTTTGCCCATATCTTCCAATACAGCCTTGATAAGGGGGTCACTGCAATGGCCCTTAAAGTCAATAAAGAATACATAACTCCATTTACTACTACGTGCAGGCCTTGTTTCAATACGCGTCAAATCGATATGATTTCGACGAAATGGCTCTAATAGATCATGTAAAATACCAGGTTTATTATGAATAGACACAATAATTGATGTTTTATCATCGCCAGTAGGCGGTACTGCTTGATTACCAATAATAAAGAAACGTGTAGAGTTATCAGGGCGATCTTCTATCTTCTCACTTAAAATCGTTAAATCATAAAGGCTAGCTGCCATATCACCTGCAATAGCAGCACTATTCCACTCACTTTGTACGCGTTTTGCTGCATCAGCATTACTTGAAACAGCAATACGCTCTACGTTAGGATAGTGAGCATCTAACCATTTACGACATTGCGCTAATGATTGGGCATGAGAATAAATACGCGTAATATGATCTTGTTTAGTATTTTTACCCACTAATAAATGGTGGTGAATCCGTAACTCAACCTCACCACAAATAACCAAATCGTGCTCTAAGAAACTGTCTAATGTGTTATTAACAGCGCCCTCAGTCGAATTTTCAACGGGGACAACACCAAAATTCACAGCACCAGCAACAACTTCTCTAAAGACTTCATCAATTGCTGCCATGGGTTTAGTCACAACCGCATGACCGAAATGTTTGATTGCCGCCGCTTGTGTAAAGGTGCCTTCAGGGCCTAAATAAGCAACATGGAGAGGTTGCTCTAACGCTAAGCACGTCGACATAATTTCACGGAATAATCTAGCCATCTCTTCATTGCCTAGAGGGCCCTTATTCCTTTCCATGATATTTTTTAAGACAAATGCTTCTCGCTCAGGACGATAAAACACAGGGTGCTCACCTTCTGCAAGGTTAGCCATTTTAACCTTGGCTACCTCTTGTGCACAACGTGCTCGTTCAGAAATCAAATCTAAAATCTTGCTATCAAGATCATCAATTCGCACCCTTAATGCTTTTAACTCTTGCTCCATTGCCATATAACTATCCGTGCTCCCGTTCAAACTCTTTCATAAAAGCAACTAATGCTTGTACTGCTTCCAAGCCAACCGCATTATAAATGGATGCGCGCATACCGCCCACACTGCGATGACCTTTTAAGTTTAAGAAATTATTTTTTTCTGCTTTTTCTAAAAATAATTTGTCTAAACGCTCATCAATTAATCTAAAAGGTACATTCATCCAAGAGCGGCTGGTTTGACTAATAGGGTTATTATAAAACTCTGTGCTATCAATATAGCCATACAACAACTCTTGTTTTTGTTGATTGACTTTTTTCATGCCCTCTAAGCCACCTTGTTTTTTTAACCATTTAAAAACAAGCCCTGCTAAATACCATGAGAATGTTGGTGGCGTGTTGTACATTGAATCATTATCAGCTGCCACTTTATAATTTAACATGGTGGGACAATCGCTTCTTTCTTTTCCTAATAAGTCCTCGCGAATGATAGTTACCACTAACCCACTAGGCCCAATATTCTTTTGTGCACCAGCATAGATAACACCAAACTTAGACACATCAACAGGTCGTGATAAAATATCAGAAGACATATCAACCACTAAGGGAACATCCCCCACTTCAGGGATCCAATCGAACTCAACACCACCAATGGTTTCGTTAGAGGTATAGTGTACGTAAGCAGCATCTTTAGAGAGCTTCCATTCATTTTGCCCAGGAACAGCAAAGAAGTTATACACTTTTCCACTTCCTGCAACATTCACCGCACCGTAACGTGCCGCCTCTTCTATTGCTTTACGTGCCCAAATACCTGTTTCAATATAGTCAGCCTTTTGATCATCACGCATTAAATTAAGCGGAATTTGTGCAAACTGTTGACTAGCACCGCCTTGTAAAAAAAGTACCTTATAGTTATTGGGAACGTGTAAAAGATCTCTTAAATCTTGTTCAGCTTCAGCTGCAAGCGCAATAAAATCTGAGCCGCGGTGACTCATTTCCATAACTGACAAACCCTTTCCCTGCCAGTCTAATAACTCAGCTTGAACTTGTTTTAAAACTTCCTCTGGTAGCGCAGCAGGGCCAGCACAAAAATTAAAGGCTCGTTTAGTCATGGCGTTTTACTCTATGATTTATGGGTTTATTAATCTATCACACTATTCTTTATTGAATAGTGTGAATATTTTCATCATTAGATGCATTTTCTTCAAGATTATCATCTAAGCTTTCTTCTGGTTCAGAAGGTTCTTGAACGCGCTCTAAACCTACTAAGGTTTCATCACTCGATAACTTAATCAACGTAACGCCCTGAGTATTACGTCCCATAGGTCGTATCTCATCAACACGAGTACGAACAAGTGTACCTTGGTCAGAAATTAGCATAATCTCCTCACCATCTTGCACCTGCACAGCACCAACGATTTTACCATTGCGCTCACTGGTAATCATTGAGATAACACCTTTACCACCGCGACCACGTAATGGGTATTGATCAATCTCGGTACGCTTACCATAACCCCGTGCAGAGGCTGTTAAAATATAAGCACTCTTTTCTGGAATGATCATTGCTATAACATGGCTTCTAAAGGTTTCAACACTATCATCATCAGCATCGTCATCAGTGATTACAACGGACTCATCGTCATCAAGACTATCATTATCACCCTCTAAAGGTAAGCGTATACCTCTAACGCCTTTAGCCGTACGCCCCATTTCACGCACTTTTGACTCTTCAAAACGAATCACTTTACCTTCATCCGTAAACAGCATCACTTCGCTATTACCATCAGTAATAGCTGCTGAAATAAGCACATCACCGTCTTTCAGACCAAGAGCTATCAAACCGTTTTTTCGAACTTTACTAAATTGCTCAAGCGGTGTCTTTTTAACTGTACCATTTGCAGTAGCCATGAAGATAAAGAGTCCTTCTGCAAACTCATCCACTGGCAACATAGTAGTAATTTTTTCGCCCTCATCCAACGGGATAATATTGATTAATGGGCGACCACGCGCTGTTCGCGATGCTTCTGGAATCTCAAAAGTACGTAATGAATAGACCTTACCTTTGCTTGAAAATAGCAAGAGTGTTGAATGGCTATTCGCAACCAGCAGGTGTTCAATATAGTCTTCGTCTTTAACACCTGTGGCCGATTTGCCTTTACCACCACGTCGTTGTGCTTGATAAGCTGTTAACGGCTGTGACTTAGCATATCCACCATAAGAGATGGTAACAACACGCTCTTCTTCTGGTATTAAATCTGCTGTGGTTAAATCCATTTGCGAAGCAACAATTTCTGTGCGGCGTACATCACCAAATTCATCGCGAACTTTTTCTAACTCTTCACGAATCACTTCCATCAAACGCTCAGGAATCGTTAAAATGCGAATTAACTCACCAATTTGCTCTAAAATCTCTTGGTATTCACCAATCAATTTTTCATGCTCTAAACCTGTTAAACGGTGTAGACGTAAATCTAAAATGGCTTGAGCTTGAACGGGTGATAAATAATATTTACCATCATGAATGCCGTATTGTTCTTCTAAATCATCAGGACGGCAACTTTCTGCACCCGCACGCTCTACCATTGCTTGGATAGGGCCTGCTTCCCAAGCAGTAGCCACTAACTTCTCTTTTGCTTCAGCAGGGCTAGGTGATTTACGAATTAATTCAATGATCGGATCAATGTTAGCCAATGCAACAGCTAAACCTTCTACCACATGACCACGCTCACGTGCTTTGCGTAACTCGAATACAGTGCGGCGCGTCACTACCTCGCGGCGATGGCGGACAAAAGCCTCTAGCATTTCTTTTAAATTAAGAATTTTAGGCTGGCCATCGACTAATGCAACAACATTGATACCAAAAACACTTTGTAATTGCGTCTGCGCATAAAGATTATTAATAACTACCTCTGGCATTTCACCACGACGTAACTCAATAACCATCCGCATACCGTCTTTGTCTGACTCATCCCTAAGTTCAGTAATACCTTCTATTTTTTTCTCTTTAACTAACTCTGCAATCTTTTCAATAAGCCTTGCTTTATTGACCTGATAAGGTAGCTCTGTCACCACGATACGCTCGCGGTTATTATCCATCTGCTCAATATGAGTTTTAGCACGGATATGGACACGTCCACGCCCTGTACGGTAGGCTTCAATAATTCCAGCGCGACCATTAATAATGCCCGCAGTAGGAAAATCAGGCCCAGGAATATATTCCATTAACTGATCAATGCTTAAACTCTCATCATCAATTAAGGCTAAACAACCATTAATAACCTCTGTCAAGTTATGAGGAGGAATATTAGTAGCCATACCTACAGCAATACCACTTGAACCATTAACCAGTAAGGCTGGAACTTTGGTGGGGAGTACTGCAGGGATTTTTAATGAATCATCATAGTTTGGCACCCAATCCACAGTTTCTTTTTCAAGATCTGCCAACATTTCATGGGTCAATTTCTGCATGCGAATTTCGGTATAACGCATTGCCGCAGCAGAGTCACCATCAACAGAACCAAAGTTACCTTGCCCATCAACTAGCATGTAGCGCATAGAGAATGGTTGTGCCATCCGCACGATAGTGTCATATACAGCCGTATCACCGTGAGGATGGTATTTACCGATCACATCACCCACAATACGTGCTGACTTCATATAAGGTTTATTCCAGTCATTATTATTTTCGCTCATAGCAAAAAGCGCACGGCGATGCACGGGCTTTAAACCATCACGAACATCAGGCAACGCACGCCCAACAATAACGCTCATGGCATAGTCTAAATAAGACTGTTTAAGTTCATCTTCGATTCTGACGGGAAGAATTTCTTTGGCGATTTCAGTGCCCATAAAAAGCCTGTTCCTTGTTTTGCGACGATCTACAAATTTAGTTGTATATCATACCACAAAACGGAAAAACAAGTTGTACTTTGACAAGTAAAAACACGTTCATTTTTAAAAGTATTTTTTACTAGAAACTTAAGCAGAAACTGTCAAAAAATTGACAGTTCATCGCTATAAAATTAATTTTTATTAATTAGATTCAGATAGTCTTTTGCCGTTAAAAGTTGTTCAATCTCAACTTTTGAGGCGGGTAGTATTTTATATATCCAAGCACTATAAGGGTCTTCATTAATTAACTCAGGGCTATTAATTAAAGCTTCATTTACATCAACAACTTTCCCTGTAACAGGCGCATAAATATCCGAGCCCGTTTTAACTGACTCAATCATACCTATTTGCTGCCCTTGCTGATAATGCATACCATCTTCAGGGGATTCAACAAAGACAATATCACCTAAAGCATTCTGCGCATAATCAGTAATACCAACCAATAACACGTCATCTTCAAATATCACCCAAGAATGACTTTCGGTGTAACGTAATTGGGGTGGGAGATTACTCATATTCACTAGTCTCTATTCAATTAAATTAAAATTTTTCCATGCCAAACAAACTTTGGCGGAACAACCCGAACAGGGTACCATTTCCCCTTGATTTCAACCTCAGCACGACTACCTGTTTCAATAGGTACTTTTGCTAAGGCAATGCACTTGCTCAACGTTGGAGAAAAACTTGTACTGGTAATAAAACCTTCACCGATGCCCTCAATGCGTATGGGCTGTCCATTATGAAGTGAGCCACGCTCTTCAGAAACTAAACCTATTAGCTTATTCAGTCTCACATGTTTTTTAGCTTCTAATGCTTCTCTACCTACAAAATCCCGGTCACTAGGCTCCCAAGCAATCACCCATGCCATATTACAGCATAATGGGGAGGTTTCTGCGTCAATATCCAAACCGTAAGCACTGTAACCAGACTCTAAACGCAATGTATCTCTAGCCCGCATACCAATAGGCATAATACCTGCGCCCATTAACTCTAACCAAAGCTGTTGTGCATCATCTTTAGGCAAAAGGATATCAACACCATCCTCACCTGTATAGCCTGTACGCGCAATGAACCAGCCATCAATAGAAATACTATGCAAAGGGCTTAAACTAGCTAATTGATCAGCATAAGGCTTAGCTAATTGATCTAGTAGTTTATTAATTGCATTGGGCCCTTGGACAGATAAAGTAGCCATATCAGAACGTAGACAAAAAGAAACATCAAAGTGCCCTTTATGCTGCTCCATCCATGACATAAGTTGGTCGGGAAGTGCTGCATTAAAAATTAAACGATACCTTGCGTCTATACGAAAAACTAATACATCACTCACAATACCCGCACGCTCATTTAGCATGACAGAATATTGTACACGCCCATCATCAGCCAATAACGAAACGTCATTAGCAAGCAAATACTGTAAAAACTCCTTGGCTTGAGCCCCTGTCACATCAATGGCAACCATAAAGGACACATCGAACATCCCACAATCTTTTCTAACCTGATTATGTTCTTCTATCTGTGAACCAAAATGCAAAGGTAACATCCAACCATCAATGTCTGCCATTTCCGCCCCTAGAGCTAAATGCTGCTCATATAAAGGGGTTTGCAAAACCATAGACACTCCTTCATGAGTTCATATTAAGTGTTTAAACAAGGCAAGGATTGCTACTTAATGTATCACTCTATAAAACATACAGATAACATAGCTAAAAAACTTGGCAATACCAATCCTTAAAGC
Organism: Entomomonas moraniae; assembly: GCF_003991975.1. Taxonomy (NCBI): domain Bacteria; kingdom Pseudomonadati; phylum Pseudomonadota; class Gammaproteobacteria; order Pseudomonadales; family Pseudomonadaceae; genus Entomomonas; species Entomomonas moraniae. The sequence continues at coordinate 2,436,039 of NZ_CP029822.1, forward strand.
TACAGCCCTTCAAAATTAAGTTGCTCGCCCGACTGCTCTGACACTAAGCGTGCTAATAAGTCCCCAAGGGACTCATGACTATTTAATACGTACCAAATCGCCGCGGCTTCATCATAAACTAAATGATATCCACCCGATTTAGCGGCAACCCAGAGTTGTAACAAAGCTGGCTGGCGGCTTAAAATAATTTTACCACCCTTATCAAAATCGATGGTCAAAATGCCATTCGCCATATCAACATCGAAATCGGCCTCATCCAATACTTCTTCAACCCGTTGTTGTAACTGGTCGACAAGTTGATGATACTTCGATTCATCTAGCTTCATAAATAAATACCCAATTATATTTTACACCATTATAATCAACGAAAGCTGATACACCAATAGTCAATCGCCGAATAGGTCGGTATACTTCTCTATAATAAAATATTTGAATTTGGGATTAATGAAATGAAATCATCATTTTTATCTATCATCATGTTAACTGTTGCTTCTTTTATGCTCGCAGCTTGCGGACAGAAAGGCCCTTTATATCTACCAGAAAAACAAGAACAGCCTATTATAACAACTCAACCCAGCCACACCAATACTACACAACAAGAAATAAAAAAAACAGAAGCAGTTGAGGATACGCAATAATGTCCGCTTTTACTTATCAAGCAAACCAACTTTATGCCGAAAACGTCCCAGTCATAGCAATTGCTGATCAATTCGGGACTCCCACATACATCTACTCAAAAAAACATATTGTTGAACAGTTTAAAAGTTACCAAGACTCTCTACAGGGAACAACAAACCTAATATGTTATGCGGTTAAAGCCAACTCTAATATTGCAATACTCAATATTTTGGCAGAACTCGGGGCGGGGTTCGATATTGTCTCAAGAGGTGAGCTTGAAAGAGTTTTAGCTGCAGGCGGCAAAGCAAACAAAGTGGTATTTTCTGGTGTCGGTAAATCCTTTGATGATATTACTCGAGCACTTGAAGTCGGGGTTTATTGCTTTAATGTCGAATCTGTTAATGAACTAGATCGTATACAATCTATCGCTGAAAAAATGGGTAAAAAAGCTCCCATCTCATTACGCATTAATCCAGATGTCGATGCAAAAACACACCCTTACATATCCACGGGATTAAAAGAAAATAAGTTTGGGATTGATATTGCCCAAGCAGAGCGTATTTATGAATATGCTGCCACACTACAAAACCTAGATATTAAAGGGATTGACTGCCATATAGGTTCTCAATTAACCACCCTTGATCCTTTTTTAGATGCATTAGATCGATTATTAGTTTTAACCGACAAACTAACTCAAAAAGGAATAACCATTGAACACCTTGACTTGGGCGGTGGACTAGGTGTTTGCTATAATGATGAAAAGCCACCCGTTGCCCAAGAGTATATTCAAGCTGTCAGAGAACGCCTTGTAGGCAGAGACTTATCTTTACTTTTTGAGCCCGGTCGTTATATTGTCGCCAATGCAGGTATATTAGTGACTCGAGTAGAATACCTAAAAGACACAGTACATAAAAACTTTGCAATTGTTGATGCCGCGATGAATGACCTCATTCGCCCTGCACTTTATGAGGCATGGATGAATATACAACCCGTTATTCAAAAACAGGAACAACCCAAGCAGTACGATATTGTTGGTCCCATTTGTGAGACTGGAGACTTTTTGGGTAAGGACAGATCACTGATTATTAACAAGGGCGATTTACTTGCTATATTCTCAGCGGGTGCGTATGGTTTTGCGATGAGCTCAAACTATAATAGCCGTGCACGGGCTGCTGAAGTTATTGTAGACGGCAATAAAGTACACCTTATCCGTGATCGCGAAACACTTGCCTCACTCTATGCCAATGAACACTTATTACCCCATTAAGGAATAAGCATGTTACATTTCACTAAAATGCATGGATTAGGAAATGATTTTATGGTCATTGATCTAATCACACAGCAAGCAAAAATCACCCCCAAGCTCGTTAAACAGTGGGGTAATAGACATACGGGGATTGGTTTTGACCAACTCCTTATAGTAGAACCACCCTCACGGCCTGATGTCGATTTTTGTTACCGTATTTTCAATGCCGACGGTTCTGAAGTCGAGCAATGTGGAAATGGTGCGCGTTGTTTCGCTAAGTTTGTACGTCAAAAACGTCTTACCCATAAAAAAAACATTATCGTAGAAACTAAAAGTGGCATTATTGAGCTTGCGATACAACCCGATGATCAGGTGAAAGTTAACATGGGGCGCCCACGTTTTGTTCCTAAAGAAATACCATTTATTAGTGAACAACAACAAAACTACTATCAGTTACTTGTTGAAGAGCAAACTATTGAGCTTTCAAGTGTCTCAATGGGGAACCCTCATGCAGTTATTCAAGTAACCAACTTAAAAACGGCCCCCGTACAAACATTAGGTCCTAAAATAGAAACTCACCCCCATTTTCCAAATAGAGTGAATGTGGGCTTTATACAAGTTATAGACCGTTATAATGCAAAACTTCGCGTATGGGAAAGAGGCGCAGGAGAGACTCAAGCTTGTGGAACTGGGGCTTGTGCTGCTGCTGCAATTGCTATTCAAAATGGCTGGATGGACTCTCCCGTCAATATCCAACTCCCCGGAGGCAAATTAATTATCGAGTGGGATAACATTGATAACCCTATTTTTATGACCGGTAATGCTGTAAGTGTCTATGAAGGAAAAATAAAGTTATGACAGAGCCATCCGCCGCTACCATTTCACTCACCGATGAAATGGTAGCAGAGTATATTAAACAACACCTTGATTTTTTTGTTAGGCACGATGATATTTTACAAATAATTCGTATCCAGCATAATTCTGGAAAAGCAATATCACTGATAGAATACCAACTAAACCGCTTAAGGTCATCTAACCAAGAGCTGCAAAAACAACTTAATCAGCTCTTATCTGTCGCCAGAGATAACGATCAACTTTTTGAAAAGTCTCGTCGCTTAACGCTAGCGCTTCTAGAGGCGGACTCATTAGAAACACTGGTAGCTGCACTAGAAGATAGTTTGCGTCACGATTTTAAAATTGATTATGTTAGCTTTATTCTATTTAGCGAAAAACCATTGGCTGCTGGACGATTCTGTGCCATAGATGAAGCACAATCAAAACTCGGTACACTAATAACAAACCATAAAATTACGACAGGGCAATTTCGAGAAGATGCCTTGGCTTTTTTATTTAATGAAACAAACAAAGTAAAGTCAGCGGCCTTAGTGCCTCTTAAAAATAATGATACATTAGGTATTTTAGCATTAGGTAGCCAAGATCAATATCGTTACCAAAGAGAAACGGGCACTCTATTTTTACAGCATATTGGTGATATTTTATGCCGTATTCTCCCACGACTATTACACGTATAATCAATGCTCAACGATTTAAATAACTACTTAGCTTACTTACAAATTGAACGGCAGGTTTCCCCCCATACACTGGATGGGTATCGACGGGATTTATGTAAAATAATCGCCCTGTGCAAAGCTGAACAGATTCCTTATTGGTCTGAAGTTTCGACTCATCATGTCCGATTAATGATCAGTAAACTTCATAAGCAAGGGTTATCCGCTAGAAGCTTAGGACGCCTTCTTTCTTCACTAAGAGGCTTATACCGCTATTTAATTAAAGAAGGTATCTGCACTAAAGACCCTAGTTTGGGTATTATTGCACCTAAATCAGAAAAACGCTTACCCAAATTACTTGACATTGACCGTACTCAGCAACTACTCGATACACCTAATATCTCTGACAATGAGTTTATTAATCATCGCGACCATGCCATTTTAGAATTATTTTATTCGTCAGGCTTACGACTGTCTGAACTCGTAAATCTTATGTTGCCTGATTTAGATCTATCAAATCAAACGGTTCGTGTTTTAGGAAAAGGTAATAAAACTCGAGAACTACCAATAGGTAGAAAAGCAAAAGAAGCATTAACAACATGGTTAACAACCCGTCTCCAAGGTCACCCTAAAGAAAACTTCGTTTTTATTAGTCAGCGGGGAACTCGACTAACGCCTAGGGCGGTAGAGCTAAGAGTTAAACAGGCTGGCGCCAGCACTTTAGGACAGCACTTGCATCCACACATGTTAAGGCACAGCTTTGCCAGCCATCTTCTTGAGTCATCACAAGACTTACGCGCAGTACAAGAACTATTAGGCCATGCCGATATTTCAACAACTCAGATTTATACACACTTAAACTTTCAACACTTGGCTAACGTTTATGATCAAGCACATCCTAGAGCCCATCACAAAAAAGAGGAAAAGAATAAACCATCATCTAAAGATTAATCTATGGTTGTAATAAAACTGATATACTTATAAGAAGTAAAAGCCATTATGATTGGCTTGTCTGTCACGGTCTATTAATTTATTTAAGGAAGTGAAAAAATGAAAATTCTAGCTATCGCTGTTATTAGTCTCCTCATGTTAGGCTGTAGTCAACACAGCAATAAAGAGCGCGATAATAACCTTTGTGACATTAATTTAAACAAAATATCAAATTACAAGGCAGAGTTTGGTGTAACAACAGGCGAGCCTGAGTTAAGTCAAATTAGAACGTTATACCAAAGTGCACAGAACTACAAAAAAGCAGGTGATATTAAAAACTGTATTGCTAGTTCTGAACAAGCCTTAGCCATTATTAATAATATTGCCAACAACAACTAATCAATATACATTTTAATGATCAACGTTATCCTATACTCTAATCTATAATAGGGTAACGTTTGATTAACCCAACGGCATGCCAAATAATATCTCTGTCATCGATTTATGCGAAGCATTATCTGATATTTTTATTGATAATGAGGTTGATTATAATTATATAGCCTCCATCGCCAAAAACTTTCCTATTGATCTTGTTGAATACATTTTTTTTGAATGGATCACTCCCGTTTGCTATCCTAATCTTTGTACTCCAATCCCAACTGTATGGGCAGGATTCAAACCGAACATATTATGGAAAGATATAATTGAGTTTAGATCACAACCAAGAAAAAATGGATTTATCACAAAATTAAAGAAATACTACCTTAGAGAGAAAGTAAAACCTGATTGGCTTGAGTTAAAAAAACTCTTGTAAAACCCTATACTACCAAGCAAGGGTAATGACAAAGAAATGTCATTTTGATTGAATAGTGACATCTAATTCCTTATCAGTAAGTGACCATAATAATTTTGTACTCCATCTAATATTCCTTAATTAATAATAAAAAACCCACCATAAAGGTGGGTTTTTTAACAAGTAACCTAGGTATTACATCATACCCATGCCACCCATACCGCCCATGCCACCCATATCAGGCATTGCAGGAGCTGCTTTATCTTCAGGTAATTCAGCAACAATCGCTTCAGTTGTAATTAACAAACCAGCAATAGAAGCGGCTGCTTGTAATGCACTACGAGTTACTTTTGCTGGGTCAATGATACCGAACTCAATCATATCACCATACTCACTAGTTGCAGCATTGTAACCGTAATTACCTTTACCTTGTTTTACTTTATCAAGTACAACAGAAGCTTCATCACCTGAGTTAGCAACGATTTGGCGAAGTGGTGATTCAGCTGCACGACGTAAAATATTAATACCTACAGTTTGCTCTTCATTAGCGCCTTTAAGGTCTTTGATAGACTCTAAAGCACGAACTAATGCAACACCACCTCCAGGCACAACACCTTCTTCAACTGCAGCACGAGTAGCACTTAACGCATCTTCAACACGTGCTTTTTTCTCTTTCATTTCAACTTCAGTTGCCGCACCTACTTTAATGACCGCAACACCGCCTGCTAATTTAGCAAGACGCTCTTGTAATTTTTCACGGTCATAATCAGATGTTGTTTCTTCGATTTGAGCACGAATTTGTTTGATGCGAGCTTCAATATCTGCTTGGTTACCAGCACCATCAATCACCGTAGTGTTTTCTTTATTAGACACAGTACGTTTTGCAGTACCTAAATGTTCTAATGTTGTGCTTTCTAAGCTTAAACCAACTTCTTCACTGATAACTGTAGCACCTGTTAAAATAGCGATATCTTGTAACATTGCTTTACGGCGATCACCAAAGCCAGGAGCCTTAACAGCAACCACTTTAACAATACCACGCATGTTATTAACAACCAATGTTGCCAATGCTTCGCCTTCAACATCTTCAGCGATGATTAATAAAGGACGACCAGATTTAGCCACTGCTTCTAATACGGGTAATAACTCACGGATATTGGAGATTTTCTTATCAACGAGTAAGATATAAGGGCTATCAATTTCAGCTGACATAGTGTCTGGCTTATTGATAAAGTAAGGAGATAGGTAACCACGGTCAAACTGCATACCTTCTACAACAGAAAGTTCATTTTCTAAACCTGAACCTTCTTCAACAGTAATAACACCTTCTTTACCTACTTTTTCCATTGCTTCCGCAATGATATTACCGATAGAATCATCAGAGTTAGCAGAAATTGTACCTACTTGCGCAATAGACTTAGTATCTTCACAAGGTTTAGATAATTTCTTAATTTCCTCAACAATTGCAGTGGTTGCTTTATCAATACCACGTTTTAAATCCATTGGATTTAAACCAGCAGCTACTGATTTTAAGCCTTCAGTTACGATTGCTTGAGCAAGTACTGTCGCAGTTGTAGTACCATCACCGGCCGCATCATTTGCTTTTGAAGCGACATCTTTAACTAATTGCGCACCAATATTTTCAATTTTATCTTTTAATTCGATTTCTTTAGCAACAGAAACACCATCTTTAGTAATTAAAGGCGCGCCAAAACTGCGCTCTAAAACCACATTACGCCCTTTAGGGCCTAGTGTTGCTTTCACTGCATCAGCTAATGTATTAACACCTACAAGTAGTTTTCTACGTGCTGAATCGCCAAATTTCACTTCTTTAGCAGCCATTTATCTATTCCTCAACTCTTAGTAATCGGTTTAATTATTTTTCGACAACAGCAAGAATTTCATTCTCACCCATAATGAGTAATTCTTCGCCATCTACTTTGATGGTGTTACTTCCAGAATATGGGCCAAATACAACTCTGTCTCCAACCTTAACGGCTAGAGGGCGAACCTCACCGTTATCTAATACACGGCCTGTACCGATGGCAACAACTTCACCTTGATTAGGTTTCTCTGCTGCTGAACCTGGTAATACGATACCACCAGCCGTTTTTGTCTCTTCTTCGCTACGGCGAATGACAACTCGGTCATGCAATGGACGAAGTTTCATATCCAAACTCTCCTAAACAAAATAATAATTTACCTAAATGAAAATGCTCATGCTATGTATCTAACAGAAGCAATATAATAAATACAGAGTATAAAATACGCTGTATTAATAATCTGTGTAATCTAAATAAGGGCAAAAAATAATAATTCAAGGGGAATAATTTATTATTTTTTTATTTATCTTTTCTTTCCCACTCTCCCTCTATTACTTCTACCTTAGAATAGGCACTCTCTGGCGAGTTTGTATAAGTTGTATTAGGCGCAGGCTTATATTTATTCAAGAGTTTTTTGGCATACTCAATAAACGATTTTCTTGTTATAGGTAATACCAACAAAAGCCCCAATATATTTCCTAACAACCCTGGTAAGAATAATAAACCACCACCAACACCTAGTAATAGGCCATTCATCATTTCAGCATTAGGAGCCTCACCTTGAGCCACTTTTTGACGAACTTTTATCATGGTCGAAAAACCTGCTAAACGAAGAATAAGTACACCAAAAATACTGGTCGCCACAATAATAAATAATGTCAGCCACACACCGAGAAATCGACCGGCAACGACCAATAAAATAATCTCAATGATAAAATACACTCCAAAAAACTTCATAGTTCCCCCATTTTTTGCATTCACTTTAATTAAGTTAGGGATATACTATAGAATATTCAATCTAAACAATTAAAAAATACATTTCAAAACTTTAGTAAATCAGCATTCTATTCATTCAGTACAAAAACTATTGGCTATTAAACATAAAAACATAACGCTTCACTAACCAGAAAATGGAGAGTTTTATGAATACCAAACTAATCGCACTCAACAATGGGGTAAAAATACCAGCAGTAGGCTTTGGCACTTGGCCTTTAATAGGAGAAGCTTGTACCAACGCAGTTGCGACCGCTATTGAAAAAGGTTATCGCTTAATAGATACTGCCGCTCGCTATGAAAACGAAGAGGCTGTGGGCAAAGGGATTAAACAATCTAAAGTTAACCGTTCGGAGCTATTTATTACTAGTAAATTACGCGGTGCCGCTCATGGTTATCAAAGTACCCTTGATGCTTTTTATCAAACATTAGAAAAATTACAGTTAGATTACCTTGATCTGTACCTTATCCATTGGCCTTTACCCCAGAAAAATCTTTATATTGAAACATGGAAAGCCTTTATTACTTTATACAATAAAGGCCTAATTAAGGCTATTGGTGTTTCTAATTTTAAAATAGCACATCTTTGTCGTATTATTGATGAAACAAACGTAATACCCGCCGTTAATCAAATACAGCTAAGCCCTTGCCTTCCACAAACAGAGACACGTCAGTGGCTCAACAGATATAACATTACTTGCCAAGACTGGAGTCCGTTAGGCAGAGGCTCTGGCTTACTTAATACCCCCATACTACTAAAACTAGCCGCAAAGCACGGAAAAACAACAGCTCAAATTGTGTTACGTTGGCATTTACAGTTAGGCAATAGTGTAATACCTAAATCATCTAATCCTCTACGCATGTTAGAAAATCTAAATATTTTTGATTTTTCCTTGGATAAAGAAGATATGTTATTGATTTCAACGTTGGATAAGCATATAGCCCCTACACAAGACCCTGATACCTATTCAGAAGAATAAACTTTTTTAATAGCCCACCAAAAAAATACGGCGGGCTATTAACTAAAAGCCGTATTTCATACTTACGTGTAAAAAAAGATAATTCACTCTATATTTCACTTTATTCTTTACCCCTTTAGTAGCGTAGCTGGTATTTAGATGAACAATCCAATGACATCTTTCACTCGAAAACATCATTTAAGAGACTGGCATCATTTACTTTGGTGGTTTGGTGCTGTTTTAATAGGCTTGATGGCCTTTTTATTAGCACAATGTTCAGCCATTGCGTATGGATTCTTTATTGATACCGCACAGAAATACCCTTGGTTTCCTTTCGTATTCACACCCATAGCCGGAATATTCCTGACATGGTTTATGCGAAAAGTGGGTGCAGGCACCGAAGGTAGTGGCATTCAACAAGCTATTGCCGCATTAGACGTTGCAGACAACCTAAAACAAATACATTGGTTTATTAATCTTAAACTCGCAGTTGCAAAATTTTTTGCCATCATTCTAGGACTGGGCTCTGGTTTTGTTGTTGGACTTGAAGGTCCAACGGTACAGATTGGTGCCAGTATTATGTATACCTTTCGTCGTTTTTTACCAACAGATGTAGTTGCTACTCGGCGCCAACTTATCATCATGGGTGGATCAGCGGGTATTGCTGCTGCATTCAATGCCCCCATGGCAGGGGTAATGTTTGCGTTTGAAGAAATGTGGCGATCCGTAGAGTACAAAACAGCATCACACGTAGCTGTTGCGATTATGCTCGCGGGATTTACGGCCTATTGGTGCAATGGAAAAAGTAGTTATTTCGGCTATGTTAATGTTTCTCTAGATATTACGCTCAAATACATTCCTATTGCACTATTGGTTATTATTATCAGTGCACTCATAGGTGGGGCACTCTCTTGGCTGATGGTTAAGCCTAATAAATGGCTTCCTAAAATTATTATACGGTTTAAAAAATCACATCCCTACTATTTTGTAATAGGTTGCGCACTTTTATTAGCCTTATGTGGTAATTTTGCACCTATTTTTGGTAGTGGAGCAGATCTAACCCAACAGATGCTTCACAATGAAGTCAATGTTGCTTGGTATTATATGCCATTAAAGTTCATTGCTTTTCTATCTTCTTCATTAACGGGAGTACCTGGCGGCATTTTTTCACCTTCACTCTCTTTAGGTGCAGGAGTTGGCAATTGTTTTACAGACTTTATCGCCCCCGACTACCAAACGTTAACGCTTATTTTAGGAATGGTTGCAGTGCTCGCGGCCATCACAAGAGCCCCGCTAACGGCTACTTTTATTATGATAGAGATGACAGGCAACCACACTATTATTTTCGTAGTATTAGTCGCCGCAGTGTTAGCCGACTATATTGCTAGAATATTTAACACAATGTTCTATCACGATCTGGCAGATGATGCATTAAAAGATATCCCTGCTGAGTTAGCAAGTAACAAAACGCCAACATAAGATATCATACCGCTTATGCTTACCTTGTTTAAAATGGATAAGCATAAGCGATCAAAACTAAACCTGTTGTTTAAAGTGTTTAGGTCTCATACCAAATAAGCCCAATGCAGCAAAGAATATAACTATTCCTGCAATTACCAAAATACTCATTTCTAGAACACGCTTTTTCCATCCCCAAACAAACCAATCTGCTGAAGGAGCATTCATCCATAAAATCAAAGCGGCCATCACTCCACAAGCCCCTAATAGTCTTATAATAAATAGCCACCATCCTGCATGAGGCTTATAAACACCTGACTTGCGAAGCCCCCACAACAACAATACAGTATTTAATACAGAAGAAAGTGATGTAGCTAATGCTAACCCTACATGTTCTAAAGGCCAGATCAACACTAAATTGAACCCCATGTTGGCGATCATACAAATAATAGCTATTTTTACAGGTGTTTTTAAATCTTGGCGAGCAAAATAACCAGGAGCCAATACTTTAATTAGCATAAAGGTTAAAACACCCACGGAAAATGCCTCTAAAGCCCTTGCGGATTGTTCAACAGCATAAGTTGTCATTTTTCCATAATTATAGAGTGTTGCAATAAGTGGTTCTGATAAGAGTGCTAAAGCTAAAGCTGCTGGAGCCCCCACCAATAAAACCATCCTCATCGCCCAATCTATTGTCGCCGAAAATGCTTTAGGATCTTGACCTGCATGCTGTCTTGATAGACTAGGCAAAATCACTGTTCCAATGGCAATACCAAAAGCACCAAGAGGGAGCTCAGAGAGGCGATCGGCATAATACAACCAAGAAACACTACCAGGCCTTAAAAAAGAAGCCAAGATAGTATCGAGCAATAAATTTATTTGACTCACCGAAACACTTAATAAGGCAGGTAACATAAGCATTAAAATCTTCTTTACCCCCTCATCTTTATGTAATCTTGGTCGCGGTAATAGCCTTATCTTGACCAAAAAAGGCAACTGGAATAAAAACTGTGCAACCCCTGCAATAAAAACACCCCATGCTAGCGCCATCACGGGCTCATTAAAATAAGGACTCATAAGCACGGTGGCCGCAATCATACTGATATTTAATAGTACTGGGGTAACCGCAGGGACTGCAAACTTTCCATAGCTATTTAAAATACCACTGCAAAACGCAGTTAATGAAATAAACATAAGATAAGGAAAGGTAATTCGTAATAGTTGCCCTGCCAACTCCATTTTATAAGTGTCATTATGAAATCCAGGAGCAAAAACCATCATAATATAAGGGGCAAAAATAACACCAAATGCCGTTATCCCAGCCAAAACGATCCCCAGTGTTCCCATTGTTCGGTCAACTAATAACTTAACCTCTTGCAACGTATATTTCGTTCGATACTCCGACAAAACAGGAACAAATGCTTGTGCAAAAGCACCCTCGGCGAATAATCGACGCAAAAAATTAGGGATACGAAAAGCAACAAAAAAAGCATCTGCTGCCGAATTTGAACCAAAATAGCGAGCAATAACAACATCTCGGACCATCCCTAAAATACGGGATAAGAGGGTCATTAAACTCACAACCATACTAGAGCGTAATAAACCGCCACTCTTTGCTTTTTCAGGTTCGACTGATTCTGTCATGATAAAAATATTTCCTAGATTACGGCACGAGATGCTTATATCAGATATTCAAAGTAAGCACTTTAGAAAGGTAAAAACCAATAAGGTTCGTTATATACTATAATCACTTTATTAAATCACTAATTTAAGTTATATTAAACTCTGTTTTAGATATTTATAAAGCGCTCGAACAAAGTGCTTGACTTTTTTTTATAAAAAGGGCAATATTGCCGCCCTTAATTTTATTAATCTCGTTTTATTCAAGGAGTTGAAAGGTGGCAAATACCCCTTCTGCTAAAAAACGCGCTAAGCAAGCTGAAAAGCAACGCGCTCACAATGCCAGCCTACGCTCTATGGTTCGTACATATATCAAGAACGTAGTTAAGGCTTTAGAAACTAAAGACTTAGAAAAATCTAAAGAAGCTTTTGCTAAGGCTGTGCCTGTAATCGATCGTATTGCAGACAAAGGAATTATCAGCAAAAACAAAGCTGCACGTCATAAGAGCCGTTTAAACGCTCACCTTAAAACTTTGAGCCAAGCTTCTGCCGCTTAGTTTAAACAGTTTTAAAATAAAAAACCGACATTATTGTCGGTTTTTTATTATCAAAATTTTACCTACGCCCAAAATCAATCCAGTAAAAGCTCAAATAGATGAATAAATCTTATTTTAAAGGAAGATAAACATCTGTAATCATTTCACTTTCACAAAGAGTTGATCCAACATTCACATAATGAAAGATCGGCGCGAATACACCCATCTCTTCATTACTGTTTGGGAGCCAGGTTTCCAACAAATAAATAATAGCTTTATTATTACTTCTTGACCCTATATCTCTGGCTTTTGCACATCGTAGTGCAGGAATAGTCTTAGCCATAACACCATAATTATTTGTTAAAACTGGATCATCCATAGAAATACAAAAATCAACATGATGCAACTCTGGCGCTATGGACTTAGGATTAGTGTAATGAATACCATAACACTGATACTTCTGCTGGTTAAGGTATCCATTCTCTTTTCGCCAATGAATCAGTTTGGCAACACTTTCACACTCCGTTTCCGAAGAACCAAAATGCTCAATAGCTGCTACCTTCGTTAAAGGAAACTGGACAATTTCAACAAGCATAAAAGTTCTTCATGCACACGGAATAATCGTTTCTATTTGCTATGAGAAAGTTCATCAGCAGCAGGATGAGGTGCTGAATTATCCACATGAATAGGTTCATATTTCTCGCTAAAAATAACCTCACCTATTTTCCAACCAGACTTTCTTCGAAACGCATGCCAAAAACGTTTATGTCCTTCTATTTGTAACTGCACAATATTTAACTCGTTATCTTTATCCACCATCGGATCATCGACCCCTGTTGGATGCAATGGCTCTTTATAAAGTGCGGTACCAAAAATGATATCCCAAATTGGAAATACCTCCCCAAAATTACAGTTATGCAATGTGGGGCGATCGGGGTTAAAACGCATATGATGCAAACGATGAAATTTAGGATCAATAATAATTTTATTTAAAATAGGGCCAAAACCAAAACGTACATTGGCATGGGAAAAGTTTTGAATCAACTCGCCAAACAGCATAAACCAAGCAAACTCATCAGCTCTAACGCCAAAGAAAACGCCAACACCCGCTAAGATAAAAGACTGTAAAATACCATCTAAATAAATAGTCCTGTCATTACACCAGCAGCTCATTTGTTTTTGACTGTGATGAGCACTGTGCATAGCCCACCACCAAGGTAGAAAATGTGCTAGACGATGCATCCAATAATAAACAAAATCATAGGCTAGATAATAAACCAAGAAAAAGATAATCGGGTGGCTATCTAACCAAGAAAATTGTGTTCTTAAACTCCACCCTTCCACCTCTTCACCTGTAGAGGCTCCACCTGTTAATAAGTTAACGATGGGGGTTAGTATTAAAAACATAAACAGTGGGAATAAGCCAACAACCATAATCCATGTTAAATGAAAATCTTTATTGGCATAACGTCTATCAGCCCATTTCTCTGCAGGAAACCATGACTCTAAAGGTCGAAATAAAAAGCCGATTAGACAAAGTTGCAATGCTCCCGTCATAAATGCAGAAGCAATTTCCTCTGGGCTGTCCGTCAATCCATTCAAATGTAAAAAATTTAAAATAGGGGCAACGATATAGTTACCAAGCGAAACAGACCATTCAGTCCAAAATGAAAACAACATAAGATACTCCCCTTATGACTTTTTAGGCACTTTAAATTAATATTAAAAGCCATATAGAACAGTGTAAATATATCCATAGAATGATTTATTAGGACAACTTCTTTTTGAAAAAATTGCAAGTTCCTTACCAAATATCTATCTACAACTTATTCAATCTGTTATCTCTATTAGAAAAATAAATATTTATACATACTTATATTCATACAGAATCACTATGGTGAAGTCCAGTATGGATTTCAGTGATATAATAGAAAACTTAAGACTGAAATTATAACTAAAAACGTATAAATAAAATACAGAGGGATTACTTATGTCAATCAAACGACTACATTCTAATAAACGCATGAGTCAGGCGGTTATTCACGATAGATTCGTCTACCTTGCAGGCCAAACTTGTCAGGACGTGGAAGGGAACATAGAAAAACAAACAAAAGAAGTATTAGCCTCCATTGAAAAGTATTTAAGCGAGGCAGGTACAGATAAAACGCGTATTTTATCCGCCACTATTTACCTTAAAAATATAGAAAAAGACTTTGAAAGCATGAATCGTATATGGGATACATGGCTACCCGAGGGCGTTACGCCCGCACGGGCAACTGTTGAGGCAAAACTTTGCGAACCTGAACTATTGGTTGAAATATGCATTGTGGCTTGTTTACCCTAATCACTATTTATTAGCTATTACCTTTATGTAATAGCTAGCTTCTTTATTTGATTTTACTTGCAGAGTCTTATTATGCGCCCAGCACAAGCAACTATTGACTTAAAAGCTTTATGCCTAAACTACCAACTCGCTAGCTCATTATCTGGCAGTAAGGCCATAGCAGTTATTAAAGCAGATGCCTACGGACATGGTGCGGTGGAGTGTGCAAGAGCATTAGAAAAAGAAACAAAAGTTTTTGCTGTGGCGTTTTTAGAGGAAGCCTTAGAGCTGAGAGAAGCCGGTATTTTAAACCCTATTCTACTTCTTGAAGGTTTCTTTGAAGAGTGTGAGCTAGCACAAATTGACCAATATAATTTATGGCCTGTTATTCATTCACATTGGCAAATCTCAGCCATTGAAAAAGCTAAGCTTCTGAAGCCATTAACTATCTTTTTAAAAATGGACTCAGGTATGCATCGGGTTGGTTTTTTTCCTGAAGATATCCCAGTTGCTTATTATCAACTACTTGCAACCAAGAAAATTGCCAATACTACCTTAATGACTCACTTTGCTCGTGCTGACGAATTAGAAATAGATTACACCAAAAAACAGTACAGTGCATTTCAAGAAGTTGCCAATAAATTAAACCTCGAAACCTGCGTGTGTAACTCTCCGGCGCTTTTAGCATGGCCAGAAATAAAAAGCCATTGGGTACGCCCTGGAATAATGTTATACGGTGCATCCCCCTTTGAACATCCACAACATAGTACGAATCAGCTACAACCCGTTATGACTTTACAGTCTAAAATTATTTCTGTTCGTACACTTCCTCAGGGTGAAAGTATCGGCTATGGTGGCCTTTATACAACAAATAAACCCTCTCGTATCGGCGTTGTTGCAATGGGCTATGCCGATGGATATCCGCGACATGCCCCTAATGATACACCTATCATGGTAGCAGGAGAAAAAACACGCCTTATCGGAAGAGTCTCAATGGATATGCTCACAGTTGATTTAACCGATCTGCCACAAGCGGGATTAGGCAGTGACGTAGAGCTTTGGGGAAAAAATATTTTGGCCAGCGATGTTGCATTGCTTGCCCAAACAATTCCTTACCAATTATTTTGTAACATCAAGCGCGTACCTAGACGTTTTACTAGCTAGCCCCAAATCTATGAAAAGGGCATAATAAAAATATATTAATTTAATAATGGATATACTGGTCATGAAATGCTTGAGATATATCGTTCTAATTTTGTCTATTATCTCTTTACAGAGTATTGCTGCAACAGTAGGTAGTACAGCACCAAGCAGTGCCAATGCCATTACAACAGAAAGTATTGAGCAACAACTAAAAGAGCTACCCTCACAAAACTTGCCAGCAACTGAGGCGGCAACAGCAAAAACTAATCTTGAACAAGCACTTCAGTTTATTAAAACGCGTGATGAGGCTATTGCAAAACTAACCAACCTAAAAAAACAATTAGTAGAAGCACCACAACAAACTACCGAATATCGCCAACAGCTTGAAAAGCTCATTGCAACGCCTCCTACCCCGCTAAAGGTAGATGAAAAAATAACCGACACAGAACTACAAACACGCCTCACTGAAAATAATACAACGATCGACGGTTGGCAAACAGAGCTCGCCAGTGCTAATAACATTATTCAAAAATTACAAACCCTCCCAGAAGATGCACAGGCCCAAATCAGCAAATTACAAAGTCGCAGTCAGGAAATTACAGATACACTTAAAATCCAACAAACACAGGCTGCAACATCAAAACTAGAAGCAGAACAATCGTCTATCAAAGCACAAATTAACTTATTGACCCAAGAACTCTCTAGCGCTACTGTATTACAGGAACATGCAACAAGTTCTCGAAATTTACTGACTGAGAAAATTAATCGATTACAACAAGAAAACGCTCAGCTTCAAACACTTATCAACTCTCGCCGAACAGAAGCTACTGAAAAGATAGTACAGGAGCTAGCCGAACATCAAGACAACCAAACCGATACATTACTTCGACAAGAAAGTGAAATAAATCTTAAATTATCTGAATATTTAGCTAAGGGTAATGCCCGCCTAAATGAAATCACTAACTTAAGTCAAACGGCTAAACAACAACTTTCTGCAACACAAAAGATTCAAGAGACACTCACCGAACAAAGTATTGCCTTAAAAAATAGTATTTTCCTTTCACGGATTCTTTACCAACAAAAACAAGCATTGCCCACTTTAACAGAGGATACTGGCCTCATTGATGAGATTGCGGACTTAAGACTCTATCAATTCCAACTTAATGAGCAACAGACACTCTTTATTAGCCCTACTACTTATGTCAATAAGCTACTGGCTAACAATCAAGTAGATGATACATTACGTGAACAATTGTTAGAGCTTGCTCGAACAAGACAAGATCTTTTTAGTCAACTTCAACACTCATTAAATAGCCTTACAACAGGAGCAGTTAACTTACAGCTCACCTACCAACAATTACAAACTAAAGTCACTCAAATTTCATCTGAAATAGATGAAAAGATGTTTTGGTTACCCAGTAACTCTGCTTTAGATTTTACATGGTTAAAACAAATGCCTGCCAACCTCAAAGCTGAAGTGGGCAGTATTTCTTGGAAAGAAACACTTAATAATATCTATACCAGTCTGTCAGAAAAATTATGGATTTTCTGCCCCCTGATTGTACTGATTATAGTACTTGTCTGGAAGCGCCGTTATTTAACAAATAAAATAACAGCCATTAATAATGATGTCGGTAACGTCAAGCATGATACACAGCTGCACACACCACTCGCTATCTTATTCAATATTTTACTTGCCCTCCCCGTTAGTTTAGCTTTAGCCTCCGCGGGCTTTTCTCTTTCACTGGATACTCAAGAAATAAACCTCGCTATTGGCAGTGCGTTACTAGAACTTGCGTTAGGATGGCTATTCTTCTATACCTGTTATCGTTTATTATCTCCTGATGGAGTCGCTATTATTCATTTTAAATGGAGTGAAAAACAAGTTAACGCTTTAAGAAAACAAATCTTCCAGATAGGAATACTAGCGCTTATCTTAATGACCGTTGTTAGCATTGCCAGCAAACTACTAGGAAACTTATCCAAAGATGTTTTGGGTATGATGACAGTGATTATCTGTTATTTGCTTCTTACAATTATTTTAGCGCGTACAACTTTTTCAAAAGAGGCACGCAATTATTTCAATACTTTTCGATGGATTATCGCTATTGCCATTGTACTATTACCTTTCTCACTAATGATTGCAACCATTGCAGGTTACTATTATACCTCTGTTCGATTGACGGCACGTTTAATTGATACGCTTTATACATTAATGGCATGGGCTGTATTAGAAGCTTTGCTTATCCGAGGTCTGAGTGTCGCTGCACGACGTATAGCATTCCAACGTATCCTCGAAAAACGTAAAAATAAAGCCCAAACAAAAGAAGGTGAAGAGGAGGTTGTTGAAGAACACGTTTTAGATATTCAAGAAATCAATCAACAATCTCTACGTTTAATCCGTCTTAGTTTATTTGTTGTTTTTGCCTTTCTTCTTTATTGGATATGGTCTGATGTATTAGCCGTATTCTCTTATTTAGACTCTATTACACTTTATCAATATGTTGGGCTTGACGGCACGACACTAGTACCTTTAACCCTTAAAGTCTTTATTATTGCCATTGTCATTGCTGTATTAACGGTTGTACTCACCAGAAATATACCAGGTTTGCTGGAAGTAGCTATTTTATCAAGGCTAAATTTAGATCGTGGTATTTCTTATGCAATTACTACATTACTCACTTATATTATTATTGCCGCGGGATTCTCTTCATCACTCGGGTTACTGGGCGTGAGTTGGTCTAAACTACAATGGCTCGTCGCCGCACTCTCTGTAGGTCTCGGCTTTGGTTTACAAGAGATATTCAAAAACTTTGTATCCGGTATTATTTTATTATTTGAACGTCCCGTTCGTATCGGAGACAGAATTACTGTTGGTGGTGTAACTGGGACTGTTAATCGTATCCAAATCAGAGCGACACACATTACTGATGGCGAAAGAAAAGAAGTTATTATTCCCAACACCACATTCGCCACAGGACAAATCATCAATTGGACATTGACCGACACCATTACACGTATCACATTAAAAATTGGTGTTGATTACGACTCTGATATAGACAAAGTTAAACAATCTCTCTTACAAATAGCGCAGCAAAATCCGCGCGTTATTCAAGACCCTGGCCCATCCGTGTCATTCGTCAATTTTGGTGTAGATACATTAGACTTTGAGCTGACTATGCTGGTTAACGAAATAGCAGATCGTAGTGCTGCAACTGATGAAATAAACCAACAGATCTTAGCTGTATTTAGAAAAGAAAATATCAATATGCCATTTCACCAAATTGATGTTACTTTAAAAAACAGTGAGGGAAAAGAATTACTCTTACCAGCCCCAACGACACCAAAAGAAAGTTAATCGTTGATTAAGGTTGTAGTTTTCACACTACAGCCTTATCTACACACCGCTGATACATAAAACAATCTGTTGTATGGTCCATCACCATCCCTATTGCCTGCATATAAGCATAACAAATCGTCGGCCCCACAAAAGAAAAGCCCATTTTTTTTAGCGCTTTACTCATTTCCTGCGACGATTTCGTCATTACAGGAATTTCTGTATGAGCTTTAAAATGATTAATTTGAGGGCTGCCCCCAACAAATGACCAAATAATAGAAACTGGATTATTCAATTTAAGCCAAGCTTGAGCATTCTTGCGCGCAGCTTTAAGTTTTAAGCGGTTACGAATAATTTGCTCATCTTGCATCAATATCTCAATATACTCATCAGACATAGTGGCTATTTTTTGAGGGTCAAAATCAAATAATACCTGTCGATATCGCGCACGCTTTTTTAAGACAGTAATCCATGAGAGTCCCGCCTGAAATCCCTCTAATAAAAGCATTTCAAATAACTTATGCTCATCGTAACAAGGCTGTCCCCATTCTGTATCGTGATATGCTGTATACTCAGGGTCAGCTGTACACCAAAAACAACGTGTTTGATTATTCATGCTTACTCACCTCGTCAATTACGATTAAAGTCTAACAATACTTAATAAATTAACTTATAATTCTCATTTAACCTAACGTTTTTCATAACAAAATGCGAAGAATCCTTCTAACTACTTTTATATTTTTCATCTTACCTAATATTTTCTTCATACTCGCAACGTATTGGACAGGAGATGATAGGGCTTTCATCAATATAGACTATCTATTTCCGCTTTTATGTTTCACTTTTAAAAATAAAATAATTAAAACTATTGGCATTGTTCTATTCATCATCCTTTTTGCCATTGACCTCTTACTAATTACTTTACAACACTTTCCTAATTTACACTTTAGAGATACTTTCTATCTTATTAGCTTTATTTTTTCTGGACCTAAGTTATTTTTAACCTACGGCATCATTATTATATTTATTTTATTTATTGAAATTGTTCTGTCATTAAAACTCTCTGTAAAACTTACTTTTAAAAGCTTATTAAGTTTTGGCATTTGCTTAGTTATTTTTAACACTCTATATTATTTTATTACCCAAGATAATAATCCAGACTCAAGATTTTATAGGACCTCTTTGCTAAGCAGCAATATTACTTTTTTCATTAAAAATCAAGAGGCTAATTTCTCTAGCCTCCTAGGTGGTGATCTATTAATACCAACTTCCTATAAACAAGCGACAAAACCTTGGAGCGAAGCACTTAAAGACCAAAAATTGCTCAACAAAAAACTCTTATTAATTGTTGTGGAGTCATGGGGACAACCATTAAACTCAAATATTCAAGAAGATATCTTAAAGAACGTTAAAGAAAAATTTAATGAACTAGAGTTCTTTCACCAAGGATCAATGCCTTTTAGAGGATTCACGGTAGAAGGGGAGCTTCGAGAGCTTTGCCAGCTCCACCCAGAAACGGTTGATCTTTATCAAATAAAAACAGGCTTTCAAAATTGCTTACCTCACCAATTAAACAGCCTTGGCTATCAAACCACTTCCTTTCACGGAGGAGGAAGTACTATTTATGGGCGTAAAGAGTGGTATCCTAAAGCAGGTTTTAAAAAGGACCTTTTTCAAGAAGACTTCAAGCTTCCCAACAAGTGTATTGCTTTTGATGGTGCCTGTGATTGGGATATTATTCCTTTTATCAAACAATCATTTACTCAAGATAAAAAATTATTTAACTACTGGTTAACATTAACTTCTCATTACAGTTACTACACTAAAGACATCCATAATACTCGATTTAATTGTAAAACACATAATCTCTCCGATGGCGATGCTTGCCATAATTTTATGCTCCAAACTCAGTTATTTGATGATATAGCTGCCCTTATTAGTTCACCTGAAATGCATGGTGTTGAGGTGATTATCGTAGGAGATCATCCGCCCCCACTCTTTAAAGCTGATGAAATTGCTCTATTTAAAACAAAACAAATGAGTGATGCTAGCGTTGGCTGGGTACACTTTAAAATAAAAGACTAACAGAACTATTATGAAAATTTATTTTCTAATAGTTCCATAGACATAGCTATATCATATCGTCTAAACTGCACGTAATCCTCTATCCATCAATATGTATGCATTTTACGCATAATGCATACATTATTTGCATATTATAAAAATAATTTTATAATATGTCTCCTTTATTAATAAATAACACTATTAAATAAAGCTCTCTAAATAACAATATCTATATTAACCATGGGATTAGCTGACAGGAACTACTATGAATACAGGTTTATACTCTCCAGAGCAGTTTAAAGATAACTGTGGATTCGGCCTGATCGCTCACATGACAGGTGAAGCGAGTCACCATCTTTTAGCAACAGCTATCGAAGCACTAACCTGTATGACTCACCGCGGTGGTATCAACGCTGATGGAAAAACAGGCGATGGTTGTGGTTTACTTCTACAAAAACCAGACTCCTTTCTAAGAACAATAGCCAAAGAACAATTTCAAGCTGAACTACCTGTACAATATGCAGTAGGCATGCTGTTCTTAAGTAATAATGAAGAATTAGCTAATAAAGAACGAGAGCAAATCAACCAACAAATTGTAGCCAATGGCTTAAAACTAATCGGTTGGCGAGAAGTCCCTACGGACGCTTCAGTATTAGGCCCATTAGCCTTAGAAAGACTACCCCGTATTGAACAAGTCTTTATGACTGGTGATGGTCTATCAGACCAAGCTTTCGCAGTTAAATTATTCTTTATTCGCCGCCGCGCAGAGATAGCACTTAAAGATCACTCAGATTTTTATGTCTGTAGCTTATCGGGAAAAAATATTATTTACAAAGGCCTGATGATGCCTGCGGATATTGCACAGTTCTATCCTGACCTGAATGACGATCGCATGACAACAGCTATTTGTGTATTCCACCAACGGTTCTCTACCAATACACTGCCAAGGTGGCGCCTTGCCCAACCCTTTCGCTTTTTAGCCCACAATGGTGAAATCAACACCATCACAGGAAATCGCAATTGGGCATTAGCACGTCGTAAAAACTTTACTAACCCCCTACTCTCTAACTTAGAAGAATTAGACCCGCTTATTGATAGCACTGGATCTGACTCTGCTAGCATGGATAATATGCTAGAGTTATTAGTCACTGGTGGTATGGATATCTTCCGTGCATTAAGGATGATGATTCCGCCAGCATGGCAAAACGTTGAAACCATTGATGCTGACTTACGTGCCTTCTATGAATTCAACTCCATTCATATGGAACCTTGGGATGGCCCCGCCGGCGTAGTACTTACGGATGGGCGCCATGCAGTCTGCCTGTTAGATAGAAATGGCTTACGTCCTGCTCGCTGGGTAACCACCAAAAATGGCTATATCACATTAGCGTCTGAAGTGGGAGTTTGGAATTATGATCAAAAAGATGTTATCGCCAAAGGTCGTGTTGGTCCAGGGCAAATATTAGCAGTGGATACTCATACGGGAGAAATGCTAAATACCCAAGCGATTGATGACAAGCTAAAAGTTAGACACCCTTATAAACAATGGCTAAAACAAAATGCTTTACGTATTCAAGCCACACTAAATGATAGCCTACAAGGCGAAGCTCGCTACGAAGGTGAGCAACTCGCTCAATACATGAAAATGTTCCAAGTAACGTTTGAAGAGCGCGATCAAGTATTACGCCCTTTAGCAGAACAAGGGCAAGAAGCCGTAGGTTCTATGGGTGATGATACTCCAATGGCCGTGCTTTCGGGCCGTGTCCGCTCCGTTTATGACTACTTCCGCCAACAATTTGCACAAGTTACGAACCCGCCTATTGACCCATTACGAGAAGAAGTCGTAATGTCGTTAGAAACCTGTTTAGGGCCAGAATACAATATCTACGATGAAGCACCTGAACATGCTAATCGCGCTATTTTAACCAGCCCTATTATTTCACCCGCTAAATGGCAGACAATTCTTAATATGCAACGTGAGGGTTTCGCTAAAGAGATAATAGATCTTAACTATGATGCTAATATTGGTTTAGAAGCTGCAATAAAACAAATTGTTGAACAAGCGGAAACCGCTGTAAAAAATGGCAAAAGCCAACTTATCTTAACTGACCGTAACATTGCGCCTAACAAACTACCAATTCATGCAGCCTTGGCTGTTGGTGCTGTTCAACACCACCTTATTGAAACTGGCCTACGTTGTGACTGTAACATCCTCGTAGAAACTGCAACTGCACGCGACCCACATCAATTTGCGGTATTGGTAGGTTTTGGTGCAAGCGTTATCTACCCTTATTTAGCTTACGAAGTATTGGCTGATTTAGTGCGTAATGGTGACATTGATGGGGATGTGTACGAGATATTTAAATACTATCGTAAAGGCATTTCTAAAGGACTTAAAAAAATCCTTTCTAAAATGGGTATTTCTACTATTTCCTCTTACCGGGGAGCACAACTTTTTGAAGCTATAGGCTTAGCATCAGAAGTAACTAATCTCTGTTTTCGAGGAGTCCCTAGTCGTATCGAGGGTGCTCGTTTTAAAGACCTAGAAGCAGAACAAACATTGCTTGCTAAAGAAGCATGGGACAATAGAAAAACGATCCAAACGGGTGGCCTGTTAAAGTTTATTCACAACGGTGAATACCATGCCTACAATCCTGATGTTGTACAACTCCTTCAGGAGGCTGTACAAACCAGTAACTATGCGAAATTTAAAGAATATACCCATGCAGTAGATACCCGTCCTGTTGCCATGATTCGTGATTTATTCCATGTAAAGACAGCGGATCATGCCTTAGCTTTAGACGAGGTAGAACCTATCGAGTCTATTCTAAAACGCTTTGACTCCGCGGGTATTTCACTTGGCGCGTTATCGCCAGAAGCGCACGAAGCATTAGCCGAAGCCATGAATCGCCTTGGGGCACGCTCTAACTCAGGGGAAGGCGGTGAAGATCCTGCACGTTATGGCACCATCAAAATGTCAAAAATCAAACAGGTGGCTACAGGTCGTTTCGGTGTAACACCTGAGTACCTTGTTAATGCTGAAGTACTACAGATCAAAGTAGCTCAAGGCGCCAAACCTGGCGAAGGAGGACAATTGCCAGGGGGGAAAGTTAATGGCTTAATTGCTCGCTTACGTTATGCCGTCCCTGGGGTTACACTTATTTCTCCGCCACCCCATCATGACATTTACTCGATTGAAGACTTAGCTCAGCTTATCTTTGACTTAAAACAAGTAAACCCAAGCGCACTAGTCTCTGTCAAATTAGTTGCAGAGGCTGGTGTCGGTACAATTGCAGCGGGGGTTGCAAAAGCTTACGCTGACCTCATTACGATTTCAGGTTATGATGGTGGTACGGGAGCATCACCCATTTCTTCTATCAAATACGCAGGTGCTCCATGGGAGCTTGGCCTTGCCGAAACCCATCAAACGTTAAGGGGTAATGACCTACGTGACAGAGTAAGGGTTCAAACGGATGGAGGTTTAAAAACTGGGCTTGATGTTATTAAAGCCGCTATCTTAGGGGCTGAAAGCTTTGGTTTTGGAACAGCGCCTATGATTGCATTAGGCTGTAAATACTTACGTATTTGCCACCTTAATAACTGTGCTACAGGTGTTGCAACTCAAAACAATATTCTTCGCCAAGAACACTTTATCGGCACAGTAGAAATGATTACTAACTTCTTCAAATTTATTGCTGAAGACACCCGTGAATGGCTCGCTAAATTAGGCTTTTCAAGCCTATCTGAGATTATCGGACGCACGGATCTATTAGAAGTGCTTCCCGGAGAAACCGATAAACAAACCAATTTAGACCTTTCCCCTTTACTCGCCAACAAAGAAATCAAAGATAAACCTCAATTCTGTGAAGTAGAGAACAACCCACCCTTCGACAAGGGCGAACTCGCAGAAAGAATGGTTGAAATGGCCATGCCTGCGATTATCTCCTTATCTGGTGGTGAGTTTGAACTAAATATCGGAAACTGTAATCGCTCTATCGGCGCAAGGGTTTCCGGAGAAATCGCCAAAATTCACGGCAATCAAGGCATGTCTCAAAACCCTATCGTTTTCAGATTCAATGGAACAGCAGGGCAAAGCTTTGGAGTTTGGAATGCAGGAGGCTTACACCTACACTTAACAGGTGATGCCAACGACTATGTAGGAAAAGGCATGACAGGTGGTAAGATTGTCGTCACCCCTCCCAAAGAAAGCACATTCAAAACACAAGAATCTGCCATTGTTGGTAATACTTGCCTTTATGGTGCAACCGGTGGAAAGCTTTTTATCGCAGGAACAGCAGGCGAGCGTTTCGGTGTGAGAAACTCAGGTGCACATGCCGTCGTTGAAGGAACAGGAGACCACTGCTGCGAATACATGACCGGCGGCTTTATATGTGTACTAGGAAAAACAGGCTACAACTTCGGCTCAGGGATGACCGGTGGTTTTGCTTATGTTCTCGATCTAGACCGCACCTTCGTTGACTTAGTCAATCATGATCTTGTCGAAATTCAGCGAATTAGTAAAGAAACCATGGAAGCTTATCGTAATCATTTACAAACCGTGCTCGATGAGTATGTTGTAGAAACAGACAGCGCTTGGGGTAAAGAAATTGCTGATAACCTTGATGATTATATCCGTAGTTTCTGGTTAGTTAAGCCTAAAGCTGCTAATTTGAAAATGTTATTGAGCAGTACACAGGCTAACCCACAATAAAAAATATCAGAGAGATAATCTTATTATCTCTCTTAATAATGATTCCGCTTGATGGCGATGAGGTTGTAAATGAGTGAACATACACACAATAATTTCCAGTTTCTGGATGTTGAACGCAAAGAACCTAAAAGAAAAGTTTTAAGTAAGCGTAAAAAAGAATTTATTGAAATTTATAATGTTTTTGAGAAAGACCGTGCCATGGAGCAAGCGGAGCGCTGCTTAGCCTGTGGCAACCCCTACTGCGAGTGGAAATGTCCCGTTCATAACTACATTCCCAACTGGTTAAAACTTATTACAGAAGGGCGTATTTTTGAAGCTGCTGAACTCTCGCACCAAACCAATAGTTTACCAGAGGTTTGTGGCCGTGTTTGCCCACAAGACCGTTTATGTGAGGGCTCTTGCACCTTAAACCAAACGGGGTTTGGCGCCGTTACCATTGGTAATGTCGAAAAATATATCAGCGAAACAGCCTTTGCAATGGGATGGAAACCCAATATAACGCACATAAAACCTACTGGTAAAAAAGTGGCTATCATTGGTGCAGGCCCCGCTGGGCTAGCTTGTGCAGATGTGTTAGTTCGCAATGGCGTTACACCTGTCGTTTTTGATAAGCGACCTGAAATTGGTGGTCTACTCACGTTTGGGATTCCAGAATTTAAACTAGAAAAAACAGTCATGACACGTCGTCGCGAAATCTTTACTGAAATGGGCGTAAGATTCCAGCTCAATACCGACATTGGTAAAGATATTTCTATACAACAACTGCTTGAAGAATATGATGCTGTCTTTATGGGAATGGGTACCTATAACTATATGCAAGGTGGCTTCCCAGGAGAAGACCTACCTGGTGTCTATGATGCACTCGACTTCTTAATCGCCAATGTGAATCATAACTTAGGGTTTGAAAAATCAGCTGATGACTTTATTTCTATGCGAGGTAAACGAGTAGTCGTTCTAGGTGGTGGTGACACGGCAATGGATTGTACTAGAACATCTATTCGCCAAGGAGCTAAGTCTGTTTCCTGTGCTTATCGCCGTGATGCGGAAAATATGCCGGGCTCTCGCAAAGAAGTCAAAAATGCTAAAGAGGAAGGGGTTAAGTTTTTATTTAACCGCCAGCCTATCGAGGTCATCGGCAACGGTAAGGTTGAAGGGGTTAAAGTCATCGAAACCCAACTGGGTGAGCCTGATGCCAGAGGCCGCCGTTCACCAGTACCGATTGAGGGCTCAGAAGAAGTGCTACCAGCTGATGCGGTTGTAATTGCTTTCGGCTTTCGTCCAAGTCCTGCCTCTTGGTTTGAAGATTACCAAATCAAAACAGATGCCAGCGGACGTGTTATCGCTCCTGCTAAAGGCCCCTATGCTTACCAGACCAATAACCCTAAAATATTTGCTGGTGGTGATATGGTCAGAGGTTCTGATCTAGTTGTTACTGCTATTGCAGAAGGTAGAAGCGCGGCTGAAGGGATTATTAACTTCTTAGCTATTTAAACGCCATAAACTAGGGGCAATGAATTGCCCTTAGTTACTTCCCCTGTAACTTTTGCCAAAAACTAGGCAAAAATATCTCTTGAACTAATACATTGACTTCATTATTAATAAAACTTGACCTACGTGCCCATAAATTAGGATATTGTTGATTAGTGGGCAACAAACTCATAGGATAATGAGCCACCTCTAATGGTGTTCGTTTAAAGCTATCGTCCGAAAATAAAATTGCCCCCAAGGGCTTGCTACCAATATTATTTAAATTATAGTGGGTATGATTTAAGTTGATTTCTAATGCAACAGTCCTCGCATAAACCCATGCTTCATTAGCACCATACAGCAATACCTCCCGTACCCAGCATTGTTTCTCTGAGGTAATGCCTAACTTTTGGTACTCATCCTCTCTAGCCAATTGTCGAGACGCCGACAAGACCTCAACAGAAAACTGATTATTGCTTAATTGTGTCAATCTGTGGGTTAATGAAGCGCCATTAAACAGCCAGTCTCTCTCAAGTCTAGTTATTTTATGCTGTAGCAAAACTTCAGCTGACCAATCAATATTTAATGCTGTCTTTTTCATCAATCATTATTTATATTACACAAAATGATTAAGACTATATTATAAAAAGAAAATAAAAGCATCTAAACTTATTGTATTAATAAATTGTCCAATAACATAATTTCATTTAACCATTTTAATTATAATATTTAGGAGTGAACATTATGCCATTATTTCAAATGACCAAACCTAATACGCGCCAGTATGGTGTTGCTATATTGGTTGGCATCATAGGGGGACTACTCTCTGCTTTCGTAAAATCAGGAACAGAAGGCATTCTTCCTCCACGAGCACCGGGGGTAACACCACCGCCCGTAGAATTATTACAAGAGCTTGGGCTGAATATTCAACACATGGTTTACACTTACTCAGACCAAATTATTAATTGGGGTGGTAACGGCATACACATTGTATTCTCTATCATGTTTGGGATCTTCTATTGTGTTATTGCTGAAGTGTTTCCAAAAGTAAAACTAGGTCAAGGTCTCGCCTTCGCCTTATTAGTAGCGATTGCATTTCACGGTATTTGTCTACCTGTTCTAAACCTTTCGCCAGCAGTATGGAATCTTTCATTTGATGAAATATTCTCTGAACTCATTGGTACTTGCTTATGGATGTGGACTATTGAAATTGTACGTAGAGATTTAAGAAATAGAATCACTAAAAAACCTGACCCAGAATTTCAACCATAATACCCTTCTTGCCTTACTGCTAAGCAGTAAGGCTTTAAATCTGCAATATCTCTAGTCAACCCAAAGAATATTCATCTCTGCTATTATTAATTCTACTCAATACAGTATAAAATAATGTTAATTTAAAATTTATATCATTCATTGAGGTAATCCGCATCATGCGTCAAATGATATCGCAAACCAAGCGCTGGGTTATAAAGATAGGCAGTTCACTACTCACTGCCGATGGCAAAGGGTTAGATCCAGAAGCAATGTCTAGCTGGGTAAAACAAATGGTTACTTTGCGTGAAGCGGGCATTGAGCTTATTTTAGTCTCATCTGGTGCTATTGCAGCAGGTATGAGTAAATTAAACTGGGATACTCGCCCCAAAGAAATGCATAAATTACAGGCTGCTGCGGCTGTTGGGCAAATGATATTAGTGCAGGCATGGGAAAATTGTTTTGATCAGTTTAATTGCCAAGCCGCACAAATTTTATTAACGCACGAAGATCTTTCTGACCGCCAGCGTTATTTAAATGCTCGCACCACATTAAGAACACTGGTTGAGCTCAATATAATCCCTGTGATTAATGAAAATGATACCGTTACCACGGATGAGATCCAGTTTGGTGATAACGATACACTTGCAGCCTTAGTTGCCAACTTAGTAGAAGCTGATTTATTAGTTATTTTGACTGATCGAGATGGAATGTTTGATGCTGACCCTCGTACAAATCCTAATGCACAATTAATTACTGAAACAAAAGCCAGCGATAGCTCTTTGGATAAAATTGCAGGCGGTGCTGGTAGTTTAGGCCGCGGTGGTATGCAAACCAAATTAAGGGCGGCGCGCTTTGCTGCAAGATCAGGAACCAATACAATTATTGTGGGGGGTAAAATCCCCAACGTCATTACAAAACTTCAACACGGTGAAAAACTTGGAACGCTGCTTGTACCAGATCATACACCTATCGCAGCACGCAAGCAGTGGCTAGCCGGTCAATTACAAGTGAGGGGCAAAATAACGCTAGATGATGGCGCAGTAAAAGCGTTACTCACAAGGCATAAAAGCTTGTTACCCGTTGGTGTAAGACAAGTAACAGGGGATTTTAGTCGAGGTGAAATTGTCAGCTGTATAAATAACAAGGGAGATGAAATTGCTAGAGGGCTTGTTAACTATAGCGCTAATGAAGCACGTCAAATTATGGGGTTAGCTTCTGACGAAATAGAGAGAACATTAGGCTTTCTTAATGAGCCTGAACTCATTCATAAAGATAATCTTATTATTCATGAGCTACTTGCTTAATAGAGGCTGCATTTATAAATATTTGTGTAAGTTTTGAGAAGGGCAATCCTCTAATAATGAAGCCATTGCTCCATAGCGTGGAATAGAAAGTCTGGGGGCAATTTCCGCTAATGGTATTAACACAAAAGAACGTAATGCCAATTGTGAATGAGGGACAGTTAAACGATCTGTATTAATTTGTTTTTTCCCATACAAAATTATATCTAAATCTAAGGTTCTTGCTCCCCATTTTTCTTTACGTTCTCTACCGTGAGAGTTTTCAATACGTTGTAAATGATCTAACAAACACTCTGGTGTTAACGCAGTCTCTAAACAAGCAACCGCATTAATGTATTGAGGCTGCCCATCCAAAAGTGAGTCACTGCAATAAATTGAAGATTGTTTAACTAAAGTTGACTCAGGTAAATAAGCAAGTTCTCGAAGCGCTTCTTTAACCTGCTCAACAGGATTTTCTAAATTACTACCTAATCCTATATAAACAATCTCTCTAGTCACTTTATATCTCTACTTTTTTTACTTTAGGCTTATAACGATACTTTCTTTTTGTGGTTTTTTTATTCCCCGAAAGATCTTGCATCATAACTCGCCGGTGCTGATCATCTAATTGCTGATATTTTGTCCACCACGCGCCCAATCCTCCCGTATCCTCCCCCACTGACTCTCTTAATAATAAGAAATCATAACCAGCCCTAAAGCGTGGATGTGATAGTAAAAGATCGGCTTTCTTACCTTGTCGCTTAGCTAAACGAATCTGAGCTTCCCAAATTTCACGCATAGGGATACCAAATCGTTTCGGAATAGTCGTGTATTTACTTTGTTCAAAAATCAACTCATTTGCTACTTCTTGTAACTCCAGTAAATTAGGCAGTTTTTCGAGCCATGATGATTGACCTAATCTTTGCTGCAATACAGGCCATAAGAATGTCGCATAAAGAAAGGCTGGATTTACAGTTTTACCAGAATTTAAACGATCATCTGTATTAGACAATGCCTGTCTAATAAATTTTTCAGCTTGAGGTGAGGTACTTAATACCTCCCCTATTTTCGGAAATAGAATTTTAAATAAATTGTATTGGCAAAGTAATTCAAAGACTCTTAATGCTTTACCTGATAAAAATAATTTTAAGACCTCATCAAATAATCTAGCAGCAGGCACATCGGCCAAAAGGTAAGACAGGTGATAAATAGGCGCCTCTGATAATGGCTCCACACAAAAATCAAGCTTAGCCGCAAATCTCACTACCCTGAGCATTCGTACAGGGTCTTCTTGATAGCGTTGTGTAGGATCACCAATAACTGCCAATGTCTTATTTTTAATGTCTTTTAATCCACCAATAGGATCTAATAATTTTTTCTTAGTGACATCATAATAAAAAGCATTAATTGTAAAATCTCGACGATAGGCATCCTGATCCATTGAACCATAGACATTATCTCGTAAAATACGGCCTGAGCTGTGTTGCACACTTTCATTATCAGCTCTAGCTTGCTCATGAGGACCCCGAAAGGTTGCAACCTCTATCGTTTCTCGCCCCCAAAAGACATGAACTAACTTAAACCGACGACCAATAATACGCGAGTTACGAATTACTTTTTTTACTTGCTCAGGCGTTGCATTAGTAGCCACATCGAAATCTTTAGGCTGGATATTTAATAATAAGTCACGGATACACCCGCCTACTAAATATGCTTCATAACCAGCTTTTTGTAATTTTTTTATGGTATCTATTGCATTGTTGCTGATGAATTTTTGCTCTAATACATAATTTTGTTTAGATTCAGATTTTGTATCAGAGCGTTTAAATAAATTATCCACAGTCCTAAATATTTTTTTTAACATAAATGATTAATTTTCTACTTTATTAATAAATTTAGTCAATTAAACGTATAACAAAGCCCTTAATATAAATTATTTATCAAAGCATTTTAGATGATAAACCTCAAATTACTTTTCAACGTTTTAAAGAGAATGAATCTCATCACGAACAGTCTGATACAATCACACAAATTAACTTTCAACGATTATAACAATACCCCATACAAATATATATAAATTTGCACAAACTAAAGTGCCATTTCTTATGGTCCTATTCATTTGAATTCGCCTTTTTTTGACTTATATCATACATTCTATTCTGATAAATGCTTAAATAGTGATATAAATTAGAGGAAATATCATGCGGCGCGATCCAATTACTTTATTTGATAATGGTACCCATAAGTGTGTGTGTTTTGATAGTCTGGTCACAGGGGGTGGCGTACAATCTAACCAATTTGTCATTATTGACAATGACCAAACAATATTGCTTGATCCCGGTGGAGATCTAACTTATACAACCTTAACCCTAGAAATTGCCAAACATCTATCACTTAAAAGCTTGACCTATATTTTTGCTTCACACCAAGATCCTGATATTGTAGCATCTCTTGATAAATGGCTGTTACATACGAATGCTAAAGTTATTTGTTCAGCATTATGGGCAAGGTTCTTACCTCACTTAGTTGCAACTTATTTGTCTAACTCCCACGGTGTCAAAACCTATGAGAGGATTATTCAATTACCTGATCCAGGCGATTTCATAAAACTGGGCAATTGTAAACTAATGGCTATTCCCGCACACTTTTTACACTCTGAAGGTAACTTCCAAATTTATGATCCTGTCAGTAAAATTTTGTTTTCAGGAGATTTAGGCGCATCGATTGTTGACGATGCAAATCCTGTGACAAACTTTGAAGAGCATCTGCCCAATATGCTTGGTTTTCATCAACGTTATATGATAAGTAATAAAATTAATCGTTACTGGGCAAACATGATTCGTGGCTTAGACATAGAAATGATGGTTCCACAACATGGTAGGCCATTCAAAGGGAAACAAATGGTGAATCAGTTCATCAATTGGTTTGAAAATCTACACTGCGGCGTTGACTTAATGACGCAACAAAACTATACATTACCCATCGGTTAAAAAGTCCGTTAATATAAAAAACTGCAATAATGCAGCTTTTTATATTAATGTTTATGGTTACGCATATTCCGCAACTGTTTTTCCAATAGCTCAGAGTAAGGTTCAATAACACGCTCAATACAAAAAGTATCTGGCGGATTAGCAAGCCCACGGGTCTTAGCAATTTCAACAACACCAATATCACTAGCAATAGACTGATCAATCAATAATAAATTACGACTATAGACTGCCAATGCTTGTACTACTTTCACTGTTTCATTCTCTAACAGCTCTTTTTGAGTCAGGCCTAATAGTTGAGTTCCTTGAGCCAACGCTATTTGTAATAACAAAGTAATATTAGTATCTGCTAATTCAATTTGCAACTCATGGCTTAGACCTCGCATTAGCTCACCACAACAAATCGAATGGGATAAATAACTATCAGCGTCAACGCCGCGCCCATGAAATAAAATAAGGCTACTACCATCACTGAGTGTATGAATTTCACCACGGTACAAACGAACTGTTTGATCTAAACAATCACGGTAACGTTGCAAGAGACTAATTAGCCTATCTTTAGGTAATAATTTTAACTTATCTTGCCCACCTAGGCGTATACATAATACTGCAGTTTTAATCGTTGGCTGAACATTCGACAATACTCTACTATTCGGATTTCCTTCTGACTCAACGCCTTCCCCATCAATTCCTGCAAGATTTGATGAAGTATACTTAACAATATCATCAAAGAAAGAAGGATCAAACTCAATTTCCAATAGTTCACCCTCTTGCTTATTAGGTGTTACTTTTTCTTCTTCATCGTTTTTCAGTTCTGTCTCAGGTTCAACTGGAATAAACTGCGCATAATAAGCATCAATATCCTCAGCAGAAATAAGCGAAGACTGAAGCTCTAAGGCTAAATCGCCAATTTCATCACCACGATTTATCGAGGGTACTGGCATCACAGGATAGCGAACCCATTCTTTTAGTTGAATTAACGGTAAGACTATTTTACGCCCAAATAAGAAAATAATAATTAACACCACAAAGAGCAAAACACCTGCAATGATAATTGCTCGTTCAACACTTAATGTCCATGGTAATTGAAACTGCTGATGATTTAGGCGTAAGTGTAACTCTAGCTTCTCTCGATTAGGCAAGTTGAGCCCTTCTACATACAAATCGTCTTTATTTAAATGAGTAAATTGTTTTAAACCTGCTCGATACAAGGCTACTCCTTGCATGTTATAGACACCAACATCGAGCACTAAAGGATTTTTTGCCAATGACCCTAATAAGATATTAAGTCCTAACTTATCATCAACAGCCAGCAACTCTGAAGCGCGCTCTGCTGTTTGCATCAACAAACTTTGCCCAACAGCGTCTGCTTGCTGGCGCATTGATAACTTAAGCTGTTCATTAATTAACCATGCATAAACACCAAATGCAATTGCCAAACACAATAAACATTTGACAACCAAACTAATAACAAGCGACACACGTTTTGCTCGTACTACTTGGCTAGAAGCTAAAAAAGGATTATCCTTTTTAGCTAAATCGGAAGTTTTCACAGATTTAACTCATTTAAAAGAAACAATGCATTAGTATAACGAGCGTTTTTTTAGGGGGAAAGCCCTTAGGCGCGTTAAAATAGTAAAATTTACATATTATCTTTTGGAGATAGCAGGTTGCGTGAAATTATTTTAATTAATATTACGGGGGAAGATCGCCCTGGACTTACTTCTTCCATCACGGGTGTACTTGCTTCTGGCGGAGCCCAGATTTTAGATATTGGTCAAGCAGTTATACACAATACCTTATCATTTGGTATCTTAGTTGAGCTGCCTAAAAACAGTGATACTAATGTGTTAAAAGATGTCCTATTTTGCGCCTACAAGCTTAACCAGCAAGTACGCTTTACCCCAATATCTGAAAACGACTACACTGAATGGGTAGCAGGACAAGGAAAACCGCGTCATATCGTCACATTATTAACACGCAAAGTAACCGCCGAACAACTCTATAAAGTCAGTACAATTACAGCCGCACACCAACTTAATATCGATCAGATCGATCGTTTATCAGGGAGAATTCCTTTAGGAACATCACCAAACCATAGCAAAGGGTGTATTGAGTTCTCTGTTCGAGGAGAGCCCGCTGACACTACGGCGTTAAAAGCAGAGTTTTTACAAGTTGGTGCCGAACTTGGTGTCGATATCGCTTTCCAACAAGACAGTATTTATCGCCGTAATCGTCGTCTTGCAGTATTTGATATGGATTCAACTTTAATAGAGGCTGAAGTCATTGATGAGTTAGCAAAGGCAGCAGGTGTTGGTAAGCAAGTAGCTGCCATTACTGAGCAAGCCATGCAAGGTGAAATTGATTTCAAAGAAAGCTTTAAAAGAAGACTATCCTTACTAAAAGGACTGCCTGAAACAGTTCTAGAAAAAATTGCTAATGAACTTCCTTTAACAGAAGGGGCTGAAAGTTTATTTGCTGAACTAAAAAAACTAGGTTATAGAACAGCTATTCTATCTGGTGGCTTTACTTATTTTGCAAAAAGGTTACAACAACAGCTTAAAATTGATTATGTGTATGCCAATGAGTTAGAAATTGTTGATGGTAAACTCACAGGTATCGCCATAGAGCCCATTGTCGATGCAAAACGAAAAGCTGATTTATTAAAAGAACTTGCTATTAAAGAAGGCATTAGTCTTGAACAAACGATTGCTGTTGGCGATGGTGCCAACGACTTACCCATGCTAGGTATTGCAGGGCTCGGGGTAGCCTTTAGGGCAAAACCCGTTGTTAAACAATCTGCCAAACAAGCCATCTCCGCTTTAGGCCTAGATGGTATTTTATATTTACTTGGCTATCGTGATAGAGAAACCCAAGAAATATCAACTGATTAAATAAACTGATAGGTTGTTTAACAATACCGTTGTAAAATACCTATCACTCTTAATGACAATTGTGAGTTTTACGAGCAAATTGGTTACCCCCAAATTTATCGTAGAGCTAGCAAAAACTAATTTTGTTTACCTAACAATTAGTTCACTGGTTCACTCACGTTAATAATAACTATTGCCGTGAAAAACAGGAGCTTTAAATGCCTGACTATCGTTCTAAAACATCAACCCATGGTCGAAATATGGCAGGGGCACGCTCATTATGGCGTGCAACTGGAATGAAAGATGAAGATTTTAAAAAACCTATCATCGCTATTGCTAACTCTTTTACACAATTTGTACCAGGACACGTACATTTAAAAGATCTAGGACAACTCGTTGCTAGAGAAATTGAAAAAGCAGGCGGTGTTGCCAAAGAATTCAACACTATCGCAATCGATGATGGTATTGCTATGGGGCATGATGGTATGCTCTACTCACTACCCAGCCGTGAAATTATTGCTGACTCTGTTGAGTACATGGTCAATGCACACTGTGCTGATGCAATTGTCTGCATATCCAACTGCGATAAAATTACTCCTGGAATGTTGATGGCAGCTTTGCGTCTTAATATTCCAGTGGTATTTGTTTCTGGCGGCCCAATGGAAGCGGGAAAAACAAAACTGGCTAGCCACCCTTTAGACTTAGTCGACGCTATGGTTATTGCAGCTGATGACAAATGTTCTGATGAAGAAGTTGCCGAATACGAACGCAGTGCTTGCCCAACTTGTGGTTCTTGCTCAGGCATGTTCACTGCTAACTCAATGAACTGCTTAACGGAAGCGCTTGGACTGTCTCTACCTGGCAATGGTACAACCTTAGCGACTCATGCAGATAGAAAACAACTATTTGTTAACGCTGCCCACTTAATCGTTGATCTCTGTAAGCGCTACTACGAACAAAATGATGCTTCTGTATTACCACGCAATATTGCAACTCTATCTGCCTTTAAAAACGCCATGACATTAGACATTGCGATGGGAGGCTCAACCAATACAATTCTCCATTTACTTGCTGTTGCGCAAGAAGGCGAAGTGCCTTTTAACATGCAAACCATTGATGAACTTTCTCGTCAAGTTCCTCAGCTTTGTAAAGTAGCTCCTAATATTCCTACTTACCATGTCGAAGATGTTCACCGTGCTGGGGGTATTTTCAGTATTTTAGGAGAGCTTGCAAAAGCTCGCTTAATTGATACCACTGTCAATACAGTGCACAGTAAAACCTTAGCCGAAGCAATTGCAACATGGGATATTAATCAAACCAACGACAAAGCAGTACATACATTTTTTAAAGCGGGTCCTGCAGGCATTCGTACAGAACAAGCATTCAGTCAAGAAACTCGTTGGCCTACGTTGGATCAAGACAGAACCAATGGCTGTATTCGTGATATTGAACATGCTTATTCAAAAGATGGTGGCTTGGCTATTTTATACGGAAATTTAGCAAAAGATGGCTGTGTGGTTAAAACTGCTGGTGTTGATGACTCCATTTTAAGATTTGAGGGCATCGCTCATGTTTTTGAAAGCCAAGATGCTGCGGTCAAAGGTATTTTAGCAGATGAAGTCAAAGCGGGTGAAATTGTAATTATCCGCTATGAAGGGCCAAAAGGAGGCCCAGGCATGCAGGAAATGCTTTATCCTACGAGCTACCTTAAGTCAAAAGGCTTAGGTAAACAATGTGCCTTATTAACTGATGGTCGTTTCTCTGGGGGTACATCTGGGCTTTCTATCGGTCATGTTTCACCTGAAGCAGCCGCTGGCGGCATAATTGGTCTCGTACAAAATGGTGATAAGATATTGATTGATATTCCTAATCGTTCAATACAATTGCTGGTAGACGACAACGTATTGGCAAAACGTCATACTGACCAAGATAAAAAAGGCTGGAAACCTGCCACAGCCAGAGCAAGAAAAGTAAGCAGTGCATTAAAAGCTTATGCATTACTTGCTACCAGCGCGGATAAAGGTGCTGTTCGTAATAAACAACTATTAGATAACTAAAAAAATAAACCGCTTCGCACTAAGGTGTAGAGCGGATTATTCCTTCTATTTTTGCACCCACGTCAATATTTTGCTCATAAAACCAACCTTGTTGAACTTCGAGCGCGTACCTTATAGGGTATTCAGAGCAAGCAAGGTGTGTACTTTCAGGTGATAACTGTTCTATCTGGAGGATAAAACCATCTTTATTAATAAATGCTAAAGATAAAGGTATATAAGTATTTTTCATCCAAAAGCAAGGGGCAGAATCCACATCAAATTTAAACAGCATACCATGCCCCTGATCCAAGGTTTTACGATTCATTAATCCTTGCTGACGCTGTTCTGTCGTTTCAGCTACTTCGGCTTGTAGTGTAATACCATTAATGACTAGCGGCTGTTTATC
Source organism: Entomomonas moraniae (assembly GCF_003991975.1). Taxonomy (NCBI): domain Bacteria; kingdom Pseudomonadati; phylum Pseudomonadota; class Gammaproteobacteria; order Pseudomonadales; family Pseudomonadaceae; genus Entomomonas; species Entomomonas moraniae. The sequence continues at coordinate 2,474,404 of NZ_CP029822.1, forward strand.
AAATACAACCTCTTGAGCACCACTATAGTGAACATAGAGACCAACCATCAATATAAAACTGACTATAAACCTCTTCATAGCATCATTATCCTTTAGCATTCAATAAAACCTATTTACTAACATACTTTGCAATAAATTTAGCCAATATAAAAGTTTATTTTGTTATAATTTATTCCATACAATCCATTTTTTCATGCCATAATAAACGGCTATTAGCATTTACATACATCTGGGAGGAATTATGGCTTGGAATGAGCCCGGTAATTCAAATAACAATGATAATGACAAAGATAAAAATCGTAACCAAGATCCATGGGGGAAGCCTCCAAAAAACAATGGAGGCAACGAGGGACCTCCTGATCTAGATGAGGCTTTACGCAAAGTAAAAGATACATTAGGTAAATTCTTAGGCGGTAAAAAATCCTCTAATAACTCTGGAGGTAACCATAATAATAACGGTAGTTTTGGACTACCTATACTTCCTATCGCCCTAATTATTATCATTGGGATTGTTGGTGTTTGGCTGTCAAAAGCTGTTTATATTGTTGACCAACAAGAACAAGCTATTATTTTACGCTTTGGTAAATATTATGAGACTGTTAATCCTGGGCTTCATATCTATTTTCCACCTGTAGAGCAAAAATTCCAAGAAAATGTAACTGCTGAACGCTCTTACAATAAACAGGGACAAATGCTTACCAGCGATGAAAATATTGTTGATATTCCTGTCACTGTTCAATACCGCATTACTAATTTAAAAGATTTTATCTTAGAAAATAATAATCCTATAGAAAGCTTAGAGAATGCGACTGACAGTGCACTAAGACAAGTAGCTGGATCGACTACAATGGATGACATCCTTACAAGTGGCCGTGAAAAAATGGCTGTTGAAATTCAAGAAGAATTAACGAATATGCTTGATAAATACCAAACGGGTATTCAAGTTACGCAAGTCAACATTCAAAGTGCCACAGCACCTTATGCGGTACAGTCAGCATTTGATGATGTGATTCGCGCCCGCGAAGAGCAACAAAAATTAAAAAATGAAGCTGAAACCTATAAAAATGGTATTGTCCCAGATGCTCGCGGGGAAGCAGCTCGAATCGCAGCCAGTGCTGTGGGTTATCGTGAAGCGATTGTTGATGAGGCAAGTGGTAATGCTATTCGTTTTGAAAAATTACTCTCGGCTTATCAACAAGCACCACAAATTACTAGAGATCGTATGTATCTAGACACTATTCAAGAAGTACTAAGCAAAACTAGCAAGGTATTAATTACTGGTAAAGATGGTCAAAATCAAGTTATTTATCTACCACTTGACAAGATGATGAATAGTCAAAAAGCACTACCTACCGAGTCAGGGAACCTGACTAAGCCTTCTACAAACATGACTAGACAGCAAACTACGTCGCCTACCAAAAATACAGCAGATTCAAGAGCAAGGGGGGAACGCTAATGAGTAATAAATTATTTTTCCCAATTATCATTATTGTTTTACTTGTTATCTTTGGCTGGAACTCCCTATTTATTGTTTCACAAACTGAAAGAGGGATTTTATTAAGATTTGGTGAAGTCGAAAATGCTAATTTAGAGCCTGGGCTACATTTCAAATGGCCGATCATCAACAAAGTAAAACTGTTTGATGCTCGCCTGCTTACTCTTGACACACCAAATGTACGCTTTCTTACCAAAGAAAAGAAATCAGTAATGGTTGATGCCTATGCTCGTTGGAGAGTATCTAATCCTGAATTATTCTATACCAGTGTGCGTGGTGATAAATTTACGGCTGATGAACGATTAGGCCGCCGTTTAGATGCCGCATTACGTAACCAGTTCGGTAATAAAACCCTTAATGAGTTGGTTAACGATGCAGGGACGTTAATGGATAAGAACGGTCGTGTCATCAGTGGCCGTAATGAAGTCATGACCCATGTAACTGATTCACTGAATAAAATGGCTCAAAAAGAGTTGGGCATCGAAGTATTAGATGTAAGAATTAAAGCCATCGATCTTCCCCAGGAAGTATATGACAGTGTTTTCGCAAGAATGCGTACTGAACGCGAACGTGAAGCACAAAAATACCGAGCGGAAGGAAGAGAAGCTGCAGAAAAAATTCGTGCCGAGGCAGATCGTGAAAAGCTCGTTATTTTAGCTGAAGCTTACCGCAATGCTGAAGAAATCCGAGGGGAAGGCGATGCTAAAGCAGCCGCTATTTATGCAGATGCCTACTCAAAAGCACCAGAGTTTTATAACTTCTATCGCAGTATGCAGGCCTATCGTGAAAGTTTTAAAGACAAAAACGATCTGTTAGTGCTTGACCCTAGCTCTGAATTCTTCCGTTATTTCCAAAAAGCAACTCAATAATAGATGGGGGTACTCCACCCCCTTTCTTTTCTAACGGAGGTTACTGTTGCAATCAGGTTTAATGATTGTACATGGCAATCATCTTGAGCAATTAAGAACTCTTGCTGTCAATTGGATGCGTGAACATCCACTTAATCCACTAGACCCCGAAGTTATTTTAGTACAAAGTAATGGTATCGCCCAATGGCTAAAACTTGCACTGGCTGAAGATACTATTGATGATGGCTGTGGTATAGCGGCGGCTATTAATATACAGCTACCATCGAGATTTTTATGGCAAACGTACCGAGCCGTTCTTGGTGAAAAAGCTGTTGCAAAACAATCACCACTAGACAAAGAGCCACTCACATGGCGATTACTGAGACTACTTCCGCAATATATTAATAATCCTCAGTTTAGTGCCTTAAAACAATTTTTAGAAGATGATGCAGACCAAAGAAAACATTATCAACTAGCTGAACAATTGGCCGACTTATTCGACCAATACCAAGTGTATCGTTCAGATTGGTTACAAGATTGGTTACAAGGCAAAGACCAATTAAAAAATGTCCACGGTAAACTTAAACCCGTGCCTAGCGAACAACAATGGCAACCAACGTTATGGCGATTATTGCTTGATGATTTGGGTGCGGAAATAATGCAGGGTAGCCGAGCGGGGGTTCACCAACAGTTTATTGAGTATTGCCAGAATCTCACCCGATCGCCCCTTGGCTTACCCAAGCGCATCAGTGTATTTGGTATTTCAGCTTTACCTGCACAAATGGTAGAGGCATTAGCGATACTCGCAAAATTTACTCAAGTTATTTTTTATGTCCATAATCCTTGCCAATATCACTGGCTTGATATTGTGGAGGGTAAACAATTACTACGCCATGAATACAGGCGTCAAAATAAAAAAGTTAATAAACTACAAGTCCAAGACCTACACCAGCATGGACATCCATTGTTAGCCGCATGGGGGAAACAGGGCCGCGACTATATTAATTTATTAGACCGCTATGACGATCCTGATAGCTATCAACAACAATTTGGTATTGTGAGTGGCGGAAAAATTGACTTGTATGAAACACCTAATACTCAAACACTCTTAGGACAATTACAAGATGATATTCTTGAGTTACGGGCATTGCCTGAAACTCGAGAAAAATGGCAACCGATTAATCTCGAACACGATAATTCGATTCGTTTTCATATTGCTCATAGTCCACAACGAGAAATTGAGATATTACACGATCAACTACTCGATTTATTTAATCATGATAAATCACTACGCCCACGTGACATTATCATCATGGTACCCAATATCGATCAATATACACCCTTTATTCAGGCTGTATTTGGTCAAATCAACAAACAAGATAAACGTTATATTCCTTTTACACTATCCGATCGTGGTAAACGGAATATAGAACCCTTACTCATTGCATTAGAATACTTATTAAAACTGCCTGACAGCCGTTTTAATGTCACTGATATTTTAGACTTACTTGATGTCCCTGCAATCCGCCAAAAATTTAACTGGCAAGAACAAGACCTACCGATACTGCACCGTTGGATACACCAAGCAGGTATCCGTTGGGGATTAGATGCACAACAGCGCCATGACCTAGGTCTACCCCAACAAATAGATCAAAATAGCTGGCTATTTGGCTTACGCCGTATGTTGCTAGGTTATGCCATGGGTAGTACAGAAGATGACTGGCAATCTATTCAGCCATTTGATGAAATTGGAGGTAATCAAGCTATTTTAATTGGTTCTCTCGCTCAATTTATCGCTATTCTTGACGATATACAAAAAAAATTATCTCAACAATTACTCCCCCTTCAATGGGCTACACTACTCAGACAATCCCTCGAACTGGTCTTTGAACCTAGTAACGATAACGAACAAGAGTTACTCACTGACTTGGCCAATTTACTTGATGACTGGCTAACGCTTTGTGAAGAAGCTGAATTAAACGAATCCCTCCCCCTCACGGTTGTTAGAGAAGCATGGCTTTCAGGCGTAGATAGAGAGCGTCTTAATCAAAACTTTATAGCAGGCTCGGTGAGCTTTTGTACACTAATGCCAATGCGCGCCATTCCCTTTAAAATTATTTGTCTACTGGGCATGAATGATGGGGATTACCCACGCCCGACAACACATATAGACTTTGACCTGATGGCTAAAGATTATCGTCCTGGAGATCGCTCGCGCAGAGAGGATGATCGCTACCTACTGCTTGAAGCGCTTTTATCTGCAAGAGAAAAGCTTTACATTAGCTGGGTCGGTAGAAATATTCGCGATAATAGTGAACGCCCACCCTCTGTATTAGTTGGACAGTTACGTGATCACCTTGCAGCGGGGTGGAAACTAGATAGTAATCAAGAACTGCTACACGGAATAACTCAAATCCATGCATTACAACCTTTTAGTAGGCGCTATTTCCATCATGATAAAAACTGGTTTAGCTATGCAACCGAGTGGGCGGGCTTATACAAAAAAAATACGGAAATCACAGCTAAGCAGATACTCCCCGCCTTTCCCGTCAATACGCCCATTAAATTAGAGCAATTAATCAGTTTTTTAAAACATCCTGTTCGCTATTTTTTTAATCAACGACTGAAAGTAACCTTCAACCAAGACAACGAACTGACAGAAGATAATGAACCCTTCACTTTAGATGGTTTACAACGTTATCAAATACTTGATCAATGGCTAAAAAGTTGTCTTAACGACAATCAAGATGAAACCAAAACACAACAAACACTTAGTCATAATATCAAATACCTAAAATTGACAGGACAACTCCCTATCGCAGGTTTTGGTGAGCAATTAGCGAAAGAACTTGTTAATACACTTATTCCACTATTAAACCATCATCGTTTGATGATCGCACCTTGCCAAAAACTGGAAACACCCTTGCCTATTAACTACCATTATCAAGGCGTCTATCTACAAAGCTGGGTGAATAATCTCTATCAATTAGATAATAATCAGCTTTTAAACTGTAACGCCTTACCCACAACACTTATTCAAAATAAAAATACCAAATGGCAACATCTCATTGCCCCTTGGGTTATCCAACTGGCAGCCAACAGTGTTAATATTCCTTTGAAAACGGTTGTGTTAGGAACAGATACGGCTATTTGCCTTGAAACCTACAAACTAGAAGAAGCTTCTACCCTTTTAAACACGCTGCTAGACAATTGGCAAGCAGGTATGCAATATCCCTTGCCCACTGCAATAAAAACAGGATTTTCATGGTTAAAAGAAAAAGACCTTGATTCGGCACAACTTACCTATGAAGGTACAGACTATATATTAGGTGAGTGTCAACAAAGCACTGTACTTCGCAGACAATACCCCTCTTTTGAACAACTCAATCAACACCAACAATTTGAGCAATGGACAGAAAAACTCTACCAATCTATTTATGAGGCACCGTGGCAAATACAACCGTATAACGCTTAAATTTATCCCTACTCACCACAATTTGGCGATATAATGACGCAGCCCCTTTATCAGGTAAGGTTCTATGTATTACATAAAACAATTTATAGCAGGTGCCCAAATACTCTTTGTTGCTTTTGGCGCGATGGTATTCGTCCCCATATTCACTGGTCTTAATCCTGCCATGGCGCTCCTAGGTGCGGGAGTAGGAACCCTCATTTTCCAATTGGTAACCAAAGGCCAAGTGCCAGTATTTCTAGGTTCATCCTTTGCCTTTGTTGCTCCCATCTCCTACGTAATGGCAACATGGGGTCAAGGTGCCACTCAATTTGGCTTATTTGTCGCAGGCTTCACTTACTTTATTTTTGCTCTAATCATCAAATGGCGAGGAATAAAATTAATTGACAAATTATTCCCACCCGTAGTGATTGGCCCTATTATTATCGTGATTGGTCTGTCTGTAGCAGTAACCGCATCTAACATGGCAATGGGTGTTAAAGATTCAACAGTTACTTATTACCAAGCTATCAGCCTAGCCGCTATTTCACTGATTACAACCATCACTGTATCCGCTTTGGGGCGTGGAATGTTTCGTTTAATTCCTATTTTATCTGGCGTTATCGTTGGTTATATAGCTGCAACAATGATGGGAGTAATCGATTTTAAACCCATTATAAATGCACCTTGGTTTGCCATTCCAAAACTCCACGCCATAGAGGTTAATTGGACTGTCGCATTGCTGATGATACCCGTTGCAATTGCCCCTATTATTGAGCACATAGGTAACATCATTGCCACAGGTAATATCACAGGCCAAAACTATACCCAATCCCCGGGGTTACACAAAACGCTAACAGGTGATGGTCTAGGTGTATGTTTTGCTGGTTTAATCGGTGGCCCACCGATTACGACCTACTCTGAAGTTACAGGTGCCCTTATGATTACCCGTAACTTTAATGTCATTATCATGACTTATGCCGCAATATTGGCTATTTGCTTAGCGTTCTTTGGAAAATTTAATGCTCTTTTAACATCGATTCCCAAACCCGTCATGGGTGGTATTACAATTCTATTGTTTGGAACAATTGCCTCAATAGGATTAAAAGCCATTATTGATGCAAAGGTAGACTTGTCCATTCCTAAAAATCTTATTATTGTATCGGTTGTTCTCACTTGTGGCATTGGTGGACTGGCCTTAAAAATAGGAGAATTTAGTTTGGCAGGAGTTGGCCTCGTAAGCATATTGGCTATCATATTAAACTTACTCCTAAAACATAAATGTTAGTGTTTTATTGGCAAGTTCAGTAATTATCACAATTCAATTAATCATTATTGACTTGCCTTATGACTAAGGAACATACGATCTTAAATAATCTCACTAAACTTGTCACATGGGGAAAAACTGCTCGAGCACTGGGTATAGCCCTTGGTACGGTGCTCCCTTGGATAATAGGATCACTCTGTAACCAAAGTCAAAATGGTTCTATCATCTCTTTTGGTAGTTACCTACTGGTCAGTACCTTCATTTTCTTACCTAAAGACCATACCTTTAAAATATTATGCTTATCCGCTATTATTTTTAGTCTGTTTGCTACTGTTGGCATATTTACCACTCTCGGCTCACCTTTCTTTTTTATCTTTGCTCTATTTGCCGCCGCCACACAATGCATCAGCGAACTACGTAACAACCATCTGCGTATGCCTTTTGCATTAGCAACACTAGGCTACTTCTTATCCATCAATCAAATTCCTGAAGATGGCCCCTTCTTCTATGCACTCTTTTTCAGTGTGGGTTGTATCTGGGGGATATTTATCACCTATTTTGGATTTACCAAAGAAACTAAGCCACTACACACGAACAAGATTGACCTTAAAAATAACCCCGAACAGCAACGGTTTACTATCAGTATCGCTATAACAACACTGCTAGGTGGTATTATCGCTTGTTTTAGCCCCGGAACACATCCCTGCTGGCTACCTGCGGCTGCACTTAGGGTCATAAAACCTACGCAAGAACAAACGATTTACCGTATAAAAACACGTATTACAGGAAGCTTATTGGGTGCAGCAGCAGGTGGTATATTACTAGGATTATCACCTATTCCATGGCTACACATACTTCTTGTTTGCTTAGTCATGTTTATAATGCAAATTGCGACAGCTAAACGCTATGGTATTTGGACATTCTGCTTAACCGCTGTTGCATTAGCCTTTAACTTCCCGGCAACAGGTGATATTTTTTTAATGGCGACTGATCGCGTTTTACTAACGGCAGGGGGGATTTTGATTGCCTTAACGGTATTATTAATTCTGCCTAACGAGCCGAAAACCAAAGAGGATAGCACCAGCTATCCTCTTTAAAATCATCTAAAATAAGATAATTAGCTATCTGCTTTCTCTTTACATAATAGAGGATAAACAACACCAGCCAATACTGCACCAATAATGGGGGCTACCCAGAAGACTCATAATTGCTCAAGTGCCCATCCTTGTACAAAAAGAGCCTGACTTGTTAAACGTGCAGGGTTTACTGACGTATTAGTAACAGGAATACTGATTAAGTGAATTAATGTTAAACCAAGACCAATAGCAATAGGAGCAAAACCAGCAGGTGCTTTACCATGAGTCGAACCCATAATAATCATTAAAAAGGCAAACGTCATCACGACTTCACAAATAAAACCTGCTAATAGCGTGTATTTATCAGAAGAATGCTCACCTACACCATTTGCAGCGAACCCATCAGCTAATGAAAAACCTGCCTTTCCACTTGCTATCATATAAATAATAGCCGCGGCTATTGTCGCACCGACCACTTATGAAATAATATAAGGAACAACATCTTTTGCTGGAAAACGTCTGCCAACGCATAATCCTATGCTGACAGCCAGATTAAGATGACAACCAGAAATATAGCCAATGGCATATGCCATCGTTAGTACAGTGAGACCAAATGCAAGTGCGACCCCTAAAAAACCAATATGAGGCGCCGCAAAAACGGCACTACCACATCCCCCAAGAACCAACCAAAATGTACTAAACCCTTCTGTTAGGCATCTTACCTTTAACTAATACATAATAAATCCTTTAAATAAACAAATAAAACTTTTAAAGATCTTTAACTCTTTAATTTCTTTAAGATAATGCTACTTAAGTAGCATTAAGAATTATATTGTATACTCAAAGTCAAAAAAAGTTCCTTTCCATTAATACCCATAAAACTTTCTTACTTTATGGACTAGGTCTCTTTTAATATCAAATTTAATGATTCGTTAATGTTTTACCTTATTTCTTGTTTATTTTTCTTTGCAGGTTTCCTTTGCCAATAGCTCGCTAATAAAGAACCTGAAATATTGTGCCAAACAGAAAAAATGGCCCCTGGTAAAGAAGACAAAGGTGAAAAAGCTTGTCCCAAGGTTGCGGCTAAAGCAGAGTTCTGCATCCCCACCTCAATAGCCATAGTTCGACAAGTAGACTCATCAAAACCAAACAACTTTCCGCCCCAATAACCACCCAATAAACCTATGGCATTATGCAAGACAATTGCAACCATAATCACAATGCCTACATTAGCAATCTGATTTTGACTTGCAGCCACAACTACACCGATGAGCAATACAACACAACACATCGAAAAGAAAGGTAAAATAGGTTCTATCTTCTTCACGGCATTATTAAATAAATAATGCACCACCAATCCCAAAGAAATGGGTACAAGCACAATCAATACAATGTGCTCAAACATGGACCATGCATCAACTTTAACGGCATGTCCAACCAACAACAATGTTAACAATGGCGTAACAACCACGCCAACCAATGTGGAAACCGATGAAATCGTTACTGACAATGCCACATTCCCTTTTGCTAAATAAATAATAACATTAGAAGCTGTACCACTCGAAACACTACCGACAAGTACCATGCCCACTACTAAATCAGTCGACATATTAAATAACTTGGCTAAAATTAAAGCCGCCAATGGCATCACCACATAATGCAAAACAGTACAAACAATCACTGCTTTTGGCTTAGCAAAAACATATTTAAAATCTGCAACACTTAGCGAAACCCCCATAGTAAACATCACAAACATCAATAAATAACTAATCCACGGCTTAAAAGGTAGAAAAACGCTTGGAATATAATAAGCAGCAATAGCAACACCTACTGCCCATAGGGGAAATAACTTACAAATTCGACTTAACATGATTATCCTAATTAATGACAAGGTTCACCCTAGAATCGACAAATTATATACATTGATCTTTATACTGTATAATCATTATTGACTCATTTAATCTTCCTCGTATCAAGCTCCTTTGTTGCTCAGCAAATTAAAAGGCATACAAATTAATACGACCATGAAAAAACCACTTTCTTCTTACCACCCACTACTCTATAAATTACGTGTCGTTCAAAAACGACTATCGCGCACGATTATCTGGAAATTATCAAAACGTAACTATGCCGATAAAAAACAAGAGAATAAGCTGCCTTACCGACTAATCAAACACACCTCAAAACTAATCCGCAAACTAGGTGATAGTGATGCCAGATTACAACACAACAAAATCATCAATTTAAAAAAAGCAGCTCCGTATTTAAACCATATTATTATCGAGCCAAACCAATACTTTTCTTTTTGGAAACTAGTAGGCCGCCCAACAGCAGAAAGAGGATTTGTTGAAGGGATGGAGCTTTCCATTGGAAAAGCACGAGCCGGTATAGGTGGTGGGCTTTGCCAAATCAGTAATCTTATTCACTGGATGGCATTACACTCTCCCCTGCAAGTGATTGAACGCGCCAACCATAGTTTTGACCCATTCCCTGATGATGGACGAATACTTCCATTTGGTTCAGGAGCAGCACTTTTCTACAACTACATTGATCTTATTTTATTCAATCCCACACAAAATACCTACCAACTCACTATTTATGTCGCCGAACATCAACTAGAAGGGGAGATTTTATGTAATGTAGCAAGCGATATTAAATACCATGTTTACCAAAAAAATCATCGTTTTATCAAACTATCAGATCAAGTTGTACGTCAAAACGAAATCTGGCAAGACGTCTCCCAAAAAGGCCAAGGCGGTAAACCGGCTACCTTCTTAAACAGCCAAAAATTGTATGCCAACAGTGTAAGGGTTATGTACCCTATAGCCGATGAATTGATAACTAATAACTCTCATCATGGATAATTCGATTTAATCAACTTTATTATATCCCTGTTGTCCCTGATAACTTTAGATTAAAACCCATAATCACCACTTAAAAACTGCAACAATAATATGAGTAACTCTCTGGCATAATAATTCTTATAAACAAATAGCCAGAGAGCCTTTTAAGTAGAGTTATTTCGACATCACAGCGGCACCTGCTTGTGCCACAGACATATCTTCTGCAACACTACCACCACTCACACCGATAGCACCAATAATCAAACCATCCTTATTTTTAATTAACTCACCGCCACCAAAAATAGCCATTCCACCATTTGTCACTTCAATCCCATAAAGCTCTTGTCCTGGTTGAGTTAACTTACTTAGTTCATAAGTCGACATATTCAAGGAACGCGCTGTTTTTGCTTTTTTAATAGCAATATCAATACTAGCTAAAAAGGCACCATCCATTCGCATAAAGGCCTTTAGATTCCCTCCTGCATCCACAATGGCAATATTCATCAATAGTTTATTATCAACCGCCTTTTTAACAGCAGCAGCCATGACTTGATGTGCTTGCTCTTGCGTAATATCACCCGGTAAATAAAGCTTCGAAGCATCTTGCCCCGCCCAAGCACTAATCCCTATAAATAACTGAATAATTAAAGCTATTTTAAAAAAATACATTAATCTGCGTTGCATTCTCCATCCCTCGCTATTAATAAACTTAATATACAACGGCTATACTCCACCTAAAAAAACTACTGCTCCGCAATCACATCTAAAAATACTAAAGGCTCTTTACCTGTGTTAGTCAGTGCGTGAGATTGCCCTTTGCGCGCAATCGTGACATCGCCGGCTTTAACTGCATACTCTTTACCATCGTTATCTTTAAATGTACCCTCACCAGAGACTATAATATAGGCATCTTCATTAGTTTCATGTTTATGCATACCAATCGAATCACCGGGTTGCAGTGTCATCCAACCAATTTCTTTAATGGCTTGATCTTTTAAAGCCGCATCGCGTTTAAAAGCAAATTGACCATATAAAGTCCCTTTTCCACCCGCCACATCTTGGCGGTTATACTCAATCAAACTCCCTTTTTGAAACACATCAGCTACTGCAACATTAGTTGCAAATATAGCCACAGCGACACATAACATTCTAGTAAACATCACACGCTCCCATAAGCAAATAAGTACAACCTATAATACCGATGAGTACAAAGATAAAGTTGATAAATAACAAACAATAGCAAACTATTACTACGATTAATTCACTGTCTTACTATCACAGCAATAGCGCTTGCTGAAAATAACCACAAATGCTACATTAAAAGCGTCATAGCAAAATCTATGATATGGGCTTGGCGGCTCATTAAACTGAAGACTGTAACTATATTCATAGTACGCAGTTAGACCAGCTCGTCTCTGTATTTCATGGCAGGCTGTGTACGGGACACTCTTCGGAGTGTGCCGATTTCTTCAGTTTTCGGTCCGCCAACCTGTGCACAGTTCCGCCTCCTTAAATAACAAGGAGGCCAACCATAACAGGAGCGAGCAAAATGACCAACACCACACGAACCAACCAAGAGCTACCCTTCACGCCACTAAATAGCGACCCACAAAACACCACCAACCCCGTTCTCTATTACGACCCTAACGCCTCAATAGACGACATCTACGAATGTGCAGTATTCAGACTTAAAGCCATCATCAGCCTACTAAAAAACCTCGACTCATACAAAGATGACCCCGAAACCATCAACACCCTCGTATCCATCTCTACACCACTCATCAACGAAGCCCTCACCCTCCTCGAAGAACTAAACCCCATCGCTCTAAAACTAAGACTAGAAACCCAACCATAAAAAAGGCTAGCAACTGCTAGCCCTTACATTAACAGACAATGCTTTACCCTTTTGGCTTACAAGCTTCCATCGCACTCAATAAACAACTAATCCAAAAAGAATCACAGTCCTCATGTTCTATAGACTTCTGAATACTTTCTAAATAGGGGTAAAGAGAGGGATCGGCCATAAGCTCCGCTGCTTCGAACTCATAGACCCAACAATCAGGGGTTAATCTTTCTTTTAGTACTTCAATGATTCGAAGATCTTTTCTCTCTGCTAAACCTCTTAATGCTTCTCCACTGACATCATGGTTCTCATCAAAAACATTATGCCAAAGAACTTCACGAATAGTAGGATTATCAATATCTGTATGGATTGAACCTAACTCAAAGGTTGCCCAGTTTCGCACATCATCATCTTCATCCGTTGCCAACTTCACTAATGTATCAATAGCAATATTGTCATCATAGCTACCCAGGGCACAAGCAAGATGATAACGGATAGAGGCATCCTCATGGTTCGCAAAATAAATCAAATGTGGTAAAGCACGAGGTGTAGGCCGATGCCCTAAACCACAAATAGCCGACCCAATGATCTCTATATTCGTTTCATTCAAAGCTTCACATAAAATAGCTTGTGACTCCTCCACCGCATAATGGATAGATTTACCTGTTTCGTCCTTAGTAAATAACTGATTAAAAATATTCACAGCCAATAAACGCTTATGCCAATTATGAGACTGATAAAATTTTTGACCTAATAACACAGTTTCAGGAGTAGCGCCTAAACGCAGCTGACTCATGATGCTCCAATACTGATCCTCATATCGATCATCTAATTGATATTGCAATGCCATACCGACAAGACTCTTTAATGTATATTTTTTCTTCTTCAAAAGACTCTCCTTATCTTTTTGGTTAGTATTATTTACTCAATCTACCTCTAACAAGGTAATGATCATATTTTTAATTTACAAGCCACTAAGGCCTCTGATAGTCTACTCCAAAAAGAGAATCTTGCGGATGCTTCATCATTGTCATCTAAAAATTGCTTAATACTTTCTAAGTAAGGGAAAAGAGATGGATCGGCTATGCACTCGGCAGCATGTAGTTCATAGCCATTACAATCAGGGGTTAGCCTATGTTTTAACTCACCCACCACTCGAAGATCTTTTCGTTCAGCCAAGCCAACCAACGCTTCACCACTGACACTTTCATTCTCATTAAAGACATTACGCCAGAGAATTTCTCGAATAGCGGGACTATCCACATCCTCATGCAGTGAGCCTAATGCAAAGGTTGCCCAATCTCGCACATCATCATCTTCATCCATTGCCAATGTTAATAAAACTTCAATAACACTATCTCCTTTATAGCTATCGCCATCATTTGCACAAAGCGCCCAAGCTACAGACCTACGAATATATTCATTTTTATGACTAGCAAAAGCAACCAAACGCAAGGTAGCACTAGGCATTGGCCTATGGCCTAACCCACAAATAGCAGAGCTTATAACTCCCTGGCACTCATCATCTAGTGACTTATATAAAAGAGCCTGTGATTCTTCTACCGCATAGGGAGTATGGGCAACCCCACCGGTTTTGTCTTTGATTGATAGCTGGCTAATAATATGAACTGCCAGTAGCCGCTTATGCCAATTATTTGACAGATAAAGCTTCTGGCCTAACAACACAATTTCAGGAGTTGCCCAAAAATGTAACTGTGCAAGAATATGCCAATACTGATCATCGTATCGGTCATCAAATTGATATTGCAACGCCATACCTACAAGACTTTTTAATGTGTATTTGTTTTTATTCAAAAGACTCTCCTCATCCTAAGAACAAAAATAAATGATCAAAGATCATATTAATTCTCTTTTATAGATGCTTCTATCAAAGCCCCTAGAAATAAAGTTGTAATCGCTACGATAATTGCCCAGCCCAAATGTCCTAATAAAAAAATAACCAAGCCAAAAAGAAGCAAGGCATAAGTACTCGGATCAGTGAATAACTCGATAAAACAATCTTCAATAAATTTCATTAAATGAGCTCAATAAAGTATTAAGGAAGATTATTCGTCATCTTAACAAATAACCAAATTCCCACAATGGTACTCATCAAAAAATAAAGAGAAACAAAACAAATAATAACAACACAAATCCTTGGCAATTTTTGCTGCCCAATGTGCCAAATATAAATAAAACGTATCCAAATACCTGAAAAACAACCAACAAAACAAGCTACTACGACACAGGCCCCATAAACAACTTTAGACAAGGGGTACCCCATAGATGAAGTAAAAAAGACAATCACTAAATAGATAAACAAAAAGCCTAAGAATATGCTTATAAAAACAACCCACTGATGATTGCTTATTTTAGGATTAATAACAAACTCCATTAAACTGCTATAGATCATCGCTGGAATAGCCATGTAAGCCAATAAAAATAAGCTTAATGCAAATAATGGAGAAAACCCAAAATTAAAAATATCCTCAATACCCCTACTCCATAAAAACACATAACCTATTATTGCAAAAATAGAGGCAATAACCGTTAAAAAAATAGGGCATAAACAACCAATATAAAGCCTTAATAATCGTTTTGGAAATTCCTTATTCATTTATTAATACGCATTTAAAATCAAACTATTCTACTTCAACAAACATAACTATCCATTAAATCCTCTTAAATAAACTCAATAAAAGCCCACCATTGCTAGCCTTTATATTTATCTAAACACTACAAATAGGGGGAAGCTTATCTAATGTAACTGATACTTTTTTATAAATACCGCTATTCTGCCTAACTATTTTATAAATCATAACCGTATCGCCATTCTTATAATCATTGTCTACATAATAGAAAGCATTAGGTTCTGGTTTAAACATAAAGCCAGATAAAATCTTATTTACATGATAATCTTTCACTATAACCATAGCAATATTATCCTTGGCTGATAGCCAAAACTCGCGACGAATAGCAGACATTCCCAATATTTCAGGTACACCAATCTTCTTGTTCGATAGCCTTGAGCGACTTGACGATGGGTAGTAAATTAATCCTCGCTGCTCCCCATTCAAATTAAGGCAATCTTTTGTCTGAGCAATAATAAATAAATTACGTGCTTGGGTGCTCGAATCGAAGGCAATACCAGCTTTATCTCCCCCTTCGAAATCCTTAAGCATTTTAGGACCAGTAGAACAAGCAGAAGCAAGAAAAAACAATAAAATAACAACAATATACTTCATAGCTAATTACCTACCTGATTCCTCCACTTCTCCATAATTCCAATCAATTTTTGCGTATTCTCAACATCAATAGCGATGGCTCTAACAGAAAATAATAGCTCAGATGTAGCAACTAAAACTGGTTCACCTGTTAACTCATCCTTAGTGTACAAATAACTAAATCCGTTTTCACCCCAACTATCTGTTTTACAAAATTGATTACCCATATCACTAACAGCTTTGCTTTCACTACCTCTTTGATTAGCCCACTCAATAAACTGCTGATAGCAGGCAATATCTTTATCAAAACTCTCACGGGATACTTTTCGATAAGCAATAATAAATTGACCATAATCCACAATCGGCCACACATAATTATTATTATCAGCAATCCTCATTTCTAACTGACTAGATTTATATTGCCGTTTTGAACTATCAACATCAAATGAATAATACTCAACTGGAAGACGATAAGATTCGTAATTCTGTAATGTCGCTGCTTTAGTAAAACTGTGTAAACCATCATCCATGGTCTTACAGGCTGTTAAAGAAAGAACAACAAATAGATAAAAGAAATATTTAAACATCAATAAGCCTTATAAAAAATAGATTTCTATCTAAAATTAACTAAATTGTAATATTAATTAAAACCAAGTTTAATTACTAATAAATTTAAGCCAAAAAAAAGCCCCACTATTTCTAGCAGGGCTTTTGTGTATGAAGCTTGAGGATGACCTACTCTCACATGGGGAAACCCCACACTACCATTGGCGATGCATCGTTTCACTACTGAGTTCGGGATGGGATCAGGTGGTTCCAATGCTCTATTGTCCTCAAGCAATTCTTTATGGGATAAGGTGTTTGGATAGTTAACCTTACGCCCCAAATCAGATATGCTTGTAAGTATTCACTTACGCGTTGAAGTTGATTAATTAGTTTAAAGTCTATTTCTGTGCTTCGGCAAACGAACTCATTTGCTCACTTTCGACTTATTTGCTTGATTCTTTGAGTCTAACTAAATAACTTGGGGTTATATAGTCAAGCCTCTCGGGCAATTAGTATTGGTTAGCTCAACGCCTCACAGCGCTTACACACCCAACCTATCAACGTTGTAGTCTTCAACGGCCCTTTAGGGGATTAAATCCCAGTGAGATCTCATCTTGAGGCAAGTTTCCCGCTTAGATGCTTTCAGCGGTTATCTCTTCCGAACATAGCTACCCGGCAATGCCACTGGCGTGACAACCGGAACACCAGAGGTTCGTCCACTCCGGTCCTCTCGTACTAGGAGCAGCCCCTCTCAAATCTCAAACGTCCACGGCAGATAGGGACCGAACTGTCTCACGACGTTCTAAACCCAGCTCGCGTACCACTTTAAATGGCGAACAGCCATACCCTTGGGACCGGCTTCAGCCCAGGATGTGATGAGCCGACATCGAGGTGCCAAACACCGCCGTCGATATGAACTCTTGGGCGGTATCAGCCTGTTATCCCCGGAGTACCTTTTATCCGTTGAGCGATGGCCCTTCCATACAGAACCACCGGATCACTAAGACCTACTTTCGTACCTGCTCGACTTGTCTGTCTCGCAGTCAAGCGCGCTTTTGCCTTTATACTCTTAGCGTGATTTCCGACCACGCCGAGCGCACCTTCGTACTCCTCCGTTACTCTTTAGGAGGAGACCGCCCCAGTCAAACTGCCCACCATACACTGTCCTCAACCCGGATAACGGGTCAGAGTTAGAACCTCAAAATTGTCAGGGTGGTATTTCAAGGTTGGCTCCACTGAAACTAGCGTCTCAGCTTCAAAGCCTCCCACCTATCCTACACAGACAAGTTCAAAGTCCAGTGCAAAGCTACAGTAAAGGTTCACGGGGTCTTTCCGTCTAGCC
This sequence comes from Entomomonas moraniae, assembly GCF_003991975.1. NCBI lineage: Bacteria > Pseudomonadati > Pseudomonadota > Gammaproteobacteria > Pseudomonadales > Pseudomonadaceae > Entomomonas > Entomomonas moraniae. The sequence continues at coordinate 2,492,339 of NZ_CP029822.1, forward strand.
GCGGATACACTGCATCTTCACAGCGATTTCAATTTCACTGAGTCTCGGGTGGAGACAGCGCCGCCATCATTACGCCATTCGTGCAGGTCGGAACTTACCCGACAAGGAATTTCGCTACCTTAGGACCGTTATAGTTACGGCCGCCGTTTACCGGGCTTCGATCAAGAGCTTCGCGTTAGCTAACCCATCAATTAACCTTCCGGCACCGGGCAGGCGTCACACCCTATACGTCCACTTTCGTGTTTGCAGAGTGCTGTGTTTTTAATAAACAGTTGCAGCGGCCTGGTATCTTCGACTGGCTTCAGCTCCATCCGCAGGGACTTCACCTACACACCAGCGCACCTTCTCCCGAAGTTACGGTGCCATTTTGCCTAGTTCCTTCACCCGAGTTCTCTCAAGCGCCTTGGTATTCTCTACCTGACCACCTGTGTCGGTTTGGGGTACGGTTCCTAGTAACATAAGTTTAGAAGCTTTTCTTGGAAGCATGGCATCTATCACTCCCTAATTCAGAGAATTAGGTCGTCATCAGTTCTCAGTAATAATCTCCCGGATTTACCTAAGAGATCTACCTACAGCCTTTCAAGTGGACAACCAACGCCACTCTGACATAGCCTTCTCCGTCCCTCCATCACTGTTACTAGAAGTATAGGAATATTAACCTATTTTCCATCGACTACGCTTTTCAGCCTCGCCTTAGGAGCCGACTAACCCTGCTTCGATTAACGTATCGCAGGAAACCTTGGTCTTTCGGCGTGGATGTTTTTCACACCCATTATCGTTACTCATGTCAGCATTCGCACTTGTGATATCTCCAGCAAACTTCTCAATTCACCTTCACAGACTTACACAACGCTCCTCTACCGCTCATACATAGTATGAACCCGTAGCTTCGGTGGATAGTTTGAGCCCGTTACATCTTCCGCGCAGGCCGACTCGACTAGTGAGCTATTACGCTTTCTTTAAAGGATGGCTGCTTCTAAGCCAACCTCCTAGCTGTCTATGCCTTCCCACATCGTTTCCCACTTAACTATCACTTTGGGACCTTAGCTGACGGTCTGGGTTGTTTCCCTTTTCACGACGGACGTTAGCACCCGCCGTGTGTCTCCCGTACTGAAACTTTCTGGTATTCGGAGTTTGCATCGGGTTGGTAAGTCGGGATGACCCCTAGCCGAAACAGTGCTCTACCCCAGAAGTTATATACGAGGCGCTACCTAAATAGCTTTCGAGGAGAACCAGCTATCTCCAAGCTTGATTAGCCTTTCACTCCGATCCACAGGTCATCCGCTAACTTTTCAACGGTAGTCGGTTCGGTCCTCCAGTCAGTGTTACCTAACCTTCAACCTGCCCATGGATAGATCGCTTGGTTTCGGGTCTATACACAGCAACTAAACGCCCTATTAAGACTCGCTTTCGCTACGCCTCCCCTATTCGGTTAAGCTTGCTACTGCATATAAGTCGCTGACCCATTATACAAAAGGTACGCAGTCACAGAACAAGTCTGCTCCCACTGCTTGTACGCATACGGTTTCAGGTTCTATTTCACTCCCCTACTCGGGGTTCTTTTCGCCTTTCCCTCACGGTACTGGTTCACTATCGGTCAGTCAGTAGTATTTAGCCTTGGAGGATGGTCCCCCATCTTCAGTCAAGGTTTCTCGTGCCCCGACCTACTTTTTGTGCACTTAGATTCATTAATGTATTTTCGTGTACGGGATTATCACCCTCTATGATTGGCTTTCCCACGCCATTCCACTAATATCACTAACTTCTGAGCACTGGCTCCTCCCCGTTCGCTCGCCACTACTTGGGGAATCTCGGTTGATTTCTTTTCCTCAGGGTACTTAGATGTTTCAGTTCCCCTGGTTCGCTTCTCAACACCTATGTATTCAGTGTTGGATAACTGAGGTTCTCTCAGTTGGGTTTCCCCATTCAGACATTTACGGATCATAGCTTTGTACCCAGCTCCCCGTAACTTTTCGCAGGTATCACGTCTTTCTTCGCCTCTGACTGCCAAGGCATCCGCCGTATGCGCTTATTCACTTGACTATATAACCCTAAATTATCTAGAGCTACACAACCAAAGAATTAAACTTTTTTCGCCGAAAACTTGCGCTTGAGTTCGCAAGATTTTCACCTTAGCATTAGTAATTAGACCAGTAATTACTAATTAATCTTTACTTCTTTGCATATCTAATTTGTTAAAGAACAGTCTAACTTTAGAAGTTAGAAGGTAACTCTCTTTCTTTCAAAAGAATTAGCTTCTAATCTCTAGATTCTGGTGGAGCCAAGGAGGATCGAACTCCTGACCTCCTGCGTGCAAAGCAGGCGCTCTCCCAGCTGAGCTATGGCCCATTCATTTGGTGGGTCTGGTAGGACTTGAACCTACGACCCCACGCTTATCAAGCGTGTGCTCTAACCAGCTGAGCTACAGACCCTAATCTGTCGACTTCTCAGGCCTTAGCCCAATCTTGTTCTCTTCAATATAAATCAAGTAATTCGTGTGGGTACTTGCAGTACCAGCTTTCGTTTAAGGAGGTGATCCAGCCGCAGGTTCCCCTACGGCTACCTTGTTACGACTTCACCCCAGTCATGAATCACTCCGTGGTAACCGGCCTCACGAGGTTAGCCTAGCTACTTCTGGAGCAACCCACTCCCATGGTGTGACGGGCGGTGTGTACAAGGCCCGGGAACGTATTCACCGCGACATTCTGATTCGCGATTACTAGCGATTCCGACTTCATGAAGTCGAGTTGCAGACTTCAATCCGGACTACGATTGGTTTTTTGAGATTAGCTCCACTTTACAGTTTGGCGACCCTCTGTACCAACCATTGTAGCACGTGTGTAGCCCTGGCCGTAAGGGCCATGATGACTTGACGTCATCCCCACCTTCCTCCGGTTTGTCACCGGCAGTCTCCTTAAAGTGCCCACCTTTACGTGCTGGTAACTAAGGATAAGGGTTGCGCTCGTTACGGGACTTAACCCAACATCTCACGACACGAGCTGACGACAGCCATGCAGCACCTGTGTTCCGATTCCCGAAGGCACTCTCGCATCTCTGCAAGATTCCGGACATGTCAAGGCCAGGTAAGGTTCTTCGCGTTGCGTCGAATTAAACCACATGCTCCACCGCTTGTGCGGGCCCCGTCAATTCATTTGAGTTTTAATCTTGCGACCGTACTCCCCAGGCGGTCAACTTAGTGCGTTAGCTACGCTACTAAAATCTCTAGGATTCCAACAGCTAGTTGACATCGTTTACAGCGTGGACTACCAGGGTATCTAATCCTGTTTGCTCCCACGCTTTCGCACCTCAGTGTCAGTATTAGTCCAGTTAGTCGCCTTCGCCACTGGTGTTCCTTCCTATATCTACGCATTTCACCGCTACACAGGAAATTCCACTAACCTCTACTATACTCTAGTCAATCAGTTTTGGATGCAGTTCCTAGGTTGAGCCCAGGGATTTCACATCCAACTTGATAAACCACCTACGCGCGCTTTACGCCCAGTAATTCCGATTAACGCTTGCACCCTTCGTATTACCGCGGCTGCTGGCACGAAGTTAGCCGGTGCTTATTCTGTTGGTAACGTCAAAGCAGAGTCGTTACTTCTGCCCTTCCTCCCAACTTAAAGTGCTTTACAATCCGAAGACCTTCTTCACACACGCGGCATGGCTGGATCAGGGTTTCCCCATTGTCCAATATTCCCCACTGCTGCCTCCCGTAGGAGTCTGGGCCGTGTCTCAGTCCCAGTGTGGCTGATCATCCTCTCAGACCAGCTACAGATCGTCGCCTTGGTGGGCCTTTACCCCACCAACTAGCTAATCTGATCTAGGCTCATCCAATAGCGGTACAATAAAGCACCTTTCCCCCGTAGGGCGTATGCGGTATTAGCGCGAGTTTCCCCGCGTTGTCCCCCACTACTGGGCAGATTCCTAGACTTTACTCACCCGTCCGCCGCTCGTCAGCAGGAGCAAGCTCCCCTGTTACCGCTCGACTTGCATGTGTTAGGCCTGCCGCCAGCGTTCAATCTGAGCCATGATCAAACTCTTCAGTTTTAAATCTTTTGCTTCATAAGAAGCGAAAACGGCTCAGTAATTAATCGAAAACTCTATTCTATGACGAGTATTTCGTATTACTGATATCTTGTACCAGTACTACAAACACCCACACGATTTACTTGATTTATTTTGTTAAAGAACGGTTGTCTGCGTTTGCTTTCAACTTCAGACGAGGCGCGCATTCTACGCCTTTTTTTATCTTTGTCAACGTATCTTTAATCTTTTTTTTGATTTGTTTTTAACTTAAATCGAAAAAATTTTTACGTAGCAAGGACGAAACATTTTATAGATTTATTCAGCCTTGTCAACTGTTTTTTGTAAATCAACTCTCTTTTTAAAACTCAATAAATATTGTATTGGTCCTGAGACAGTATAAGCTAAGAAGATGCATAATAAGGCATAAGCAGGAGCTGTACCAATAACAGCAAATAATAATATGATGATAAGTATCGCTATGAATGGTACTCTGCCTTTCATATCAAATGTTTTAAAACTGTAATATTTTATATTGCTAACCATTAATAATCCAGATGCCGCTACTAGAGGTAACATCAAGTACACTAGATTTTCACCTGAAAATTCAAGCGTATTGAAAGACCATACACTACTTGCAACGACAGCGGCAGCTGAAGGACTAGCCAGTCCTATGAAGTAGCGCTTATCCACAGATCCTATTTGCACATTAAACCTAGCCAATCTTAATGCTGCACAAGCAACATAAATAAATGCTACCATCCACCCTATTTTTCCTGATGTTGATAATGACCATTGGAAGGCTAGTATTGCAGGAGCCAATCCAAAAGCTACCATATCAGATAAAGAATCATATTCTGCACCAAAAGCGCTTTGGGTATTAGTAAATCTGGCTACCCGCCCATCTAGCCCGTCCAGTATCATGGCAATGAAAATAGCAATGGCGCCATAGGTAAAGTAATCTCTAGCTACCTCTATACCCTCTTGACTTAATGCGACAGGGGCATACATTGCGCTAACAATCGAATAAAATCCTGCAAATAATGCAGCAGTAGTGAATAGATTTGGCAGCAAATACACACCTTTTCTAGGTATTTTTTGCCCTTTTTCATCAGAAACCTCTTCAATGTACTCATCAACCGGAATCGTTATTTTAGATGTCTCACTACTTTGTTCATTAGGTTGATCTGTCATAAAAATACTCCTTAAGCGTTATCATTTTTCTTAATACATATATCATAGAATATTTTCATAAATCATTTCTTAGATATAACTATTGTAATAAGTTATGCCAAACATTTTCAGTCATTATATATTAAATAAGTAAAAGTAAATATTTATGATTATCTTACTTAAAGATTATAAAAATATTCTGATTTTGAATAAGTGGAATTCTCTGACCTATTTTTACGTAACGATGTGTAAAACATGCAAAATAAATAACCTTATCCATCTCATTGTTAATTTTTATTTCTTTTCAAAAAATAAAAAACGCGGCTTATGCCGCGTTTTCAAAATTACTAATTAACTAGTTTTTAGATTTATCAACTAATTTGTTTGCAGCAATCCAAGGCATCATTGCGCGTAAACGTTCACCCACCTGTTCAATTGGATGCGCTGCCGTCAAGCGACGATGCGCAGTTAGCATTGGATAGCTGGTTGCCCCTTCAGCAACAAAAGCTTTTGCATAATTACCATTTTGAATATTCTTTAATGCTTCACGCATTGCCTTACGTGACTCTTCATTAATCACTTTAGCACCTGTGACATATTCACCAAACTCTGCATTATTAGAAATAGAGTAGTTCATTGTAGCGATACCACCCTCATACATTAAATCAACAATTAACTTCAACTCATGTAGACATTCAAAATATGCCATTTCTGGGGCATACCCTGCCTCAACTAATGTGTCAAAACCTGCCTTAACTAATTCTACGCAACCACCGCATAATACAGCTTGCTCACCAAAAAGGTCTGTTTCTGTTTCATCTTTAAATGTTGTTTCTATAATACCTGAACGACCACCACCTATACCGCTCGCATAGGATAAAGCAACATTTTTAGCATTACCTGATGCATCTTGATATACAGCTACTAAATCAGGAATACCACCACCTTTAACAAATTCCGAACGTACAGTGTGTCCAGGCGCTTTAGGAGCGATCATAATAACATCTAAATCTGGACGTGGTACGACTTGGTTATAGTGAATAGCAAAACCATGTGCAAAAGCTAATGTAGCACCTTTTTTTAGGTTGGGTTCTAACTCTTCTTTATAAAGTTGACTTTGAAACTCATCTGGAGTCAAGATCATTACCACATCTGCAGAAGCTACTGCATCTGGCACATCAGCAACTTTAAGCCCATGAGCTTCAGCTTTTGCTCTTGTTGCTGAGTGTTTACGTAAACCAACAACCACATCAACGCCAGAATCTTTTAAGTTACAAGCATGTGCATGGCCTTGAGAACCATAACCGATAATTGCTACTTTTTTGCCTTGGATAATTGAAAGGTCACAATCTTTATCATAAAAAACACGCATTTATATTTTCCTTTAAGTTTAAAATGTTAATAATTAACTTGTTAGATATATTAAAAAATAAATCTTTTCTGAACATTTATTTTAAATACTTAAAACTTTATCTGCTCTTGAGATTCCCGTTACACCAGTGCGAACTACCTCAACAATCGTCGACATTGTTCCAATAGCAGCGATAAAGTTATCCACTTTATTGCTATTTCCCGATAATTGTATCGTATATAAATTAGGAGTCACATCCACGATTTGACCTCTAAAAATATCGGCCGTTCGTTTTACTTCCGATCTTTGTGAGCCTAACGCTCTGACTTTGATTAATAGAAGCTCTCTCTCAATATGATCGCTTTCTGATAGATTGACTAATTTAACAACCTCAATTAACTTATTAAGGTTTTTAGTAATCTGCTCTATAACCTCTGGCTTATCTTGAGTTGTCAAGGTCAATCGAGACACTGTTGGATCTTCAGTTGCTGCTACTGTCAAACTTTCAATGTTGTAATTTCTCTGGGAGAATAAACCAATAACACGCGATAAAGCACCAGGTTCGTTCTCCATAAGTAAAGAGATTGTATGACGCATTTAGGTACGCTCCGTTTTACTTAACCACATATCGCGCATTGAACCATCACGAATTTGCATAGGATAAACATGTTCACTTGCATCTGTTTTGATATTCATAAACACAAGGCGATCTTTTAAAGAGAAAGCCTCTTGCATAGCGCCATGTAGCTGCGATGCATCCTCAACATTAATGCCTACATGCCCATAAGACTCAACCAATTTTTTAAAGTCTGGTAGTGATGTCATATAGGAATGAGAGTAACGGCTATTATATTGCATGTCTTGCCATTGTCTGACCATTCCCAAAACACCATTATTTAAGCAAATAATTTTAACTGGTAAATCATATTGCAAACAGGTAGAAAGCTCCTGAATATTCATCTGAATGCTACCTTCACCTGTTACACAAGCTACATTTGCATCAGGAAAACTTAACTTTATTCCCATAGCAGCGGGGAAACCAAACCCCATGGTTCCCAAACCGCCTGAGTTTATCCATCGGTTAGGCTTGTCAAAAAGATAGTGTTGTGCCGCAAACATTTGGTGCTGACCAACATCAGAGGTTATATATGTATCGCTATCTTTAGTTACGTCATAAAGCGTATTAATAACAAACTCTGGCTTTATGATACTTTGATCATCCTTATCATATGGGAATAACCCTTTACTACGCCATTCATTAATTTGTTTCCACCAATCAACTAATTGTTCTGGAGGCTTTTCCGAGGTAAGCTCATTCACTACAGCTATCATTTCGGATAAAACATTATCTACAGGCCCTACAATAGGGATATCTGCTTTAATTGTTTTCGAAATAGAAGCAGGATCAATATCAATGTGGATAATTTTTGCATTAGGGCAGAATTTTTTTATATCATTCGTAACTCGATCATCAAAACGCATTCCTACAGCAAGGATAACATCACTGTGGTGCATAGCCATATTAGTTGTGTAACTACCATGCATTCCCGGCATGCCAATGAATTGTTTGTCTGATCCAGGATAACCACCTAAGCCCATTAATGTATTAGCAACAGGTAAATTTAATTTACGAGCTAACTCAGTTATCTGTGCTGATGCAAAGCCTAAAACCACCCCACCACCTGAACAAACCACAGGTCTTTTTGCTGATAGCAATAACTCTGCAGCTTTACGAATCTGACCTGAGTGTCCACGCTGGACTGGATTATACGAGCGTAACCTCACATGCTTTGGAAAAACATATTCGAACTTTTCTGCAGGATTGCAAGTATCTTTAGGTATATCAACAACAACAGGCCCTGGTCTTCCCGATTCAGCAATATAAAAAGCCTTTCGCATAATTTCAGGAATTTCTGATGCATGCCTAACCATAAAGCTATGTTTTACGATAGGTCTTGAAACTCCCACCATGTCAACTTCTTGAAATGCATCAGAACCTATTAATGAAGTAGCTACCTGCCCAGAAATAACAACCATCGGGATAGAGTCCATAAATGCCGTAGCTATACCTGTAACGGCATTTGTAGCACCAGGACCAGAGGTAACAAATACGACACCCGCTTTACCCGTTGCACGAGCATATCCATCTGCCATATGGGTTGCTGCTTGCTCATGACGAACTAAAATATGTGTTAATTCTTTTTCTTTAAACAATGCATCATAAAGATGTAATAATGCGCCACCGGGATATCCGTATATATATTTTACACCTTCATCGCGTAAAAAACGAACAACCATTTCCGCGCCAGATAATAATTCCACGCTTGTTTACCTCGTTAAGCCATTACTCACTAAATTTAGGTATATAAGTCCTTCACTAGCAAAACATGCACGAAAAAATCGCCGACTATATCAGCTGCTAGCTAATAAACTTAAGAAAACTCATTGTGGCGAGTTTTCTAACCCGAAGCGAGGTAACGCATTATGGGTAAACTAAAGTCGGCGCTGGTAAGCGCCATGTTACTAACTCTGTTATTTCTAAACTAACAATAATTAGTGCTCTGGCTATTATTGTTGTAGTTAATGGATCATAAGTCAAGCGCTATTAGCCCCACAGGGAAAAATTCGCTATAAAAATCCAAGACCAACCAAAAAAACATGCCATTTTAAAATAAAATCGCAATAAAAAGAAATTTTTTAATTTATTTTACCAAGCTAATGTATACTCTCAGAATAAAACACTAACTTAATTAAATTTTTACGTTAAAAGCAATACTATAACTCTTTCTGTTGCTTAGTAATCTTGGCAGTTTTCTTTAATCTTACTTTGCAAGTCATTAATTTTGGTGGATAGCTCTTCAGAAGTCAAACGCCTTACCACACCATCTACATTTACCTTAGCTCGTGGATAGTTGGTATAAGTAGCTAGATCTTTTCGCATACTCTCACAAACTACTTTCAACTGCGCGCCATCCTGAGCTGCTTTTTCTTGAGCTGCCTGATTATAAGCTGCTTGTTTATCATCAACTTCTTTCTTATCTACCTGATTATCTTTAACTTGCTCTTTTTGATTTTCTTGTTTTGCTTTTTCTTCTGCTCGAAGTCTAGCAGCTAATGACGCTGTTGTTTCCTCTTTAGCCTCTGGCTTTTTAACATTAGCCTCAACTACCGCTGGAGGTTTTGAACTGTAATGAACTTGACCATTGGAGTCTACCCAACGGTAGGTTGATTGTGCAATAGCTGAAAAAGAAAGAACCAGTAAACTTGATATCAATAAAATAGTATATTTCATATATACTCCTTTTTTAAACATTAATTGTAACGGACATTACTCATTCTTAGAACAAAATATACTACGTAACGTCAATAAATAATTAAGAATTTTCAGTACTTCTAGTAGCCACTATTATATAATATTGTTACGAATAAATAATAGGATAACGCCTGATTTATTTTAATTTAAATTAAATACAGCTTATTATGGGATGGGGATTATAAAATATATGGCTATAAGTTTAAGGCAAAATAAATATTTTTTTGCACTCATATTTTGCTACTCTTGTTGTGTTATAGCTACTCCTACAATCTATCAGCATATAGACAAAAATGGTGTTATTACCTACACTGACCAAGCACTTCCAGGCTCAAAAACTGTTGAATTCAATGATGAAATTATTGAACACATTGAGAATCAAGTACACTTAAACATCGTAAAGCATGAGGGTGGAGAAACATTAAAGATAAAAAATGATCTTTATGCTCCTGTTGAAATTAAATTGAAGCTGGAAGAGTTAACCAATGTTGTCGGCGCGACTAATAAAGAATTACACTGGATCCTACCTGCTAGAAAGGAAATACGCTTGGTAACACTAGCTCCTTATGATAAGTCAAAGCCTATGCACTATAAACCTGTACTTTCTTACGCATTAGGAGACCCCAGACTTAGACCAGAACCCTACAGATATCCATTGCCTTGGAGAGGAGGCCCATTTTATCAATCACAAGGGCCTTCAGGAAAATTCAGCCACAATGGTCCCAAAGGGCGCTATGCAAGAGATATTAGTATGCCTGAAGGAACACCTATTATTGCAGCACGCTCAGGGATCGCCATAAAAGTCGAAAATAGCCAAACCGACAAAGGAGATAACCCTGCTGGAAACTTCATTCGTATCCTACATAGCGATGGAACAATGAGTGTCTACTTACACCTTAAAAGAGGCTCTATTTCCCCGAAAGAGGGAGATAAAGTCAAAGTCGGGGACTTTATCGCCTTATCAGGAAATACTGGCCGTAGTACAGGCCCTCATTTACACTTCGTCATCCAGCGTAACACAGGTATGTCCGTAATATCCATTCCCTACGAATTTACCCAACCAGTTACTAGCAAAACTATCTATATGGAGGATAGCAAATAATCATCTACGCTATATCATTTATGAAGATTACTTTCTTCAAGTTTCGTTACTTTAGCCAATAAAATTCTTGGACCTTTCATTTTTTTTACTGTAATGCTTAATCCTTCTGTTTCAAGCACTTCCTCCTCTTGAGGAACCCGACTAAGTGTCTCATAAATTAAACCCGCCATAGTCTCAGCAGAAACATGGTCAAGATCAACACCTAATAAACGCTCAATCTTGAAAAGAGGTGTATCTCCTCTCACTAAGAGCTTTCCGGGTTGGAATGCTAAAACTCCACGCTCTGTTTTCCTGTGCTCATCCTGAATATCACCGACCAGCACCTCTAATACATCTTCCATCGTTAAGAAGCCAACCACTTTACCATCAGCCTCTTCAACCAAAGCAAAATGTACTCCGCCTTGTTTAAAATGCTCAAGCAAAGCGCCCAAAGGCATTCTTTTAGAAACTTTTTCAATAGGACGGGATAAGTCCTCAAGATCAAGCTTAAAGTCCATCGCTTCGCCATGAGCAGTAGCCAACTCTAATAGCAAATCTTTGATATGTAATATACTAATAAACTCAGCCGTCGCTACATCATAAATAGGATAGCGGCTATATTTATAACGTTTTACTATTTCTAAAACATCATCTAGAGAAGCAATCGACTCAATATAAATTAAATCTTCACGAGAGTTTGCCCAATCAACAACCTCTAATTCCGCCATCTCAACCACAGAGGCAAGAACTTGCATTTCACCACTTTGAGCATTACGAGCACCTTTTGAGTGTAAAATAAGCTTTAGCTCATCCCGTGTGTAGTAATGTTCATTATCATTTATCTCAGACTGACCTGCTATTCGCAAAATGGCATTAGCACTGTGATTAAGTAACCAAATGGCGGGATACATACTCCAATAAAACAAATACAATGGCACCGCAGTCCATAGTGAGAGCCTTTCTGGCTGTCTAATTGCCCAAGATTTCGGAGCTAATTCACCAACAACAATATGTAAGTATGAAATAACAAAGAAGGCTGTAAAAAAAGAAACACCTTTAATAACCTCTGGAGACTTAACATCCAATAGGTTTAAAAGTGGCGTAATAAGTTCCGCAAAAGCGGGTTCTCCTACCCAGCCTAATCCGAGCGAGGCTAAAGTAATCCCTAGCTGACATGCGGATAAATAAGCATCTAATTGGTTATGAACTTTTTTAAGGATACGCCCGCGCCAACCGTTCACCTTGGCCAAACTTTCTACGCGCGTCGCACGTAGTTTGACCATAGCAAACTCAGCGCCAACAAAGAAGCCATTAAGTAATACTAGGAAAAGGGCAAATAAAACTAATAAAATATCTGAGGAGTAAAAAAGCAAACTGTTCGTATCAGGGTCCATATTTTTTTAACTGTTATTAATGAAGCGTTATATCATGCAGTCTATTAACATTATGTGCAAGTATTCTGAGCAAATATTTATTATTGCACCATGTAATTTATGATTACCCCTATAAAAATAGCAAGCCCCGCCCAATGATTATGCAGAAAAGCATTAAAGCAACCCATAGGGTTTGAGTCAGTAGTTGACTTATATTCCCAAATAAAACATAACAGCGCAACAAGAATACCCATATAGAAATAAACATTAAAATTTAAATATAGCCCAACAACAATAAAACCAATTAAATTCACACTCTGTAAAATAAAAATGATTAATCGATCATTCTCCCCAAAAGCAATAGCTGTCGATTTTATACCTATTTTTAAATCATCCTCTCGGTCAGAAATCGCATAGTAAGTATCAAAACCTATCGTCCATGCAACATTAGCAAAGAAAAGAATCCATCCGTACCAAGGTAAAAAACCTTCTTGCGCTGTAAATGTCATCAAAATCCCCCATGAATACGCCGCACCTAGAACCACTTGAGGATAGTGAGTAAAACGCTTCATAAAAGGATAGGTTGCAGCAACAGCTACTGCACCAAATGACAAATAAATAGTTGCTAAATTAGTACACATAGCGAGCAAGAGGCAAATCAATAATAAAATAAAAAAGAATACAAAGGCCTCTTTTGAAGAGATTCGTTTTCCTGCCAAGGGTCTCGCTTTAGTACGCTCCACATGACCGTCAAAATCACGATCGGCAAAGTCATTAATAATACAACCAGCTGACCGCATTAATACAACACCTATAAAAAAAATAATAACATTTTTAATAGAAGGTTGACCTGCGCCTGCAATCCATAAAGCTGTCAAAGTAGGCCAGAGTAACAAATAAATACCTATCGGTTTCTCAAGTCGAATCAATTGCACAAAATCCCATGCTCTCGGATGTAATTTATCAGAAAAACTTTTTAGCCATTGAACATACATCTTTATACCTATCGATTTTATTATGTCATTTTCAATTCATTATTCTTTTAAAGAATGTAACTCTAATCCACCATCTGCTTTATGTAGAGCTCTTAACTGTTCGCTGAGTAGTTTAATATTCTTCTCTGTCCCGTCCAACTCTTTGACTAATTCAGGTGGCAAAAGCACTTTAATTTGGTCACGCAAAGATAACATCACTTCATCCAGTTGTTGCTGCTCAGCCAAACTATCTTTTGACAAGACAACAATTTCGCTAGGTAATGGCAGCCCATAACCATTTTTTAATAATCCTGCGGGGCGAGTTAAAAATGCGCTACGCTCGATAAGTTGCTGAATGCCTTGCTCTGCCTTTAGTAAATGCGGTTGCTTGTCAGAACTTGATACGGGCTTTAAATATCGCTCTTTTAGTATTTGATAAACTAATAGTGTCTGCCTACGTATAGCGGCTTGCTCTAATAATATCAGCGCAGCACTACTGCGTAAATCTGCCTGCTTAAAAATCTGTTGTCTTGATTGTGCAGAGCGCTGTAACCACTCTTCTACCGAGTTATCAGGAATAGGTAGCTTTTGTTTAATGACTTGAAACATCATTTCATAACGATCGCGGTAGGAATCAAAAAAGTAACCAAGCCTCATAGCCTCTTGTCTGTCTTTTAGTACAGATCCATCAGCAAGACCTCTCGACTCTAATAAACCTAACAAACCACTGGGGGTAAGCGTGTTGAGTGTTTTCAAACTCTGCAACTGCGTACCCGTTCGCAATAGCTTTAATGTTTCTACAGCACAGTTATTTGTTAAAAAATAGTAATTACCATCATAACTCCAATGAAGCTCTATAGCCTGCTCGACAAGAGATACAATCTGATCACGAGACAACTTTAAAGGGACAGACTCTAAAGGCCGCCACTCTAGCTTAGTATACTCATCGACAACTTGGTTTAGAGGTAAAATAAAAAGTCTTGAAGGATAATTTCCTGTCAACCCTTTGATGCTCGATATTTGCAAGTCATTTATAAATGCTCGATAAGATAATACCCGATGATACTCCAGATCTAAACGGCAATCTGGACCGCGCGGTCTATCTGGAGCACAAATGACTAGACGCAGCATACTATGCCCCCAACGACTCATCCAATCATTGTTGGCAGTGGCAAATAAATAATCTACTTCATAGACGCGCTCAGGATCGAGATGTTCCAATGGTGACTTATTAGGTTCATCATTAGCAAATAAATAGACATAATCTTGTGCACAAGACTGCTGTTGTGGCGGTTGCCAATCAAAGTGCTTTATAAACCAGCTATTTAGTCTTGGGCGGCGGCAAGCATAATCCTTATCTAATAAAAAATACTCCATATTGACGGCCATAAATTCTTTAGGATTAGTCAACTCATACTGGTCTGGCGTTCTATCGACACGGGTATTTTGGTTATCTCTTAACTCCCCCTCACCAATCAGCAACGGCCATCCCGCTAAATCTAAAAAATTTGCGTCATCACTGATTGTAAAATGTCGCCCTAAAAACCCTAGACAATAGCTAGGTAGCGCCTCAGTTCCTTGAGTTTTTGCTAATCGTTGACAATAATAAATTTGTGGCTTTTGTTGGGCAGTAAAAAAGCCACCATCATCATATAAATGTGATAACTCGTGAATAACAGTTGCTAACAACTCTTTACGTATTGTTTTATGAGGACGTCCGTTTTCAGTTTTCACGGCACTACCATCAACAAGAGAAGGTAATAGCTGTTTATTTAAGAGCAGTGCATAACGTCCATTTGTTCGACCATAAGCCTCAGAAGGTAAATTTTCTGACCACGTAACCACTACTTGATGAGAAAAACTATTGATAAAAGAGGGAGGAAGCATCGCACGCGCTTCATTGAGGAGCTGGTTAGATACTTGTATCTCTTGCTTCGATAGGTTTTTTTTATTGAGAGATAAAGAAAGCTCTGCAAAACAATAGCTACTATAAATAAAAATACTTATAGCAGCTAAACAATATTTAAAAATACTAATCACCTATATCGCTAATATCGCTTTTGCTAACTCTATATCTGACATATTTTTTGCTTGAGGATAATCTGCACGGATAATTTCAAATGCTTTTGTTAAATAAGGTCCTTGGATTTTTCCACCTGACCCAACATAAGCGGCTGCATCTTGCTTTGCTATCTCAACTAACTTAAATTTATCTCGAGTTGATGTAGTTGTATCTGAAGTAAAATCAAGGCTTCGACCAAATGCTCTGGTGGTAATATTTAAAACATCTTTTGTTTGATCAATAGCATAGGCATTAGATGTAATCAATAGTGTTGATAATGCTAACATTATATATAATAGTTTCTTCATCATTTTTTAATACTCTATTGAGCAAGTATAGCTTCTGCTAACTCGATATCGGTTATTTTCAAGTCTGGATACTGTGTACGTATCTTATTAATTGCTGCCTCAATATGAGCACCACGAATTTCTCCCTTAGTGGCAATAAAAGTTGCTGCATCGCCTTGAGCAGCAAGAATAATCTTGTCATTAGAGAAGCTAGAGCTAACCTGTTGAGTAGCATATAATGAACGTACAACAATATCCGTAGTGGATTCAAAAGCCAATGCAGGCAAAGTGCATATCGCACTCATTAGTCCCAATGTGGTTATCAAATATTTCATCACAGCCTTTCCTTCTAAACACTTTAATTACTATATAATTTGAACCATTATTTTACCTGATAATTATCCATTAAGATATTGTATAAATAGCATATTATCTAGGATCTGCATGTATTATTACATCAGATGATGGCCAACGCTCCTGTAATAATTTTCTTACCACAATACAATGACGGTGTGCTTCATCCAGTGTCATTGTTGAGGCAAGTTCAACATGTAGCTGGATAAACCATTGCGTTCCTGATTTACGTGTTTTTAAATCATGCACATTGATGACTTGTGGTATTGATTTAGCAATCTGTATCATTTCATCTGTTACTTTTTTTGGTAACTCCTTATCCATCAAAATCTCTACTGCCTCTTTTCCTACTTCCAAAGCACTCCAAAGAATATAAAAGCTAATTAATATACCAAAAATTGCATCAAAACCTTGCCAACCATATAGGCTGAGAAATAGTGCACATAAGATACTGATATTAACTAAAATATCAGTTTTATAATGTAATGAATCTGCTGTGATCGCTGTTGAACCTGTTTGTTTAATAACATGACGCTGAAAACTAACTAAAATCAACGTAACCATTAAAGAAAAGGCCATCACAACTATACCCCAATGAGTATTCTCTATTGCAACAGGATTAATTAAATGCTTGATACCTTCCCAACAGATGAAGAGCGCACTAATCAAGATAAAGACAGACTGAGCCAATCCGGCTAAAGCTTCCGCTTTCCCATGTCCAAAACGATGATTAAAATCGGCGGGCCTTAAAGCAATAGTAATCGCTATTAAATTGAGTAATGAAGCTAAACTATCTAATGCAGAATCTGCTAATCCTGCTAATAAGCTAACTGAACCACTAAACCACCAAACAACCGCCTTGATTAATAAAAGTACAATAGCAGTTGTAACAGAAGCTACCGCTGCCATTTTTATTAAAGTGGTTTGTTTTGTCGTTATCATGCGTTCTTCTCTTTAGAAATAATTACGATTAAATGCTAATGCTTCATTAATAAATGTTACTATCTATTTTGTTGTTACTAAATAAGGTACTAACCATTGAAGATCCTCAGGATGGGTTATTTTTAAATTATCACTACGCCCCTCAACTAATAACGGAGAGAATCCCATCGCTTCAATAGCAGATGCTTCATCCGTAATGATCATTCCCATTTTACGTGCATGTTGTAACGCGCAGGTTAATTGTTGGAAATGGAACATTTGAGGAGTCAATGCCTGCCAGATCACCTTCCTATCTAATGTTTTTATAACACGACCTTGGCTATCTATCTGTTTAAGCGTGTCCCTAGCAGGTGTTGCTAATAACCCACCCACGGTGTCCTTACTAACAACAAATAGTAGCTTATCTAGATCCTCTCTAGTTAAGTTAGGTCTTGCCGCATCATGGACAAGTATCCAGTCATCTGGTTTGGCTTGTTCAGATAAAGCCATAAGCCCAGACAAAACTGAATCAGCACGCTCTCCCCCACCCTCAGCGACTTGAATCAAAGGATGCTTGCTCACAGACAATTCTGACCAACACTGATCATCTTTTGATAAACAAACAACAATACCCAATAACTGGGGATGATCTAAAAAGCAAGCAAGGGTATGCTCTAAAACGGTTAAATTACCTAATGTAAAATACTGTTTTGGAATAGTTGAGCGCATCCTACTACCAATCCCAGCCGCAGGAATAACGACCCAGAAAGAAGGCAATTGATTATTTTTCATTGGGTACAATATAGAGTGTTTCACCATCTTTAACCATGCCTAAATCGTGCCTAGCCTTTTCCTCAATTGTTTCAGTACCTTTTTTTAACTCTACAACTTCAGCCTCTAAACGTTGATTCTTTTCTAATAGTTTCTTATTTTCTAGTTGCTGTGCTTCAATTTTTTTTCTTAACTCTGCTGTCTGATAAATTCCATTTTCACCAAACCATAGCCGATGTTGCAAGCCAACCAATAAGGCTAATAGCAACACAAATAACCAGTAAGGACTACGAAAAAAATGTGGCATTCTACTCACACTTAATAAATCAAAAAGGATAATGCAAGATGGCCCAATAACGGGCTATCCACCATAAATTATGAGGCATTATAGTGTAACAACACTAAAAAATATATTATCTTAGCACTTCAGACAGTGATTTATAAAGTTGATCAGCACTCTGCTGATAACCGTTAGCTGTTAAGTGTATATGGTCCTTATTACCTAACCCTTTAGCAACCCAATTTCGCATACCACACATCCCCCCCATCACGGCGGACCAATCCCAATACAAGGTATGCTGTTGTTTAGCGACTTCTTTCTGAACCTTACGAATAATAGATAAATTCGGAGGTTGCATAGCTTGACACGAAGCACCCCGCCTAATCTTATTCCTTAGCATGCTATCTGGGGGAGAAACAATTAAAATGACACTGGTTGGGGACTTCTTACGAATCTCCTTGATACTGTCTATTAAAAACTGTTTGTATCTCACTGCATTAAAAGGAGTTTCAAATGCTTCGTTTGTACCATAAGCAATAATAATAAGGTCACTTTTTATTTTAGCTAAATCATTAGTCCAATCACGACGCCAATGCGTCCAAATCGACTGCTTAGCGCCATTCAAAGCAACTGGCGACACCACAACCCCTGGAGCACCATTTTTTTCTAACCAAATACCACCTAACTTTGCAGATTCAGCAGATTCAGCCGTAATTGTTAGAGGAAGCATTACAAAAGCGCTTACATATTGCCAACCTGTTTGCCCTTTTGTATCAAGCACAACCTCATAATTCATACCATCCACTAATTTCAGTGGTTTTCCTTTTTTTAATTGCTTCACTAAGAACGTAGCATTCCATAAACTAGGCTTTTCATCTACATTATAGCTGATTGTTAATTGTGCATTGGCAACTGCAGGGGTGGCAATAAAACCTCCCATGGGATAGTCATTAGCAACCGTTGAGCGGCTTGAAGTTAATGTCCAATCCAGTGCATTATAATAGACCTGTGTATTACGCTGACCATACACATTGATGGGGCTAATCCAGCCAATACCGGCACTACCATAATCTTGTTGAAAACTTTGCCTCAAAGCGCCCGTAAAAATATCCGCTGCTGTATGAGAGTCACCTAGCTGAGTAATTCTTAAAACAGAGTCAGGAGGTGCTACTTTATTCTTAACATTAACCAGTTTATTTTTTAACTTAAAAAGATTAGGTTCATGAAAATTTATAACAGGAGATGATTCTACTGCGTACACTGCAGCAGGGAAAGCAAACCCTACTATCAGCATTATACCTACCAACTGCTTTAGTTTTTTCATTTATCTAGAGGCTCCGTAGCATCTACAAAGCGCAATAAAGATATAATTTTATCTGCTATACGCTTTTGCCCAATCGTTGTGAAATGCGTTCCATCATCAGTTCGTAATGTTACATTTCCCCGATTGGGTATTTGCATAAACTTAACAAACTTGTTATCAAACATACCGAGAACATCATTAGAAATTGTATAATGTTGCTTGGCTATAGTTACTTGTGACAGATAAATTGTATTAAGGTATATCATCCCCTCATTCAACTTATCACTTTTAACATTAGGGGCGCCAACCCATAGCACTTTAGCTCCATGATCTGTAGCCGCATTAATAAGTTGTTGAATGCGTGCGCGGTATACTCCCTCCCATTCTGGAGTTTTGAATTTAAAAAACCTTTTACTCCTAGCCACAGGGAAATCCCATGGATCGTTTGGCCCCATAAAAACAACCATTAATTTAATATCAGGATTTTTTATAAAGGTATCTTTTGCCACTTCGGGCCAATTATAAAATTTAGGATAGGATAACCCTGTGCTTTGCTTACTTAAATTAATACTTTCAATACCATGCTGCTTTAAAAGAATTCTCATCGCATGAGGAGCTACGCCTTGCATTAAAGAGTCGCCCACAAAAAAAACTTTTTGCCCTTTTTCAATTAATAATCGTGAATCTTCCTTGGTTTCCAGCTCTTCTTTTTTGTTAATAACTAATAGGTTATCCTTAGAAGATACTTCATTTACTTTTCGTTGCCCCTCCAGTGCAACGATATCAATAAACGGTTTTTGTGGAATGACATAAAATATATCTGTACGAAACATCGCAGGCATATCGAGGAGTAACTTATATTTTACTCCTCCATCAAAATAATGTTCTAAGGATTCAAAGAGTTTATCATTAAAACCAATAACAATCTCTTCATTGACATCTTTCATTTCATTTTGTATGACATCTAGATGAGAGTTCAAAAAACTAGCAATATCTCCACCCTTACGCCAAACATCACTATAGTCAAAAACAGCTAAAGGGCTATTTCGGTGATATGTCTGTATCCAATAAGCGTTTATTGAGCGTTGTTCTAGCCATAAAAGCAACAGCATGGTTACTATCAATAAATAAAATGCTTTTAAAAATTTCTTATTAGCTACCATCATATCTAGAAACTTGCATAAATAAAGTTAGGAATACCCGCTGGTGCTGTCGTTAAAACCAATAGCAAAATAATGACCCAAACAATGGGTAAATATACCCAAGAAACTCGATCTAATAACTGAATCAATAACGGAGGTAGCTTTGCCAAAAAAGGATAAGCAAAAAAAGCCAACAATAGTAGCGGAAAATATAGAAATATATTAAAACTCAATGCAACACTTGTAACGTTATATACAAAGGCACTAAATAGCTCCAAAGAATCCGATAATGTTGCAGACCTAAAAAACACCCAAGCAACACAAACGTATTGAAAAGTAATAAAACGCGCCAACCATGGTGAAAAATTGGTTAAGTAATTTCGTCCTAAATAACGATCCCCTATATTTAGCAGTACTACACCGATAGCATGAATAATACCCCAAATGATAAAAGCAAAACTAGCACCATGCCATAAACCCGATAAAGTCATAGCAATAAACAAGTTAACCTGTGTACGGCCAAAACCTTTACGACTTCCTCCCAAAGGAATATAGATATAGTCCCTTATCCAAGATGAAAGGCTCATATGCCAACGCTGCCAAAAATCTCTTAAATTATTAGCGAAATAAGGCATATTGAAGTTTTTAGGTAACTGAAACCCCAATAAAAGGGCGATCGCTGTCACAAGATCGGTATAACCCGAAAAATTAAAAAAGATTTGTAATGCATACCCATAGACACCCAATAAAATATCTAATGAATTATAGCTACTTGGATTAGCAAAAACTGGATCCACGAAATTATCTGCTAAGACTGTGTTTAAGCAAAGCACCTTTATTAAGGCTAATAAAACCAACACAAATGCCTTATTATAACTACCAACTTCTCTTGGCTGTTCCACTTGAATCTGTGGTAAAAAGTCTTTCGCTCTGTTGATAGGGCCGGCAATTAAACTAGGAAAAAAAGATAAAAATAATGCAAAGTCAAGCGGTGAAGGAATAGAAATCTCTTTTTTTCGCAAAGACACTAGATAACTAATCGAGTGAAAAGTATAAAAAGAAATACCAATGGGTAATAAAATTTCAACACCCGGAATAGCATAATCTATGCCTAATGTGTTAACCATGGATTGTACTTGTACTCTAAAAAAATCAAAATATTTAAAAAAGCACAAGTTAATGATAGCTACTGAAATCGCCAAAGCTAACCAAAGGCCGTTTCTTTTTTTACTATAATAAATAGGAAATGACAAAACATATAAAACTACACTATATGTTACTAAGATAGCTAGAAATTTTATATCAAATGTTGCGACAATAGCGTAGCTTGCTATTAACAGCAATACATTTTGGAGGGCAGGCTTTTTAATGAGTATCCAATACAATAAAAAAAAGATCGGAAAGGCAACACTAAACTCTATCGATAAATAACTCACAGATCTATATACTTTCTATTAAATAACCAACACATGGCCTAAATATCTTAAATAATTTTATATACCTAAAGAATACATCAATTAAATTAAATTAAATAGACTGTCTATAAAATATGATTATAGTTTTTCATTAAGCACTATGGATATAGAGCGATACTCACTATAGACGTTCCCTACATAATATTCTATTATTAGAAAATATTACAGATAATAACCAAAGGATGCAGGTTCTTTCATGAGAAAGTTACGTAACTTATGTCTTCTAATCATTCTAGTCGCCTTTATTATATTTGGCGGAACTAAGGCCTTACTTTGGTATTATACAGAAAAAACTGCAAAAGACATACAAAATGCGCTCCCTCCCGGTGCTTTTAATTACACAGGTATTACTACATCTCTTAATGGTAGTACAAGTCTTGATAATATCAATTTACTTATTAATGGACAAAATGTCAAAATTGAGAAAATTGAATTAGCGACTAACAATATTCTTGAATTACTGCTCCTCATTGTAAAAAACTGGGGGAGCAAAATCCCTAATGAACTAACCTTAAAAATAAAAGGTATAAAAGTAGACATTGACTCCCTGCGCACAACTGAATGGGCTGCTAAAATCTTTAATGACTCTCTTTCCATCCCATGTGGCAAAATCAATAAAATGACTACTCAAGATTATAATAATATGGGATACAAATACTTTATCTTTGATCTAAATATGGGTTATAAAAAAATATCTAATACACGAGTTAAACTAGATGCCGATATGAATATGAGAGATGCACTACAAGTCTCTTTATCATTTTATGGAAGTACTTCCATTATTAATCCATCGGCTAAAAAGAACATAGTTCCTGAATTCCAAATTAATATAAAAAATAATATCATCCAAGAAAAACTTTATGATTACTGTGCAAAACAAGAAAATATCTCTTTAAAAGAATATGTAGATAAACTTCCTCCATATCTCAATAGAGAAGACTTAGATAAAGACACTGTTTCTAGCCTAGAGTTGAGCATATCTGACAATATAATGAATGCACTTAATGAGTATCAGAAAAAACCCCAAGATCTCTACTTTTCTACAAACCCTAAAGGTGATATTTCCTTCAATGAGCTTAAGAACATGAGTGAACAAGCAGTCATCGACCTTATTCGACCAAGCTTAAAAATTAATGGAAAAAATATTCCTATAGAATTTGAATGGATGACAGCTGATGCGTTGTCTAAAAGAACAGCACCAAAAAATACAAAAACTAGTATACCCATCATCCAATCTTCTGAACGAATATTAACAACAATAGATCAGCTTAATGAGCAGGCGTTTAATAAAAAAATTGAGATCCATACGACTAGTGGCATAGTTTATAAAGGAGCATTCAAGAAAGTACAAGGTAATTTATTACATATGACTATTTATAAAAGTTGGGGAACATCTGATTTAACGCTAGAAACTAATACAATTCGTTTGGTTTATATTCTTTCAGACTTTTAAAACGTTAAGGGTTCTGGTTTCAAACCAGAAATCCTCTTTACAATACTCTCGCTTTGAAAAATATAACAATATATCAAAGCGGTAACTCCCTTTATTTTTTTAAAGGTCAACGAAACAATGTAAAGAAGGATATTTTATGACAAGTACTACAAGAAGTAGAACGCCTCTTGACAAAGCTATTGAAGATGTTCTAAACCAAGGCAAGTGTTACGGCTTTATTGAGGATCCTGATTCAGAATCAGACTGGCTTAACTTAACCAATTATTTAAATCAAAATAATAGATTAAATACAGTAACCGAAATTAATCTACCAACAGGCATCGTTTTTTATCATATTGCATCACAAAACAAAAACACACCAATCTATCTATTTACACCTCGTGCTACAGGTAAAATGACAGTTACAGTTGATGGCAAAGGTAGTTTTATTCCCGATCTAAAAGTTAATAATACTGGAAGTCAACAATCGCTTGGTGATGATTTCTACGAACTAAGTTTTAATGTAACGGCAGGTACTACCTACTCAGTTACACTAAACAAACCTCTTAATGCTAGCGGCCTCTACAATATTGTTGCTCGTGTAGAAAAAGCCACACCATCACCTTTAACTATGCCCAATTTAATTTCTGAAGGTGATTTAATCACCACGGGTGCCGCTATTGATAAAAAAGGAGATGTTTATGTATGGGGATTCCGTGGATCAGCCCAACAAGGAAACGGCAAACAAAACGTAAACATGAAAGAAAAGTCACAAAAGGTAAATGGGCTATCTAACGCAATTCAAATCGTAGGTGGTGCATATCATTTATTGGCTTTATGTATAACTGACTCCGCTAAAAATTCTGGGGACGTATGGGGTTGGGGGCAAAATCTATATGGTGAAGCAGGTAGCCAAGCAACTTATGTATCAACGCCACAAAAAGTTCTATCCGATGCCGTACAAATCAGTGCAGGAGAATACTGTTCTGCTGCACTTGACACTTCAGGAAGAGTTTGGACTTGGGGACATAATGCCTATGGCCAACTTGGAAACGGCTCTAAGAAAAATAGTCGAGTTCCTGTACAAGTAAATTTAGGTGGAGAAGTAGCTCGCTTAGTCGGCTCTGCTTATGAAGGCGGGTTTGCAGTAACATCTCAAGGCCATGTATGGGCTTGGGGCGATAATGAAGCGAGTGGTTTAGGATTTAAGGGTACAAATTATGGAGTCCAACAAATCATCACCACGCCAACACGCGTTACAAACTTAGATCAATATGCTGACCAAATCATCTATATCTCAGGTGGTAACGGTTGGGGTGAAGCATTATTATGTGACGGAACAGTAATCGGATGGGGGCTAAGAGCCTCTCTGGGTTGTGGTTCACCTAGCACTGCGAACTCAAGCGATCAACCCGTCGTTATTATGACAGGCGTACGACAATTATTTGCCCGCTATGTTGGCTCATGCGCTCTCACTGAAGATGGTAGAATCTTTACATGGGGACAGACTGAAGGTAGCGCATTTAGATGGATCTATGGTAATGAACCTACGTTACATCATACTGTAGACTGCCCAATTAAAAGAATTGGTGGCGGTAAAGAACATCTATTTTATGAAACAGAAGATGGTAAGCTATATGGTGTTGGTTATAATGATCTATATAAATTAAATCAAAAACAATTAGGTGCACCACATATCAAATGGCCCGGTAGTGAGATAACGCTTTACTAATTCTTACTCCATAAAATCAAAAGGTGTCATTCATTAATGGCACCTTTCATAAAAAGTAAATATTATGCTGTTTAAAACAACTTAAGTTAATTATCTAGTATCAAAGCAATAAAATAACGAAAGCTCGACAAAATATACCATTTCCTTTAAAAAAATATTATAATAAACAAACACTAATTAAAGTCACCATGTATTTTATTAGATTGGGTGCGGCTTTTTTATTCAATTACGTTATAAAACAATAAATGCATCTAGTACAGTTCTAATTAAGGGAATAGTGTAAAACAGTATTAGCTTTCAATATAAATTAAACATATAACGAGGTTTTAATGAAACTCCTTGCGCTTAGTGCCTTATTAGCAACTAGTTTAACTCCTGTTGCGTTCGCAGCAGATCAAGCTAACGTTCTACATTTTCAAGGTCGAGTAACGAGCCAGACATGTAATGTTTCTCTTAATGGAAATCCAGGAACAACCGTCGTAGTAATGCCTACCATTGCAGAAGCAGCCTTAGCAACCACTGGAACCACTGCTGGGGATACCCCTTTTACTTTAGAGTTTACTAACTGCAGTGGCAAAGTAAATGCTAAAATATTATTTGCTGGGCAATACTTCAATTTTGCTGGTCGTTTACTCAATACTGGAACAGCTAAAAATCTTTCAATTCAAGTTACAGATAGTTTAAGCAACTCTATTATTAACTTTAATGATCCTAATAATACTATGTCATCACAAGTAGATATTTCCAGCGGAACAGCTACTATCCCATTTGTAGCAAAATACTATGCAGAATCTCCTGTTTCTGCTGGAACAGTATTAGCATCTACAAATTATGAGGTAGTTTACGAGTAAGCTGAAAACCTTTCATTGTAGAAAGTGTGGGTTATCTATTTTTGGAGAATAGATAACTCATTATTGATATTCTTTAAAATAAAAAAATTATAAGAAATAACTATATACCAAGTTTAGCTAAAAACAATGCTCATAATACTCATTCAGGCACAACGAAACTATTAATACACAATGATTTCTAAAAAACTCTATAACACAACTAATTAGCTAGCTTATGTATTTTAATAAAATACTAACGATTAATATACAATAATACGTTAAAGCTTAATCATCTAATTTGGCTTCATATGACAATTTAAATAGAGTTATATAAACTTACACACTATCAGACTCTTTCATTAGTTATTGAATACACATTTAAA
Source organism: Entomomonas moraniae (assembly GCF_003991975.1). Taxonomy (NCBI): domain Bacteria; kingdom Pseudomonadati; phylum Pseudomonadota; class Gammaproteobacteria; order Pseudomonadales; family Pseudomonadaceae; genus Entomomonas; species Entomomonas moraniae. Next base: position 2,518,602 of record NZ_CP029822.1, read on the forward strand.
ATGTATTTATATAACAAAACCAAGAAATTGTTATAATAACTACCAAAGTTAACATTATTTTTAATACCGCTAGCGGAGTAATCCATGCCATTATCCTATAATGCCCCAGATACCAACGGTTTGTTTGGTTCCTTTGGTGGCCGTTATGTCGCCGAAACATTAATGCCTCTAGTCTTAGATCTAGATAAAGCATACATAGCTGCAAAAAATGACCCTGAATTCTTAAAAGAGCTTGCCTACTTTCAACGGGATTATATTGGTCGCCCCAGCCCGCTTTACTTCGCTGAACGCCTCACAAAATATTGTGGAGGAGCACAAATTTATTTCAAACGCGAAGAATTAAACCATACTGGGGCACATAAGATTAATAATTGTATAGGCCAAATTCTTTTAGCCAAACGCATGGGAAAAACCCGCATCATTGCAGAAACTGGTGCAGGAATGCATGGAGTGGCCTCTGCAACCGTTACAGCACGTTTTGGTTTACCTTGTACAGTATATATGGGCTCTACTGACATTAACCGTCAGCAACCAAATGTTTTTCGGATGAAGTTATTAGGTGCTGAAGTCATTCCTGTTCAATCGGGGACTGGAACACTCAAAGATGCCATGAATGAAGCACTACGTGACTGGGTAACAAATGTCGCTGACACCTTTTATCTCATTGGGACTGTCGCTGGCCCCCACCCCTATCCAGCAATGGTTCGGGATTTTCAATCTATTATTGGAAAAGAAACTAAGCAGCAAATGCTAGAAAAGCAAGGAAAACTTCCTGATAGTGTTATTGCCTGCGTTGGTGGTGGTTCCAATGCTATAGGTATATTTTATCCTTTTATTGATGACCAGTTTGTCCAATTGATCGGGGTAGAAGCAGGTGGTCACGGGGTAAAAACAAATAAACATGCGGCTAGCCTAACAGGTGGAGCACCAGGGGTGCTACACGGTAACCGTACTTATTTACTACAAGATAACGATGGACAGATCATCGATGCTCACTCAATCTCCGCTGGGTTAGACTATCCAGGAATAGGTCCAGAGCACTCGTGGTTACATGAAATAAAACGTGCAGAATATGTAGCCATCAATGATGATGAAGCCATGGATGCTTTTCAAATTTGTTGTCGCCAAGAAGGGATTATCCCTGCTCTTGAGTCAGCTCATGCGTTAGCAGAGGCAATTAAGCGTGCGCCTAACTTACCTAAAGATCATTTAATGGTCGTAAATATCTCTGGGCGTGGAGATAAAGACATGCAAACTGTTATGAATTATATTAAGGAACATCAATTATGAGCCGTATTGCTAACTGTTTTATAAAGCTTAAAGAAAAAAAGCAAACTGCTCTGATTACTTTTATCACTGCAGGTGATCCAAACTATCAAATATCACTTAGTTTACTGCAAAAACTACCAGATGCAGGTGCTGATATTATCGAATTAGGAATGCCTTTTACTGATCCTATGGCAGATGGGCCCACCATTCAAAAAGCATCACTACGCGCTTTAAAAAATGGACAAACCTTATTAAAAACATTAGAAATGGTAACTACTTTTAGACAAAGTAACCAACATACGCCTATCGTTTTAATGGGTTATTTTAATCCCATCCACCATTTTGGGGCAGAAAATTTTACCAAAGCAGCTAAACAAGCTGGTGTCGATGGATTGATTATTGTTGATCTACCAGCTGAACATGATACAGATCTTTGTGTATATGCACAAAATGAAGGTATCGACTTTATTCGCCTTGCGACCCCCACTACTGATGATCAACGTCTTCCAAGAGTACTAAGTAATAGTTCAGGATTTGTTTACTACGTTTCTGTCGCAGGAATTACAGGAGCGGGAAGTGCAACTAATGAACAAATCGGCGAGGCTATCAAAAGACTCCATCGACATACATCACTCCCTATCTGTGTAGGCTTTGGTATCAAAACCACAGAGCAAGCAAGAAATATAGCAAAATTAGCTGATGGTGTCGTAGTAGGTTCTGCGTTTGTCAATCTTATTGAAAAAGCAGAAACAGATCAAACTGCCATTAATGATGTGTTATCACTATGTAGTGATTTATCTAACGCAATAAAAAAATAAAAAAAGCCCTCTATAAAGAGGGCTAAATATGGCAAATCATTTAATTACATACCTTTGGTAAATACCGTCCTATATTATTTGATGACATATCGCTTGTACATGTCCAAGCGAAAGCACCTGATATATTAGCAGGCACTAATTGCAAACTGATTGTTTTACCTCTAACCTCAGAAGCCAATGCTGCATCTTGCTTAATTTTCACATTAATATCACATCCACCGCTGGTGCTAACAACATTAATTTCTTGAATAATTGCTGTTGCATAATCAGTAGGGGCTATCTCAGAATTACCTCCTGTATTAACAGGACATTGATGGCTAATTGAATAATACTCTATAACACGAGATTTTACGCTAGAAGCCACTGTAAACACTTCAGCTAACTTTGCTCTTGTTAGATAATCCTGATACATAGGAATAGCAACTGCTGCTAAAATTGCAACAATTGTAATAACAACCATTAACTCTATTAATGAAAAACCCTCACTAACCCTTTTCATTCTTTAATCTCTTAGTATTCACAATTTAGTGGAAGCAAAAAGTAAACCAACTAGTAAAGCCAAACAAAGAATATACTTATCAGCTTGATTTTATTTATATAATTTTATAATCATCATATTTTAAATAAATTTAATATGATAAGATAAGACGAAAAATGACAAAAAATGTCAGTGATCTGATACAACTCTTAAAATTTAGAATAGATTTTATCGTATCTAATTATAATAATAGTATATTAAGGATGACTATATAATTTCCTTCAACCATACCATCAAAAGTATTGACGAAATAATACAATAACCCTTTACAAAATTTCATTCAATATCGATCAGACATGATAGGACTTTCAATAATGATCTATCATCGACTGCATTTATTATAGTAGCTTTTACTCACTTTTGATCAGTTTAAAAGAGATTTTAATCATCTCTTTTAAATATTACCGATTATTGTGCGCTACAATTTGATAACTCACCATTACCACCAGCTAACGCTAAAAGACTATTCGCATCTAGAATAATAATTTCTTTACCCTCAGCCTTTAATAAATTATTTTGCTGAAAGCGTGTAAAAACACGAGAAACTGTTTCAACCGCCAAACCCAAATAATTACCTATTTCATTACGTGACATAGCTAAACGGAATTGATGAGCAGAATAACCACGTGCCCGAAAACGAGCAGAAAGATTAATTAAAAAAGTGGCAATACGCTCATCAGCCGTTTTCTTAGAGAGTAAAAGCATCATTTGTTGATCATCACGAATCTCCCGACTCATGATACGCATAAGCTGACGACGTAAAGTTGGCAAGCTAACCGCTAGCTCATCTAACCGATCAAAAGGAATTTCACAAATAGATGTTGTTTCTAAAACTTGAGCAGAAACTGGATAAACATCATTATCCATACCAGACATTCCAACGACTTCACTCGGCAAATGAAAACCTGTTATTTGTTCTTCACCTTCATCTGTTACACTAAAAGTCTTTAAACTACCCGATCTAACAGCAAAAACAGAAGAGAACTTATCTCCTTGATTAAATAAAAACTCACCCCGCTTCATTGGACGGCTTCGCTTCACTATCTGGTCCAATAAATCTATATCACCTTGTTCAAGAGACAAAGGCAAACATAACGTAATCAAGCTACAGTCTTTACAATGAGCCTGTAGAGGCGTTCTAGCTTTAGCTATTTCTGGCATAATACGATGTATCCTAAAAATATTCTTAACTCTAAGATATAATAACACCGCATACTTTTACCAGTAATTTATTTTATTTTCAACTTATATTTAATATATCACACTATTTACTAGATAACGCGTGAAAACCTTTGTGGCATCTCTTGCGTTAAATAATTATCAAACATCATACAAACGGAGCGAACAAGCAATCTGCCTGAATTATGTACTATAAGCTTATCATTTGTTAGTTCTAAAAGATTATCTTTCGCCATTGCCTGCAATTGAGGAAATAACTCCCTAAAATAAGATTTAAAATCAATACCAAACTGTTGCTCTATCTTAGAGAAATCTAAATAAAAATGACAAATAATCTGCTGAATAACGGCACGACGTATTCGGTCATCTTCATTACAAATCAAACCACGTTTTATTGCCGGGTCTCCCCTTTTAATACTCTCTTCATACAAAGATAAATCACTCGTATTTTGGCAATAAAAGTCACCTATTTGGCTTATTGCTGAGACTCCAAAACCTATAAGATCACAATGCCCATGTGTTGTATAACCTTGAAAATTACGATATAAAGTTCCCTCTTCTTGAGCATAAGCTAACTCATCATCAGCCAAGGCGAAATGGTCCATGCCAATATAATGATAGCCCACGCTAGTTAATTGCTCTATTGTATTTTGTAAAATCCTCAACTTTTCAGGAGATGAAGGTAGATCACTCTCATTAATACGGCGTTGTGGTTTAAAACGATCTGGTAAATGAGCATAATTAAATACAGATAAACGATCAGGTTGCAATCCTATTACTTCCTTGACCGTTTTAGAAAACTTTTCTACTGTCTGTTTAGGTAGTCCATAAATAAGATCAATATTAACCGAGCGGTATTGTAAAGTACGTGCTGCCTCAATAATAACTTGTGTTTGCTCAAAACTTTGTAAGCGGTTAATAGCTATCTGTACATCGGTATTAAAATCTTGTACACCTAAGCTAATACGATTAAAGCCATGCTCACGCAGTGCTCCCATGACAGTCCAATCAGCTTCTCGAGGATCAATTTCGATACTAAAATCACAATCCGCATTATCTGCAAACTGAAAATTATCTTTTAATGCACCAATAATACGTCCGATCTGATCTGTTGTTAAAAATGTTGGCGTACCGCCACCAAAATGTATTTGCTCAACAACTTGATCACGACTCAAATCCTTACTAACTGAAGTAATCTCTTTAATAAGTCTCTCAACATAAGGCTCACTATAGCCTCTGTTTTTTGTAATAACTTTATTACAACCGCAGTAGTAACAAATATTGGCACAAAAAGGAACATGAATATACAAAGATAGAGGCTTTTTTTGCTTGCGGCTTAAATGCAATGCACGCTTTAAATCTAAAATAGAGATATCTTCCCGAAACTGAACAGCAGTAGGATATGAAGTATAACGCGGTCCTGCCATATCATAACGACTAATTAAGGAACTATCCCACTGAACAATACTTGACATTATGTATAAGGCCTCAATAATACAAATTAAAATTACTCATATACAGTCTATGAGTAATCCATCTGTAACACCTTGACTTACATCAACTTAACAATACTCGTACCTTAGCCATTATGAGTTATTAGTATAGCACTAAATGATTAAAGCGTTTTTATATTTCTTATCAGATTACTTACTACATTATTATTACAACTGATGAATACTTTCGAAAATGATTCCATTTAATACAATTGATTAATAGCCTTGGCGACTTACTCATATTATGATTCAATACACACTTTTACCTCATATTGGAAAATATAATGATTGATTATAGCTACAATCCCAAATTAAAAGGGCTGACCAAAATCATTCATCATTTCAAAATTAAACACTATCCAGCCAAAACCTGCATAGTTAATCAAGGCGACCTTGCTGATACATTATTCTTTATAATTAAAGGGTCTGCGACAGTTTCAATTACTGAAGATGATAAAAATATGATTATCTCTTACTTGAATACTGGTGATTTTTTTGGTGAACTCTCATTATTTGACCCTGAAAAGAAAACTAACCAAGCTCATCGCATAGCCAGTATTAATACAAAAACTGACAGTGAAATTGCTGAAATTTCCTATACTGACTTCCATAAACTTGCTTGCCAACATCCTGAGCTACTTTATATTATTGCGAATCAAATGGCCTCACGCCTGCAACAAACCACTCGAAAAGTAACAGGACTTGCCTTTATTGATACAGCAGGCAGAGTAGCAAGAGCTTTACTTGATCTTTGCAAGCAACCTGATGCCATGACTCACCCAGACGGTATGCAAATACGAGTTACACGACAAGAAATAGGCAATGTGGTGGGATGCTCTCGTGAAATGGTAGGTAGAGTATTAAAAGAAATGGAAGAACAAGGATTAATCAGTGTTTCTGGGCGTAGTATCGTCGTTTTCGGTACGCGTTAAAGCTATTTGTAATACAAATAGCTTTTTACTTAAGACATTAGGCACTAAATAGCTTGTTAAGCGCTGCACCTGGTAACTCAGCTCTCATAAAAGCCTCGCCAATTAGAAAACCATAAATACCATTCTCAAGCATGAGCTTAACATCCTGCGTGGTTAAAATACCACTTTCCGTAACGACTATTCGGTTGTCAGGTACTTGTTTATATAAATCAAGTGTTGTTTGCAAACTGAAATCAAAGGTATGTAAATCTCTGTTATTTATTCCCAGCAGTGGTGTTTTTAATAATGATAAGGCCCTATCTAACTCCAACTGATTATGAACCTCTACCAACACATCTAGTCCAGACTCATAAGCTGTGTCTTCTAACTCTTTCATTTGGCTATTTGTAAGAGCTGCCGCAATCAACAAAATACAATCAGCTCCAATAGCTCTAGACTCAACTATTTGATAGGGATCGACCATAAAATCTTTTCTTAGTACAGGTAAATCACAAGCTGCTCTAGCCTCTTGTAAATAACTTTCACAGCCTTGAAAAAAATCTTTATCCGTTAATACAGATAAACAAGTTGCACCACCCAACTCATAGCTTTTAGCAATTTCTGCAGGATAAAAAGGAGTGCGAATCACCCCCTTGCTGGGTGATGCTTTTTTAATTTCTGCTATAACTGCTGGCTTTTTAGCATTAACTTTACCTATTAAAGTATCAGCGAAGTGGCGTGTAGGAGCTTGGGTTTTTAATTGTTCTTGTAACTGGCTAATGGTTATGTTAGCCGAACGCTCAGCAATTTCATCAAATTTACGCGCAATAATTTTTTCTAAAATAGTAGGAATACTCATGCATCATTCTCCTGTCTACAAATTTGCGTGAACGCTGCTAACTCAATCATCTTCTCATACGCTAAACCGCTATACAATGCATCCTGTGCCAACTGAACACCCTCTTTTAAACTATCGGCATAGTCTGCAGCATATAATGCAGGGGCAGTATTTAATATAATCATCTCTGCTGCCTTTTTTGCCGCCTCGGTACTACGCTTTCCTAAAGCATCTTTTATTAAGGCTAATGACTCTTGAGAATTATTAACAGTTAATCCAGCTAATGTCTGGCTATCAATACCCATTGCCTCAGGGTCAACCCAATATTCTTGAACCTCGCCATCTTTTAATTCAGCAACAAAAGTAGCAGAAGCCAAACTAAACTCATCTAAGCCATCACGAGAATTAACAACAAGCGCATGCTTACTCCCTAAATGCTTTAATACATTCGCTATTGGACGACACAACTCTCGATTAAAAACACCAATCACATTATGCTGTACACCAGCAGGATTCGTTAATGGACCTAAAATATTAAACAATGTCCGCAACCCAATCTCTTTCCTAGCACCTGCGGTGTAACGCATAGCACCATGATGATCTTGTGCAAACATGAACCCCACACCAACCGTCTCAATACAACGCGCTATTTGATCTGGTTTTAAATGCAAATAAATACCAGCAGCTTCCAATAAATCAGCGCTTCCTGAACAGCTGGAAACTTTACGATTACCATGCTTTGCAACTTTAACACCTGCACCGGCCACAACAAAGGCGGTCGCTGAAGACACATTAAAAATGTTGGCGCCATCTCCACCTGTTCCCACTATATCAACAACACCTTCTAAAGAGGGAAGAGATACTTTTGTCGAAAGACTACGCATTGTTTGTGCAGCGCCTACGATTTCCTCAATTGTTTCACTCTTCATGCGCAAGCCCATCATAAATGCACCAATCTGGGCATCTGTACATTTGCCAGTCATAATTTGGTGCATCACTTGCTGCATTTCTTGTGAAGTAAGATCCAGTTGATTAACAATTCGGTTTAATGCTTCTTTAATTTCCATTAACGTGCACCTCCTTGTTGTTTTAAAAATTTTGCAAGCATCTCATGCCCTTGCTCACTCAAAATAGATTCAGGGTGAAATTGAACGCCTTCAACCATTAAAGTTTTATGACGTAACCCCATAATCTCGTCAACAGTACCATCTTCTTTTTCAGTCCAAGCGCTAACATCTAAACAATCAGGTAAAGTTGCCAAATCAACTACAAGTGAATGGTAACGTGTTACCGTTAATGGATTCTTTAATCCATTAAATACACCTTGCCCATCATGACGTATGGCACTTAATTTACCATGCATAGGCTCTTTAGCACGCACCACATGGCCACCAAATAACTGCCCAATACCTTGATGGCCCAAACATATCCCTAAAATAGGTAACTTACCTGAGAAATACTGGATAACCTCTAATGAAATTCCTGCTTCACTCGGTGTACAAGGTCCAGGAGAAATAACAATCCGCTCTGGTTGTAAAGCCTCTATTTCTTCCACTGTTGTTTCATCATTACGTAAAACCTTTACATTAGCACCCAGCTCACCCAAATACTGGACAATGTTATAAGTAAAGGAATCATAATTATCTAACATTAATAACATTTTTTTTCGCCCCTATTTAGTATTCTGTTCTGCTAACATGACGGCTTTAAACATTGCTTTACGTTTATTAATGGTTTCTTCCCACTCCAAAGCAGGGACAGAGTCGGCTACAATTCCACCACCGGCCTGAACATGTAACTGACCATTTTTAATCACGGCTGTACGAATCGCAATTGCTGTATCCATATTTCCATTCCAAGCTAAATAGCCTACCGCACCACCGTAAACACCGCGTTTTACAGGCTCTAACTCATCGATAATCTCCATAGCTCGAATCTTTGGAGCACCTGATAATGTACCGGCTGGTAAAATAGCTCTTAAGGCATCCATCGAGGTCAAATCTTTACGCAATGCGCCTGTTACATTAGACACAATGTGCATTACATTAGAATAACGTTCAATCACCATTTGTTCAGTTACATTAACACTACCGATCTCAGCCACTCGACCCGCATCGTTTCTACCCAAGTCAATTAGCATCAAATGTTCAGCAATTTCTTTAGCATCGCTTAATAAATCTTTTTCTAATGCTAAATCTTCTTCTGGTGTTTTACCTCGAGGGCGCGTACCAGCGATAGGACGCACAGTAACAATCCCATCTTCAACACGTGCTAAAACCTCTGGCGAGCTTCCCACCACATGAAAATCAGCAAAATTAAAAATATACATATAAGGCGTTGGGTTGAAACAACGCAATGCCCTGTATAAATCGATGGGCTCTGCATCAAAAGCTACTGACATTCGTTGTGAAGGTACGACTTGCATACAGTCCCCAGCACGAATATATTCCTTAATGGTGCCAACAGCCTTTTCATAGTCCTGCTGCGTAAAACTTGCTTCATAAGCAGGTTCTTTCATTGCTGTCACGTCTAACTTTAGTCCTGGTCTCGGAAAAACAGGCTGACACAAACGTGTTATTAAACCATTGATATCATCATAAGCTTTTTCTAAGGCATTATCTTTTGAAGGATCAGCTAAAATAATAAAATGCAATTTGTCAGATAAGTTATCAAACACAGCAACCTTATCTGCAACAAGCAGTACTATATCAGGGTTATTTAATGGGTCAGGATTAGGGCAAGGACCTAATTTTTTTTCTACATAACGAACACAGTCGTAGCCAAAATAACCAACCAGTCCGCCATTAAAACGCGGTAAACCTTTAACAGGTGCTACTTTATAAGAGTCTTTAAATTTCTCAACAAAATCTAAAGGATCATCAACTTCTATACTTTGTACTAACCGATTATCTGTAAAAACTTCGACATGATATCCCCTCACACGTAATACAGTCTGTGCAGGTAAACCAACAATGGAGTAACGTCCCCATTTTTCTCCGCCTTGAACAGACTCCAATAAAAAGCTATTAGCTCCATCGGCTAGTTTTAGATAAATAGAAAGAGGGGTATCAAAATCAGCTAAGGTCTCAATAGCGACGGGGATACGATTATATCCTTGATCAGCTAATGCCTTAAATTCTTCAGGGGACATGGGTCAAACCTCATTGGTAAATTAATTTAAACACAAACGTAAAAGCAGGTAGCCACACAAATGGCTCAAATAGGAATAGGCGCCTAGCGCCAACGACCCAATACCTTAATAACTCTTATTGTTGTGTTATCACTTACCACGTTAGTTTGACCCTTACAGGATAATTTAATATTAGGGTTATTACACTACATCAGCTTAAAGCGAGAATCAACCCTTACTTAGCAAAAATTTTTAATAAATCATTTAAGTCATCAATAACCCATGTTGGATTTTCATTTGCAATAGGCTCGCCATGATTGTAGCCATAAGTTAAAGCAGCGCAGGGAATATTCGCTGCCTTTGCAGCACGTACATCACTTCTCGAGTCCCCCACAAAAAGAACTTCTTCTCTCTTTACTCCTGCCTGATCGAGAACATAGAGTAAAGGCTCTGGCGCTGGTTTCTTTTGAGGCAGACTATCGCCGCCGATAAACCAATCAAAATAATGACCAATTCCTAGCTCCTTTAACAAAGGTTCAACAAACTGAACAGGCTTATTCGTCACAATAGCCATTTTCACAGATTGCTTTTGCATGGCCTCTAAAAATGTTTTTACACCATGGTAAAGGTATTTAATATCGTGGTGATACGGATAGTAACCCAACGACAACTTATATGCCTTAGCCCACAAACTTTGATCCAGAGGTTTATTATCGTCGCCATCGGTTAATGCACGACGAATTAGCATTTCAGCTCCATTACCAACCCATAAACGGACCTTATCTTCGGATACAACAGGCAACCCTAACTCTCTTAGCGTTTTATTCACGGCAATAGCTATATCAGGCGCCGAATCGACAAGTGTTCCATCCAAATCAAACATCACCAATTTTGGATATTTACCTTGATAATAATGTTGTAAAAGATTCATATCAGTCTACCTTAGCCAATGCCACACGCATTGTATCAATTGTTTGCCTATAATCACTGGTATTGAAAATAGCAGAACCCGCCACAAAAGTATCAGCACCCGCTTTTGCCACTTCTGCTATATTATTCACCGAAATACCACCATCTACCTCTAAACGAATATCTAAGCCTACCGCGTCGATTAATGCACGCACTTCTTTCACTTTTTGTAACGTTGTTGGAATGAACTTTTGCCCACCAAAACCTGGGTTAACACTCATTAATAAAATCATGTCCAGTTTATCCATCACATACTTTAACGCATCAAGTGAAGAAGCAGGATTAAAAACCAATCCTGCTTTAACCCCACCTGACTTGATCAGTTGTAAAGACCTATCAACATGTTCAGAAGCCTCTGGATGGAATGTAATATAACTAGCCCCAGCCTCAATAAAATCACCAATCATACGATCAACAGGTTTCACCATCAAATGCACATCGATCGGGGCTTTAATACCATACTGGCGTAAAGCTTTACAGACCATAGGGCCTATTGTCAGATTTGGAACGTAATGATTATCCATCACATCAAAATGGACAATATCAGCACCCGCCTCTAATACTGCCTCAACCTCCGCACCTAAACGCGCAAAATCAGCTGAAAGAATAGAAGGTGCTATCGCATAAGGTAACATAGAGAGCCTCATCAAAACTTGATTACATTTACTTTATAAATAACATTATACCCTCAATGAACCAATATTTTTATCCTCATTGCATCAACATTTTTTCAAAAAGATCTTTATAATAGTATTTAACGAATCTGTTAAACTGTGTACATCATGATTAGACTAGAAAATATTAAGCTACAACGTGGTCCTCAAATACTTTTAAATGATGCCAGTCTCACGTTACATCCTAAACAAAAAGCAGGTTTTATTGGTGCTAATGGCGCTGGTAAATCTAGCTTATTTGCCTTGCTACGCGGCCAATTAAATCTTGACGGTGGTGAACTATATATTCCAAAAGAATGGCGTATTGCCCATATGCGCCAAGAAATAACAGATCAGTCTCGTTTAGCCATCGACTATGTACTCGATGGTGATACACGCTTACGCTCAATACTAAAACAACTAACAGAAGCAGAGTCTAAACACGAAGGAGCACAATTAGCACATCTACACACAGAGTTAGAAAATGCTGATGGCTATACGGCCGAAGCGAGGGCTCGTAGATTGTTATCGGGGCTTGGTTTTTCTAATGAAGAAATGGAAAAACCCATCAAACATTTTTCGGGTGGTTGGCAAATGCGCCTTAATCTGGCACAAGCCTTAATGTGTCCATCAGATTTGCTACTCCTTGACGAACCCACAAACCACTTAGATTTAGATGCTATTATTTGGCTAGAAAGTTGGCTTAAAAGCTACCAAGGGACTCTCGTTCTTATTTCTCATGACAGAGACTTCCTTGATAGTGTCGTTGATCATATTATCCATTTAGAACAACAAAAATTAACGCTTTATACAGGTGGCTACTCAGCCTTTGAAAGAACGCGTGCTGAACGCTTAGCCCAACAACAACAAGCTTATGAAAAACAGCAAGCACAACGCGCCCATATGGAAAGCTTTATTTCTCGCTTCAAAGCAAAAGCAACTAAGGCCCGCCAAGCACAAAGCCGTATTAAAGCACTCGAAAGACTTGAGGAACTAGCCCCTGCACATGTAGACTCACCCTTCAACTTTAGCTTTCGGGAATCCGATAAAATTTCTAGCACTCTTTTAGGATTAAGGGAGGCTGTTTTAGGTTATAGTGATAAAACCGTATTATCTAATGTTAAATTGCATGTTGTTCCTGGCGCAAGAATTGGCTTACTAGGGCCTAATGGTGCGGGTAAATCCACCCTCATAAAAACCCTTGCGGGAGAATTGTTGCTATTAAGCGGGCAGCTTACGCAAGGAGAAAATTTAGCCGTTGGCTATTTTGCCCAACACCAACTAGAAGCGCTCGATGATCAAGCAAGCCCCTTACTACATTTACAAAGAATTGCCCCTACTGAAAGAGAGCAAACATTACGTAATTTTTTAGGTGGCTTTGATTTCAAAGGTGACCGTTGTGATGAAGTCATCACAAACTTTTCAGGTGGTGAAAAAGCAAGGCTAGCTTTAGCACTCATAGCATGGCAAAAGCCCAATTTATTATTATTGGATGAGCCAACTAACCACCTGGATTTAGAAATGCGACATGCGCTCACTATGGCACTACAAGAATTCTCTGGGGCTGTTCTCGTTGTATCTCATGACCGCCACCTATTGAAGAGTACCACCGATGAGTTTTTACTCGTCGCTAATGGCAAAGTAGACTCCTTTGAGGGCGATCTTGATGACTACGCTCGATGGCTAATCGATTATAGGGCCTTACAACAGCCCCTAAATACCAAACAATCTACTGATGACAAAGTGGATAAAAAAGCACAACGTCAGCAAGCGGCGAGCCTAAGACAGCAATTAGCACCGTATAAAAAAGAAGCAGATAAACTTGAAAAAACACTTGAGACGTTGCAAAATCAATTAGTAGTCATTGAAGAGAAACTTGCAGATAGCAATCTTTATGAGGCTAGCCAAAAGGAGAACTTACGGCAATTACTTGAACAACAAGCGAATTTAAAGAACCAACAAGCTACTGCCGAAGAAAGCTGGTTAATTGCTTTAGAACAGCTAGAAAGTCTACAACAACAATTAAGTGCCATAGATTAAGTCTCTTTATGTTAAAACTAATGCTTCTACTTGTTCAGCTTTTATATATTGTTTATCAAATTTGATGTAAATAGCCTGCTCATCAGGTGCAATAAAAGCATCTGATATGCCTTGTTGTTCTAATAAAGAGGCAATAAGTTGTGGATTAGCCAATTGATTCTCAGACAAAGCTAATCTAATACTCGTGACATATGGTGGTTCTTTCATTCTTAAAAGAATAGCTAACCAAATAACACAAATAACAATACTACCAATGAACGTTGCGGACACTCCCCCAAACTTTATCAATATACCACTGGCAGAAGCACCGATCCCTGCACCTAAAAACTGGCTCGTTGAAAAAATGCCCATAGCAGTACCTTTGGCTCCGGCTTTAGCAACCTTACTAATCATCGAGGGCAATATAGCTTCGATGGTATTAAATGCAATAAAAAATACTAAGATGCCTATGAGCAATGCCCATACAGAAGAGTGATCGAATAAAAAGAAAAGGCTACACACCAATAAAATACAAACACTTGCGATCAATACCTGCTTTAGTTTTCGTTTCTTTTCTCCAAAAATAATCATTGGAATCATACCAAAGGCAGAACCAATAAAGGCAATGAGATATACCCACCAATGTTGATTTTTAGGTAATCCAACGTCATTCAATAAAATCATTGGCAAAGCTAAAAAATTGGCCATCATGACCATATGAACTGCCGCAATAGAAAAGTCTAAGCGAAATAAATCAAGATCTTTTAAGGTGGGCAAAAAGTCAGCCTTAGCAATTGCCGCATCACGTCGAATAAGACGTTGATCAGGTTTTGGTACAACAAAAACCATCAATAAAAAACCTGATGCGGCCATTGCGGCAATAAACCAAAACAAACCATGTAAACCAAAGTGATTGGCCAAAATAGGGCCCATAATGATAGCAACCGCAAAGGAGGCACCTATGCTCATACCAATTGATGCCATTGCTTTGGTACGATTTTGCTCTCGAGTCAAATCGGAGAGTAATGCCATAACAGCTGCTGAAATAGCCCCCATTCCTTGAAGAACTCGACCAAACAATACACCCCAGATACTACCAGACATTGCGGCAACTACACTGCCGATAAAGAAAAGCAATAATCCAATTAAAATGATAGGTAGTCGCCCAACACGATCAGACAGCATACCCAATGGAATTTGTAGGACAGCTTGAGTATAGCCATAGGCACCAACTGCTAACCCAATAAGAATAGGTGTTGCATCCTGTAGAGACTGCCCATAAATAGCCATCACCGGCAAAACCATGAACATACCCAGCATGCGAAAAGCAAAAACCAACGAAAGCCCTACGGTTGCGCGCACTTCCTTTGGATTCATTTGCTCAGAGGACTTACCCACTGATGACATGAAAACATCTCAAATAATATAAAAATAATTACATACTCGAATAAACTAACAAAATAAGCCTGACTTTTTTATTGTGTAGACTATCCAAGCTCAAATTAAAATTTATGAAAGCTATATTTCGTACTCCCATAATTTTACATGAATATCAGTTCATAACCATAAAACTAATGTAACATACCTTTACATTTACAACGTAAAGGTATGAATCACGCTAATTAAGCATTAGCCACTTGGTAATCAGTGACAGGTGATTTTAGCATTTGCTCACTCTTTGTTATAGCATAGTCTACAAGCTCTTTAATAGTCAACATGGGGATATTATGCTGCTTAGCAAAATACTCCACCTGTGCCCCTTTTGCCATTGAGCCATCAGGATTAGTTAACTCACATAGTACGGCCGCATGCTTTAAACCTGCTAACTTTGCTATTTCAATGGAACCTTCTGTGTGCCCTCTGCGCTCAAGAACACCTTGTGGCTTTGCCCTAAGCGGAAATACGTGACCTGGACTCACAATTTTTTTATGCTGCTTATTTGAAGATAATGCGGCTTGTATCGTTGTTATTCTATCGGCAGCCGACACCCCTGTCGTCACCCCATCTTTAGCCTCAATGGAAACAGTAAAGGCCGTCTGATAACGCGACTCATTATTTTTTACCATCGGTTCTAATGATAACTCTTGTGCTTTTTCTTCGGTTAAACACAAACAAACAATACCACTGCCTTCTCTAATCATTAAGGCCATTGTTTCAAGGGTAATATTTTCTGCTGCTGCAACAATATCCGCTTCATTTTCCCGATCATTATCATCAGATAATAAAACAGGTAAGCCTTGTTGATACGCTTTAATAGCTGCATTAACTCTTGAAAAATCATTTGAACAAAACATATGGAAACGCTCCTCGCCAATAATAAAATGAGAGATAAACGTTCCAGGGCAAAACTATAAAGCACAAAACTTTATAGCAAAGCTACAGGACAACAAAATCTGTTGAAGTGCATCTTCTTTCATCCGGACTTTAACCGTCGGCTTTGGAATCTCACCAAATCTGCTATTTTAAACCACAAAAAGCTCGCGGGCTTGTCTTGATTGACTCACCGCCGGTGGGGAATTACGCCCCGCCCTGAAGACTTTTTTATAATACGCTTATTTTAAGCAAAAGCAAAGGACTAGGATAATTACACAGTAAACCTAGCCAATGAAAATAGAAAAAGATAGAAAGGTTATTGTACCCAATTAACCTCAAAAGACATCATGACACTTAAAAGCGTGATCGCAAAAATTGAAATAATAAAAAGGCGCTTAGCCCATTGTACTTCATTAACTTTACTATAGTCTTTAATCGCTACAAATAGCCAATAGAAACAAATTAAACTCGTAGCAATTACAAAACCTATTCCAGCGTAATCACAAACATAGAGAGAAATAGCGGCTGCTGTAAAAGCAACAATATAACCCACAATATGTCTTTTAGCGATACTAATGCCGCGCTTAACGGGCAAAACAGGAATATCTGCGGCTTTATAATCATTAAAACGGAAGATGGCAATAGCATAAGAATGAGGCATTTGCCATAAACAAAATATTAATAATAAAATGGCAGCACCTAAATCAAAATGGCCTCTTGCTGCACAGTAACCGATCACTGGAGGCGCCGCTCCAGAGAGGCTACCAATAATCGTACCGTACTCAGAATTTCTCTTAAAATATAACGTATACAACACCACATAGACAATAAAGCCCATGATGGCAAAGCCTAATGCCAAGATATTTGTAAAAAAATAAAGGATAAGCGCGCCCGCAATCCCTAATGCAGTTGCATAAATTAATACCACAGTGGGGGATATTAATCCCCGCACCATGGCTCGATTTTTAGTACGCTCCATCACCGAGTCTATATCTCTATCAACATAGTTATTAAAGACACAACCCGATGCAACTACTAAAGAAGTCCCCAACATCACAGCAACCAATTTAACAAAATCAAAATGGTTACTTGAGGCTAAGAAGAATCCACCCACAACAGCAATTAAATTACCGAAGATAATTCCAGGCTTAGTAACAAGCCAATACTTCTTTAGCATTTAATGTAGCCTCTACTTCATATCTTGATGCATATTATGCATGTTATGCATGTTATTATATTGCTTGTCGCTCATCATGTTCTGCATTGAATTTTCCATAACCCATACTGAACCGATAACAATAATTAAAATTGTTATTACAGCAAAAACAAAGGTCATTAAATTCCAACGCTGTGCTGGTGACGAGTTGATATGTAAGAAACACACAACATGCACAATAATTTGTACAACAGCAAATACCACTAATATCGCAAAATTAGGTGTGCCAGTCATCGCCATCCAAAATGGAATGACTGTTAAAATAACAGCCAGCACAAAGCCTACAATATAAGTTGATACAGTGCCATGTCCTGATGATTTATGATCAGTCATTACATCACTCCCACAGTATATGCTTTCAAATAAACGAAAGTGAATACACAGATCCAAACGATATCTAGGAAATGCCAGAATAAGCTCAAGCATGATAAACGTGTATTAACTTTATTAGTTAAACCTTTGCCTGCTACTTGTGCAATCATTACAAGCATCCACAATAAACCTGCTGTAACGTGTAGACCATGTGTTCCCACTAAAGTGAAAAACGCTGACATAGTTGCACTAGAGGTAGGACCATTACCCATATGGACAAGGTGATAGAACTCATAGATTTCCATCCCAATGAAGGTTGCCCCTAGGATAAAAGTAACTAACAACCATAATAATACTTGGCTCTTCTTACTATTGTGTGCAGCAATCATTGCAAAACCGTAAGTAATACTACTGAAAAGTAATACAAAGGTTTCAACTAGCACAAAAGGAAGCTCAAATAATTCCTTTGCAGAAAATGCAACTACTTGGCCATTGGCATCTAGCATTGTTGGGAAATACATTGCTACGCCATAAGATGGATCAAGAGTTGCATAAACTGCGAATAAACAACCAAAGATCATTAAATCGGTAAGGATATATATCCAAAAACCGAAAATTGTTATAGAACTAGAGTCATGATCGTGATGATCATGCTCCGCTCCATGTACAGTTTTCATAGTATCAGCTGTCATGACTTAATACCTGCCTTTGCTAGATTTTCAAAACGTTCGTTCTCGATACGTTCCACTTCCTCTGCTGAAATATAGTAATCTCTGTCATCATCAAATGCATGCACAATATAAGTAATTACAGAGAGACCGAATCCAACAATAGCCAACCACCAGATGTGCCAAACAAGTGCAAATGCCCATACAGCACAAAGCATACCGATAACAAAGCCAGCACCTGTATTTTTAGGCATATGAATTGCTTCATATTTTTCTGGACGCTTATAAGCCTCACCTTTCTCTTTAAGCATAAAGAAAGCATCTTTGCCATAAATCTTTGGAATAACAGCAAAGTTATAAGGTGCAGGAGGAGAAGCTAATGACCACTCTAAAGAACGACCATCACCCCAAGCATCACCGGTTAAGTCACGTGTTTGGTTACGTTGTAAAATACCAATTAATAATGATAATACTAAGAAAATCACACCAAATAAGATAAAGAACGTACCAATCATTGCCACAAAGAAGTAAGGAGCATATTCAGTTGACTGGAACTGACTCATACGACGAGTTAACCCCATGAATCCTAACGCATACAATGGCATGAATGATAAGTAGAAACCAACCAACCAACACCAGAATGATGCTTTACCAGTTCCTTCATGCATTTTGAAACCAAACATTTTAGGGAACCAGAATACAAGACCTGCTAAATAGCCATAAACAACACCACCAATAATAGTGTTATGGAAATGTGCTACTAAGAACAAACTGTTATGAACAACAAAGTCAATCGGTGGAACAGCTAACATAACACCTGTCATACCACCAATAGTGAAAGTCACTAATGCACCAATCACCCAATACATAGGCGCAGTAAATCTAACTCGACCTTCATACATTGTAAAGATCCAGTTAAACACTTTCACCCCTGTAGGAATAGCGATGATCATTGTCATAATACCGAAGAAGGCATTGACATTACCACCTGCCCCCATGGTAAAGAAGTGGTGACCCCATACAAGTAAACTTAGTACAACAATAGAAACGGTTGCATAAACCATGGTTTTATAACCAAACAATGGTTTACCTGAGAAAACAGGTACGATTTCTGAGTAGATACCAAATGCAGGTAATACTAAGAAGTATACTTCTGGATGTCCCCATGCCCAAACCAAGTTAATGTACATTTTCGCATTCCCACCCATATGATTGGTGAAGAAGTTGAAATCAAAATAACGGTCTAAGGTTAATAAAGCATAAGCTACGGTTAAAATTGGGAATACACAAGCAGCCAAAATATTAGTACATAGACATGTCCATGTAAAAATAGGCATGTGCATCAATGTCATGCCTGGAGCACGCATTTTTAAAATTGTCACAATAAAGTTAACTGCACCGATTGTGGTTGCTATACCCGACAGCTGTAAACTCCACAGATAATAGTTCATCCCGACGGTGGGGCTCATTTCTATTCCTGTCTCAGGAGCATAGGCTAACCACCCACCTGTTGCGAAGTCACCAACACCCAATGAGATATTACACACAATAACGCCGGCAACTGTTAACCAGAAACCAAAGTTATTTAAAAATGGGAACGCAACATCACGTGCACCAATTTGTTGTGGTAAAAGGATATTCATTAAACCAAATAGCAATGGAGTCGCCATGAAGAAAATCATGATCACACCGTGTGCCGTAAAGATTTGGTTATAATGATCGGGTGGTAAATACCCTGATGGATGTCCTGCGGTATACCCTTCAGCAGACGCAAGCGCCAAATGGGTACGCATTAGTAATGCGTCAGCAAATCCACGCACCAACATAAGAATGGCCACCACAATATACATGATGCCTATTTTTTTATGGTCAACGCTTGTAATCCAATCTTTCCAGAGGGGTTTCCACCAACCCATGAAGGTAATTAAACCCAGAACAAGTACACCTAAGACAAGAACAACACCCACTGTCCACATGACGATGGGTTCATCAGTTGGAACAGCCTTCCAAGATAAATACCCAGTTAGGTTATTGTAACTGTCTAAGTTTCCACTAGTAAAACCTGACATAATTAATGGCCTCCAGATATTGCATTATGAGATTCCGCCTGCACTAATTCATCTTTTACAGGAATCCCTTTTGGTCCATTTACTGGGATATATGACTCTAAAATATCCTCAAACAAACCATCTTTTCCATACAAGCTTGGTGTTAACTTATACAAAGCAACAGGCTCAAAGAAATTTTCATTTCTTTTATCTTTTAATGCCTTATACACTTCGGGCGTTAAATCCATAGCAACGATTTCATTGCCATCTACTTGATCTTTTGCTGTACCGGCTTTTACGTCAGCAACCCATTTTTCGAAGTCAGAGTTAGTTACAGACACTGCTTTAAATAACATGTATGAGTAACCATAGCCAATAAAGTTAGCTGCTGTACCTTGGAATACACCTGGTTTATCAGCAATCAAGTGTAGTTTTGTTTCCATTCCTGCCATGGCATAAATTTGGCTACCAAGCTCAGGAATAAGGAAAGAAGTAATAGCGGTATCTGAAGTAATTTCAAATTTGATGGGAGTGTTTTCAGGGAAAACCACTTGGTTTACCGTTGCAATACCTTGCTCAGGGTAAATAAATAACCATTTCCATCTTAATGCGACAACCTGAATATCCATTTGTTTGGCTGAAGATACTTCTGCAGGAATAGGTTTAGTAGGATCAATTTTGTGCGTATAGTGATAAGTAACAATACCTAATATTATTATTATAATGATAGGTACACCCCACACTAATGTTTCAATTTTCGCCGAAAATTCCCACTTAGGAGAATATTTAGCATTATTACCTTCACGGTATTTAAAAGGAAAATACAGTGACATAAAAATAGCAGGAACCACTACAATCAGCATTAAGCATACTGCTGTAATAATTAACGCCTTAATTTCATGACCTATATATCCTTTGGGGTTTAACAAAGCCACATCACATCCGCTCAACAATAATGCAGCGAATAAGAGTGGTATGGTAAACAAACGTGGATATTTTAGATTTCTCATCTCTCAACCTCTTCAGAGGAGCCTTTACCATTATTCTTAACCTAAGGCTACTTCTTTTATATGCTTATCACCCTACTTTGAGCATTTCAAAATAACAATAATCATATGAAATAAATAGTCTTAAGCACTTATATTTATTTGAGTATAAAGCACCCAAACACCTCGCGCAGAAGTCTAAAGAAATAGACTCTAAGCTTAGCCATATAATTGTAACAGATTTAATCAGCCTTCAAAATGTAGCCATTGTCGCAGTATAGAATAGGCATCAGTCAATCCATCTCGCTTTACCGCTGAGAAAAGTTGAACAGAGATTGTTGTATTATGATAAGAGTTTAGTTGCTGTTGTACTTTTAGTAGTGTATTTTTAGCAACACCAAAGGTTAACTTATCAGCCTTAGTCAGTAATATGTGGACAGGCAAATTAGACGTATCTGCCCACTCTAGCAGTACTTTATCAAAATCAGTTAATGGGTGACGTATATCCATCATAAGAAAAATCCCCACCAAAGATTTTCGAGTAGACAGATAAGCATCCAAATGCTTCTTCCAATGCTCTTTTAAAGGAAGAGGAACTTTCGCATAACCATAACCAGGCAAATCCACAAAACGGCGCTCATTATCAAGCGCAAAAAAATTTATTAGTTGTGTTCGACCTGGTGTTTTAGAAGTTCTTGCCAAATTAGCACGTGTCAGTACATTAATGGCACTTGACTTACCAGCATTTGACCGCCCCGCAAATGCAACCTCATAACCAATATCGTCTGGGCATTGCTCGACCTTAGCTGCACTTATTAAAAAAGTTGCTTTTTGGCATAGCCCTAAAAATTTACTGCCCGACATAACATCTTCACATCCTAAATTAATATTATTTCTGTCTGTCATAATAACACATTGTTCTATTTTTAATCATTGCTATCTGTTTTCATACTCTGACACAAAACCATCACAACAAATTATTGCAATTCTTATTTTTTTAGGTATTGTACCCAACTATATAATTTAACTGTCAATTATTTAGTATATAGGTAACGGAGAGAAATATGCGTCGTTTTTTTATAGCAGGGATTGTTGTCCTTTCAGCTATTTTTTTTAATATTGCCCATGCGCAAGTAGGAGTTTTAGCAATTCCAGATCCACAACCAGGTAAAGAATATACCGTTTTACCAAATCCTATTCCTACATCAGACCCTAGCAAAATCGAAGTAACAGAAGTTTTCTGGTATGGCTGCCCTCACTGCTATCACTTAGAACCTATTATTAATAAATGGGCTAAAGACTTACCAGAGGATGTCAATTTTGTTCGTATGCCTGCATTATTCGGTAAACTATGGACTATCCATGGCCAACTTTTCATTACACTTAACACACTAGGTGCAGAAGAGAAGTTACATTCTGCCGTATTTGAATCTATTCAACAACGTAAAAACCTTCTTCTTACACCAGAAGACATGGCTGAATTCGTTTCACAACATGGCGTAGACAAACAAAAATTCTTAGATACTTATAATTCTTTTGGTGTTCAATCACAATTAGAAAAAGATAAAAAGACATTAGCAAAATATGGTATTTCAGGTGTTCCTGCAATTATTGTTAATGGCAAATATCGTGTTGATTTAAATGATAATGTTCCAGATCCTACAGAACTAATGAACATAACCAACTATTTAATCAAAAAAGAACGTGATGCATTAAAACAAACTGCTGAAACAGCAACGA
Organism: Entomomonas moraniae; assembly: GCF_003991975.1. NCBI lineage: Bacteria > Pseudomonadati > Pseudomonadota > Gammaproteobacteria > Pseudomonadales > Pseudomonadaceae > Entomomonas > Entomomonas moraniae. The sequence continues at coordinate 2,541,702 of NZ_CP029822.1, forward strand.
AATAAAAAGTAACATAAACAAATTTCTAGTATTCAAAGTACAGTATTATGATTCGAAGATATTAATAATTGGATAAATACTGGAATGAATATTAAGAGAAAAGAAGTGGCTACTCACCTTAGTCCTAATGAGAATAAGGAGAGTAGCCCCATTATTCTTGCTCCTAATGAGATCGTAAAGTTACTCACTTTTAATATACAAGTAGGTAACTCAACGAGCCATTACCATCACTATTTCACAAGAAGTTGGCAACATATTCTGCCTTATAAAGATCGCATAAAAAATTTACAACGCATTGCAGACTTAATAAAACAATATGACTTTGTAGCGTTACAAGAAGTCGATGGTGGAAGTTTACGCTCAAGCGGAATTAATCAAACAGAGTTCTTAGCTAAACTCGCTAACTTTCCTTACTGGCATCAACAAACCAATCGTAACCTTGGGAAACTCGCACAGCATAGTAATGGCATGTTGACTCGCTTTAAACCTAACGTTATTGAAGATCATCCCTTACCAGGAATGAGAGGGAGGGGAGCTATTTTTTCTCGTTTTGGTGAAGGTGAAAATTCACTTATTATTGTAGTCATGCACCTCGCGCTAAGTAAAAAGGCACGTAAAGAACAACTCGACTATATCTATAAGATGATTGCCCCTTACAGGTATCACATTCTCATGGGCGATATGAATGCTGAAACATTTGAGCTCGTAGATAACTCCGCTTTACAAAAGCTTGATCTCGTTTTACCACAAAATACGGCCACCTACCCTAGCTGGAACCCTAAACGCTGCCTCGATCATATTTTATTAAGTAAAGACCTTACAGTAGATAATATCAACGTTTTACAGCAACCTATATCCGATCATTTACCAATAGAGGTCAGCATAAAACTGCCTGAAGTACTTCTATCTAATATTAATCATTCCCTATATAACCTATAAGCAGACCATTAAAACATGAAATTTTTATTGAAAAAATCACTCATCATTTTTTGCCTCCTCTGGTTAAGTGCCTGCCAAAGTGGATTGAAAATAGATAAGAACTATGTATCACAAGCACAAGATAACCGTATACAGTATATTATTGTGCACTATACAGCGGCTGACCTTATGCGATCCCTTCATTTACTTACCCAAGCCAATGTAAGCAGCCACTATCTTATTAGTAAGGATGGTACAATTTATCAACTCGTTAATGATGAAAAACGAGCATGGCATGCGGGTATCAGCGAGTGGCAAGGTAGAAACTCTCTTAATAATAGCTCCATTGGCATAGAACTCGTGAATCTAGGTTATAAAGAAACACCTCAAAAAACGAGAGTTTGGTACCGTTATTCTGATGCCCAAATTAAATCACTCAAAGTTTTATTGAGAGAACTCCAAAAACGCTATGACATTCCGAGTAAAAACATCTTAGGACACAGCGATATTGCGCCACAAAGAAAGTCTGATCCTGGACCTCTTTTCCCTTGGCGAGAACTTGCTAAAGAAGGACTCGCTATTTGGCCAAATGAAATAGCCGTCAGTAGACAGCAAGCTATTTTTGATGCAGAAGGTCTACCTAGTACAGCCTGGATACAAAACAAACTAGCACGTATTGGATATACAACTCCTCAAACAGGGCAACTCGATGCCGATACCGTTAAAGCTATCATTGCTTTCCAAATGCGTTATCAACCTGACAATTTTACTGGTATTGTTGATAGTAAAACTGCCGCGCTTTTATTTGTTGTAGCAAATAAGAACTTTGCTATACCTAAATGATCATATATAGTTATATACAATACTTGCTTTCAATATCATGGTAGTAATTGGGTTATCTATTACTTTTATAAAGGTTATTCACTATGACAGTTTCTACATTAATTAAATTATTAATTGTCGCTTTCTTCGTATGGGGCGTGCTTTATGTCTACTTCCATGGACGCTCGCGTCGACTGCCACTTTTAAGACAGTTTTTTAACTACTCTGCACTCTTTGCTCCTTACAATGCTTTAATGTATATCTTCTCTAAACAAAAATCACAACCCATTTACAATCGGGAAGATTTCAAGGAAATGGATTTTATTAAAGAAAATTGGGAAGTCATCAAAGAAGAGGGATTGAGATTGTTCGATGAAGGTTACATTCGAGCTGCGATCGGCGGCAATGAGGCAGGCTTTGGTTCATTCTTTAAAAAAGGTTGGAAACGCTTTTATTTAACATGGAATAAACAAACTTTGCCTTCAGCTGAAACATTGTGCCCAAAAACACTCGAGTTGGTAAGACAAGTACCCATGATTAAAAATGCTCTTTTTACTCGGCTACCTGCCCGTAGCCATTTAAATGCCCATCGCGATCCATTTGCAGGCACATTACGCTATCATCTTGGCCTATCAACACCTAACTCAGAAAAATGTGCTATTTATATCGATGAGCAAGCACAACCTTGGTATGATGGTGAAGATTTTATTTTTGACGAAACCTATATTCACTATGTCATCAACGACACAGATGACTCACGACTAATTTTCTTTTGTGATTTAGACCGTCCATTAAAAGAGCCAATGTACACAATCAATCAATGGGTATCCAATATATTAGCTTATCTAACACAACCTCAAAATATTGATGGAGAATATGCAGGTTTTGCCAACCGAGCTTATGGCTGGTTTATAAAACTGTCGAAGCTAATTAGCACACCGATTAAAGCATTAAAGCGTAAGTCACGTACTACCTATAATATTATAAGGATAATTGCTATTATTCTTATTTTAGTTATCATTATTAAATGGATTTTCTAATGCATTACTGACATAAAAGACAACTAGGGTTTTAAAACAACCAAACCCTAGTCATGTCAAAGGACAAACATGGCAAGTAGTTTCTATAAAATAGCCTTATTAAGCTTTTTAACCACCTCTCAAATAACAATAGCGGACACTCAGGAAAAAGGACACTGGCATATCGAAACAAGTGTCTATACCACTCACTTTCACCCTAAACCTGAGCACAATAATCATCAAGACCTCATCGGTATTGACTATAACTTTCCCTCAAAATGGTTCATAGGGGGAGCTACGTTTCGTAACTCTTTTAGACAACGCTCTTTTTATGTCTATGCAGGCAAACGCTATCAGCTAGAAAACACACCTTTTTATGCTCGGTTATCTGGCGGACTAATACAGGGCTACCATGGGAAATATAGAAATAAAATTCCATTAAATAACTTAGGAATAGCACCCGCTATTATTCCAGGTGTAGGTATTCAAATCAAAAGAGTAAATGCAGAAGCCTTTCTCTTAGGGTTTAATGCTTTAATGGTCAATGTAGGCTACTCATTCTAAAAATACTTTATCACTGTATTTTTTTGATAAAGTATTCAAATACACGAGTATCCTTTGTTAACTCTGGGTGAAAAGACATCACCAAGATATTACCCTGCTCTGCCATGACAATTTTATCATCACAAACCGATAATACCTTAACATCTTTGCCAACACTCTGAATAAAAGGAGCTCTAATAAATACAGCGGGGATGTCATCGGCAATATTTGATACAGCCAGCGTTGTTTCGAAACTATCCACCTGCCGGCCAAAACCATTACGCTCTACTGTCATATCAATAAGGTCTAAAGGAATCACTTTATTATCTGACTGAATAATATGCTTAGCACATAAAATAAGCCCAGCACAAGTTCCTAAAACAGGGTGTGTTTTAGCAAATTTTTGTATTTCATTAAACAGCCCTTGCTGTTGAATCAGACGACTAATTGCCGTTGACTCTCCCCCAGGGATGATAAGAGCATCAACCGTCGCTAAATCCTCTCTTGTTTTAACAGGTTCAGCCTTAACCTGCAAATGCACAAGCATTTGCAGGTGTTCGGTTATCGCACCTTGTAAAGCCAATACACCGATAGTTTTCACATTACCACCCTCTATCTTGCATGCGCTCTGCATCTGAAAGTCTTGATATTTCTATCCCTTTCATTGGCGTTCCCAGCCCTTTAGATAACTCTGCTAATAACTTATAATCTTGATAGTGTGTTGTTGCTTGGACAATAGCTTTAGCAAATTTTTCAGGATTATCTGATTTAAAAATTCCTGATCCAACAAATACTCCATCGGCTCCTAAGCTCATCATTAAAGCAGCATCAGCAGGTGTTGCAATACCACCAGCCGCAAAGTTCACGACAGGGAGCTTACCTAATGCTTTCACCTCTTTCACCAACTCATAAGGTGCACCAATATCTTTAGCAAAAGTCATTAGCTCATCATTAGACATACTCACCAATTTACGCACTTGTTCATTCACTTTGCGCATGTGCCTTACCGCCTCAACAATATTACCGGTTCCTGGTTCACCTTTTGTACGCAACATTGAAGCCCCTTCGCCAATACGGCGTAAGGCTTCGCCAAGGTCTCTACAACCACAAACAAAAGGAACTGTGTAATCACTCTTTAATAAGTGATATTGCTCATCGGCAGGTGTTAATACTTCACTTTCATCTATATAATCAACACCCATAGCTTCTAAAATACGCGCTTCGGCAATATGGCCAATACGTGCTTTCGCCATCACGGGAATAGTCACTGCACCCATGACTTGCTCAACAATGGTAGGATCAGCCATTCTCGCGACACCACCAGCCGCACGGATATCTGATGGCACACGCTCCAGCGCCATCACAGCAACAGCACCTGCTGCTTCTGCAATTTTAGCTTGCTCTGCGTTAATCACATCCATGATAACGCCACCCTTTTGCATTTGTGCCATGCCACGTTTTACTGTATCAGAACCTACTACTTTGTTTGTCATTTTGCTTATCTCATTAAAAAAAATCATTCAAAAAGAATAATCTTTTTTATAAAATAAAAAACAGCCAATTGGCTTGTTTTTATACCATCCAATTTTTACTATAATGGGCTATTTAATTAATAAGCTATGAGCTATGTGGACACTCAATACTAATACACCAACAAAGCAACCCCTGTTTAGACAAATTATCAGCCTAATTGAGCAAGCCATAGAAAATGGTCAGTTACAGGCAGGAGACCGGCTTCCTTCTGAAAGGGAGCTTAGTCAATTATTAAAAGTTAATCGGTCAACGGTTGTACACGCTTTAAATAACCTAACCGACAGAGGAGTTTTAATTCGTAAAATTGGTAGCGGTAGTTTTATCAATCATCAGAAATGGGGGCTCCAAAGCCAACCCCTTATAAATTGGCAATCTCCTCCCAGTGTTTTATCACAAAAGAATGATAGCTATGCATTAAAAGCCAATCAACTGCGTAAAGAGGCTCAAATTACTCATAAACCATTACTGGACTTATCTAACGGTGACTTACCTGCTGATTTACTGCCTGCATTATCATTGCATAAACTGTCTTGGCAAGAGCTATTGCATCATGAGCAAGGTGAAGAGGCCTCACATTTAGGGCTACATTCATTAAGAAAAGCAGTTAAAGACTATTTAGCAAAATCACTTAAACTATCCGTAGATGATGACCAAATTCTTATTACATCAGGAACACAACAAGCCATTTTTCTCATTACCCAAGGACTACTAAAACCAGGGGATGCCATCGGCATAGAATCTCCCTCTTATTTTTACTCACTCCCATTATTTCAAGCGACAGGGCTACGAATTTATGCAATTCCAACCGATGCGGAGGGTATTACACTGGAAGGATTAGAAAAGCTAATCAATCAAAAAAATATAAAAATGATCTTCTTAAACCCTGTTTTTCAAAACCCAACAGGAAGGGTCATGAGCCAAACACGAAAACAAGAGCTACTCACTTACTGTTACCATAAGCAAATTCCAATCATTGAGGATGATGCTTATAGCGCCCTTCCTTTTCAAAAAAATATTGACACGAGCCCTATAAAAAAACTCGATAAACAACAACAGGTTATTTACTTAGGTTCCCTTTCTAAATACTTAGGGAAAAATATTCGTGCAGGTTGGATGATCGCTCCCAAACCTATCATTAATAAACTAGCAGAAATTCGTCAACAACTCGATGCCGGGCTTAGCGTTCTACCACAGCTATTAGCAGAACATTATTTAATCAACCATGCTACAACCCATCAGCAATATTTACAACATACCCTGTATGAACGTGCCAGACAACTCACAACATGGCTTACAGAACACTACAGTGACCAATTGTATTTTTCTCCTCCTCCGGGTGGCTACCATCTTTATGCCAAGTGTTTACAACAAAAACCTGCTGATCTTAACAACTTACTAGAAAGCTTTTTACAACAAGGTCTTATTGTCATGAGAGGCTCTGAATTTGGTGATAGTCCTTACTGTTTAAGACTGAGTTACGGTCATTTTAACGTGGCAAGCAACCTCAAAAGGTGATTTAATATAGCCAATTTCAGATCGATACAAAGGATACCGAGTATGTTACAAAGTATGACCGCTTTTGCTCGTTGCGAACTATCAATAGATGAAGGTATTTTATGCTGGGAGATACGCTCCGTAAATCATCGTTACTTAGAGCATAACTTCAAACTGCCAGAAACGTTTCGCTCACTTGAGTGGCCTTTACGTGATAAAATCAAAAAAGAACTCTCACGCGGTAAAGTAGAATGTACACTAACATTCTCTCCCCAAATAAAAAATAATCCTATTCAAATTAACTTAGAACTCTCAAAACAGCTCATTCAAGCTGCAGAACAAATTTCTGAATTAACCATTAACCCTACACCTATCAACCCATTCACTGTTTTATCTTGGTCTGGTGTATTGATAACAGACCAAATAAATCATGAACTACTGCAAGAAAAAGCACTTGCTCTTTTTGCACAAGCGTTGCAAGAGCTCAAACAAAATCGCAACCGTGAAGGAAAAGAGCTACAGACACTCTTAGAAGAACGACTTGTTAGTATTGATATGGAAGTCAACAAACTACGCCCACTCATTCCTGAGATGTTAGATAACCAACGCCAAAAGATTATCACACGCTGCCAAGAGTTAGCTGTCAGCATAGACCCACAGCGCTTAGAACAAGAGCTCGTATTATTGGCACAAAAGTCTGATGTCGCTGAAGAGTTAGACCGCTTACAAACCCATTTAACGGAAGTACGCCACACATTCACCAACAAAGAACCCTGTGGTCGTCGTCTTGACTTCCTAATGCAAGAACTAAACCGAGAAGCTAATACGCTAGGTTCAAAAGCCATCGATGTACGCACAACACAAGCTGCTGTAAACATTAAAGTACTTATCGAACAAATGCGTGAACAAGTACAAAATATAGAATGATAACCTTTAAGCAGTAAAGAATAGATCATCATGAGTCAACCCGTTAGTAACTTCGAGTTTTTAAAAGAACATGATCCTATCTTCTTTGAATTAGCACGTTCTGCTGAACAGATTTTTGCAAGCGACCCAAATACGACGCTTATCAAACTTCGCCAACTTGGCGAGGCCTTTGCCCAAGACATTGCTGCACGTTGTGGCATTGCTTTTGATGATCTAACACCGCAAGCTGATTTAATCCATCAAATTGACCGCGAATTGCGGTTAGACCCGACCATTCGCAATCTTTTCCATACTATTCGCGTAGAAGGAAATAAAGCCACCCACGAATTTAAAACAGATCACAAAGAAGCACTTAATGGCCTTAAGCTGGCAAGAAGCCTTGCCATTTGGTATCACCAATCTTTTGGTAAGGTGAGTGGTGACTTTAATTCTGGTACTTTTATTACACCGGAAGACCCCAGTCAAAAATTACGTGAACTACAAAATAAAATTAATCAACTCAACGCTAAAAAAGAAAAATTTGAAGATAACCAACAGCTAATTGATCTACTCAAAAAAGAAAAGCAAGAATACGCACAACTCGCAGAACAAATGGACAAGAAAGCTCAAAAACTGGCGCAACAGTTAAAAACACAAGAAAATACATTACAAAAGCAACGAGAATCATTCGAAACACACATCAAACTTTTACAATTAGAACTGACAGAACAAGCTAAAAATAATCCACAGAAATCATCACAACAACAATTAGTTATCAGCGAAAAAGTTAAAGAAGCCAACAAACAAATTTTTCTAACCGAAGAATTAGTACGATTAATTATTGATCAGCAGCTCGTTGATGCTGGTTGGATGGCTGACTCTTTAGAACAAACGTGGGATAACGGTATCCTACCCGAAGAAGGAAAATATAAAGCCATTGCAAACTATCCTCTCTTTTATCAGGGTAATGCTTTTTATGCTGACTATATTTTATTCTATGAGTTAATACCCATCGCTATTATCGAGGCAAAGTGCGAGAACATTAATGTTGCTGAAAAAATACGCCAAGCAAAAACCTACGCAGAAAGCTTTAAAGTTGAGCCTTTAATGCAAGCACCATGGTTACTTACAAACCGTACAAAACCTTGGCATTACCACAATACTTCTTATAACATTCCTTTTGTCTATTCAAGTAACGGACGCCCCTACAATGGCCAACTTGAAGAAAAATCAGGTACATGGTTTAGAGACATTAGAGAACCAAGTAATTTATCAATGGCCTTGCAACACTTTCATTCGCCAGAAGGTTTGTATAATAAACTTACCCACGACAAGGTAACTGCTGAGCAAGCTTTACAATTAGATAACTTCTCTGGGCTTTTCTTAAGAGACTATCAAAAAAAAGCGGTTTCCGCCATAGAAAACGCACTATCAAATAACCACAATAATTGCTTAGTGGCGATGGCTACGGGAACAGGAAAAACTTTTGTTATTAATGCACTTATCTACCGTTTTTTAAAAACTAAGCGCTTTAATCGAATTTTAGTTCTTGTTGACCATACCGCCCTTGGGTTACAGACAGAAGATTTACTCATAAAAGCACCACAAGATCAACAAACCATATTAACCAAGCTCTATAAACTTGAAACAATTAATTACCAGCTTGATGATTTGGAAAAACACGTACAGCTCGCCACTGTGCAACAAATGATAAAGGCGATTTTGGCCTCAGACTCACCGCACCCTATCGACTACTTTGACTGTGTCATTATTGACGAAGCACACAGTGGCTATGCCCTTGAACAAGAGTTTATCGAAGGCGAGCTAGCAACGCGTAACTCCGAACAGTACCTAAAAGAATACCAACAATTACTTAACTATTTTGATGCTTTTAAAGTTGGCCTTACAGCAACACCTGTTAAACGCACAACAGACTTCTTTAATCTCCCTGTCTATCAGTACAGTTATCGAGAAGCGATAGCAGATGGTTATTTAATAGATTATGAACCACCGATCATTTATAAAACTAAGCTAACAGAACAGCCCCTATGCTTTAATAAAGGGTCTACAATCCAAATTATTAATGCTATCACGGGCGATATAGAAGAAGTCACACTGGAAGATGACCTAATCGCCGAGGCTAATGCATTAAATCGTTCTATTCTCAATAAGCATTTTAATGAGGTGATTTGCCAGCAGCTCGTTGATGAATTAAATCCTTTTGGTCAAGAAAAAACGCTTATCTTTTGTGCGTCTGATCTTCATGCAGACATGGTCAAAAACTTGCTCGACAACGCATTTACAAATCTTTATGAGAACAGTTATGATCAACTAGCAGTTGCAAAAATAACCGCTAACAGTTATAACCCAGAAGAGCTCATTGATAGATTTAAAACGGCACAATACCCCAATATTGCAATTACTGTTGATTTATTGGCTACCGCGGTCGATATTCCACAAGTATGTAATCTTGTATTCTTACGCGCTATCAACTCACGTATTTTATTAGAGCAAATGCTTGCACGTGCAAGCCTACCTTGTGAAAGCATTCAAAAAGCTAGCTTTCGCATCTACGATGCGTTTAATACGCATAACTTATTAACTAATATCACCCAAATGGAGTCTATGCCAGCCCCCGAGCTACCACTAACATCTTTATTACAGCTGTTTATCGATAACCGCCAGCCTAATGATGAACAGCTACAGACTATTTTAGATCATTGTATACCTATTTTACGTAGGGCAAATTATCAAGCACAACAAGATACTTTTCTGAAAGCCAAACTCGATAGTTTAACCAGTTCATGGGGAGTAGCTCCCCAAAACCTTACCACTTACTTACAAAGTATTGGTACAAAAAAAGCAGCTGATTTTTTTAAAAACAGAAAAAACTTTATCCAAGATATACAAGCGATAAACCAACAACTCGACTCTTCACGCTACCAAATTATTTCAGATTCTCCAGATCAACTCACTCAACGCTTATTATGCTATGGTAACTACTCGTCACCCAAGGAGCTTCTGGACGCTTGTAAGGCATTTATCACCGAACAACGCCAACATTCTAAATCACTTAATAAGTCCATTGAAAAGCCCAATCAAGTTACAAGAGTTGAGTTAAAAGAAATTAAGCTATTACTCGACCATGCAGGTTTTACCAAGCTCAATCTACAGATCGCATGGCGTAATATTAACCATCGTGTTGTCAATGCAGGCTTGATCGGCTTCATTCGTCATATTAGCCTTGGCGAACCATTAATTTCTTTTGAAGACAGAGTCAATAAAACACTGCAAGAAGTACAAGCCATGAACACATGGACACCTTTACAGCGTCAATGGTTAGATCGAATAGCAGAACATTTTATTGAACAAGAAATACTCGATAAAAAACAGCTGAATAACGAATTGAAACAATCCTATAACAGCTCAATTGAAAAGTTAGATACTCTGTTAAATAATCAACTCAACTCCGTTATAAGCACATTTAAAACTCTTTGGGTTGAAAAGGTTGTAGTTACCCCTCAAGAACCAGAAATACAAGCACCTGAAGAAACCATTAAAGAACAACCAATCAGCCTGTCACCCACCACCACAAAAAAAATTAGCTTTTTTCAAAGAATCAGAAATCTTATAAAACCTAAGCTGTAAACTAAACCTTCATTACGTCTACGGCCATGAATAACTTATAGTGATTACTCATCTCAAATAAAGTCAATCAATGGTATAATGCTACTACATAATAAAACCGTAAAGCCTATTCTATAAAGACAGTGAACACCTTATGAGCTTACCAATTAATACAGTAAAAAATTACTTATTATCGCTACAAGATAATATTTGTCATGCTCTAGAAGCCGAAGACTCAAAAGAAAAGTTTATCGAGGAACTATGGGATAGACCTAGTGGTGGTGGTGGGCGCACCCGTGTAATTGCTAATGGTGCAATTATTGAAAAAGGGGGAGTTAACTTCTCACATGTTTATGGCCAAGGGCTTCCCCCCTCTGCAAGTGCACATCGACCAGAATTAGCTGGCTGTAACTTCCAAGCATTAGGGGTCTCCTTAGTTATTCACCCAGCTAATCCACATATTCCAACATCCCATGCCAACGTTAGGCTTTTTGTTGCTGAAAAAGAAGGCCATCCTCCCTTATGGTGGTTTGGTGGTGGTTTTGACCTAACACCTTATTATGCAGTAGAAGAGGACTGTGTCTATTGGCACCAAGTTGCTTATGAGGCCTGCCAACCCTTTGGAGAAAATGTCTATCCTCGTTTTAAAAAGTGGTGCGATGAGTATTTTTACTTAAAACACCGCATGGAACCTCGTGGTATTGGTGGCTTATTCTTTGATGATCTTAATGAGTGGGATTTTGATACCTGTTTTTCTTTTATACAAGCCATTGGTAACGCTTATATCAAAGCCTATATCCCCATCATTCAACGTCGCAAAAGTATGCCCTACACAAAGGAGCAGAGGGAGTTCCAAGCTTTTAGACGCGGTCGCTACGTAGAGTTCAATCTTGTTTATGATCGGGGTACATTATTTGGCTTACAATCAGGTGGACGAACAGAATCTATTCTTATGTCACTACCACCAGAAGTTCGTTGGAGTTATGATTGGCATCCCAAACCTAATAGTGCAGAATCAAAACTAACCGATTATTTTTTAACTAACCGTAATTGGCTTAATCAGTAGGAGCAAGGTAATCTATGGATCATTATGCCGTCTTTGGAAACCCTGTCGGCCACAGTAAATCTCCGATTATCCATCGCTTATTTGCCCAGCAAACGGGTCAAAAAATAAGCTATGACCCTAAGCTAGTACCAATTGGACAATTTACGGAGGTCGCCAACAATTTCTTTGAAAAGGCCCTTGGCTGTAATATCACTGTTCCTTTTAAAGAGGATGCTTTTCAATTTGCTAATGAACTAACACCTAGAGCACAATTAGCTGGGGCTGTAAATACACTGAAAAAACTCCAAGACGGCACCATTTTAGGAGATAATACTGACGGTATAGGGCTTGTTCGCGATTTAAAAAATGCTAAAGTTTTACTAAAAAATCAACGTATTCTCTTGTTAGGTGCAGGTGGAGCATCTAGAGGCGTTATTGAACCGTTATTGAATGAACAACCGCAACAATTGATTATCACCAATCGAACACATGAAAAAGCCCAAACTCTTGTAGAACTTACTAAACACTTAGGCCCTATTACAACTGAACGTTACGAAAATTTAAATGATCCAGTTGATTTAATTATTAACGCAACCTCTGCTAGCTTAAGCAGTGAATTACCTAATATCAGTAAGCACACCATTAAGCCTCAACAAACAATTTGTTATGATATGATGTACAGTAGAGAGTTGACTGTTTTTTGCCAGTGGGCAAAACAACACGGTGCGGCAAAAACAATAGATGGCCTAGGCATGCTAGTCGAGCAAGCAGCTGAATCATTCTATTTATGGCGTGGCATATTACCTAAAACAGAAGCCGTGCTTCGTTTTTTGCGCCAACATATAACTATTAATTAGCAGACAAAAAAATACCCAGCAAATTGCTGGGTAAAAACCGTGATTAGCCTGATGAGACGACAAACTAAATAATCTAATAAACCACAACTAGACTCTCTAACCTGCCAGTTGGTCTTTCGATCAACTTGACCATATATTAACGATAATGATTATCATTTGCAATTATTATTTTTATATTTATTCCTATCAATATTCAAGTATTGATTAATATATTCTATAAGTCATCAGGTTATATCCCATGCTTAACTAACTTAGTTCTTATCTAAATTGAACACATGCTATAACTAGAAGTACCAAAAAATTAATCTCTTGTTATTTTTGACTGGATATAAAGATTTTATTAGCTAACATTATTTAGAGAAGGATTTTTTTCAGATTTACTAAATAGCGGTTTAATAGCATATTACGATATGAAATGATCACATAAAGCTGTTAATCTGATTAGTATTACTGATTCTAATGATCTTCGTCGTAATCCAAGATGATTACTCTAATATAATACAATTAATCAATAAGGAGGTCTATGCAATGACAAGGGCAACAACTAAATCTGATTTGATAAATAATGCCAATGCAGAATTTACTAAACTATTGGCATTAATAAGTACTATGTCTGAAGAAGAACAAAACTCAGTGCTTAACTTCGATAATAACTTTCTTGAAAAACACAAAGAAGCACATTGGGTGCGAGATAAAAATCTACGTGATGTATTAATTCATCTATATGAATGGCATAGATTATTATTGAATTGGATTACCGCCAATCAGAATGGAGAATTAAAACCATTCATACCCAGCCCGTATAATTGGAAAACATACGGACAAATGAATGTTGATTTTTGGTTGTGTCATCAAAAAACATCGTATCAGCGGTCGAAAGACATGCTAAAACAAAGCCATTTTGATGTTATAACTCTCATCAATACATTCTCAGATAGTGAATTATTTACAAAAAAACATTTTTCATGGACAGGTACGTCCACTTTAGGAAGTTATTGCGTATCAGCAACATCAAGTCATTATATTTGGGCGATAAAAAAAATAAAAATTCATAGGAAACTTTATCAAGAAACAAAGTAGATACTACAATATTGTGGATATAAGTTATTAAAATTAGATTTATTTATGGTAATTACCCATAAAAATATAGATATTCATCAATAGAGCTTTTCTTATCATTTAAAACATTATTGATGCCCATTTTATATTACACAATGGTAGTCATCTTAATCAGTAAGAGTGATCACATCGTGGTGCAGCAGTGGTCGATCATTTTAACTTGAATATATTAATTCTTTATTTATTAACTAACAAAAAAATACCCAGCAAATTGCTGGGTAAAAACCGTGATTAGCCTGATGAGACGACAAACTAAATAATCTAATAAACCACAACTAGACTCTCTAACCTGCCAGTTGGTCTTTCGATCAACTTGGCTATATATTAATGATAATGATTATCAATTGCAATAAATATTTTAATATTTATTCCTATCAAAACTTAAGTAATGATTAATATACTCTATCAAACTGTGGATACTTTCTTCTTTATCCGTTTCTACTTTAACCGTTATAGATCTTTCATCCCCCATGATAGGTTCACGCCACTGCATTTGATTTTTAATCAGTTCTAATGTTGCGTCAGAAGGATCATTACCTTCTTGAATACGTACATATAAGTTTTTTTCTATTACTTCTAAAGGTGCCTCACACTCGATAATTAAGAAGGGAACACCAACCTCTTCCGCCACTAGCTTCGCTTTAGTTCGCTCAGTCTGTTTCAAATAGGCCGCATCTAAAATAACACCATATCCCGCTTGTAGACAGTTTTTAGCTAATTGATATAAGCGGTTATACGTTGCAATTGTTGCCTCAGCACTATAAAGTGCCTCTACCGTAGCCCCATCGCCTAACAAACGTTTACGCTCTCTATCACTACGTAAACGAATAGCACCAAAGTGTTCAACAACTTTTGAAGAAATATAACTTTTTCCAACCGCAGAAACCCCATTGGTTATTAGCAAATAGCGCAGAGGAAGCAATGTATAACGCTCAGCTAAATTAGCATAATTATAGTATTGTTTTAAAATGGCCTCTTTGACACCCTGATCTGTTGTTTGTCCCAGACTAAATAATGCAACTTTAGCACGTACCATAGCGCGGTATGCTTTATAGAAATTCATGAGCAATAATGATTGATAATCGCCCGTTTCTTCTAAATAGTTATTTAATAAACGATTAGCAAAGCCGTTTAATTTTCTATCTTCTAAGTCCATAATAAGGAAAGCAATATCTGCTGTTACGTCTGTAAATCGGAAAGGTTCATTGAACTCAATACAATCAAAGATAACCACTTTACTATCTAAAATAGCTGCATTATTTAAATGAATGTCACCATGGCACTCTCTAATGAAACCGTTTGCTTTACGCTCTACTAATATGGGCTTAAGTCTTTCATAACTGCTTTGTGCCCAAGCTTCCAGCTCCTCCAGTTGCTTATAGCCCGCCTTATCCGCAGGCAACATGGCACGTATTTGCTCAAAATTTTGCTTAACGGGTGCCATTACCGTTTCTGGAGAACCTAACTCGTTACTAGCAGCCACAACAGGTGTTGTAATATGGAATTCAGCTATTTGTTTAGATAACTGATCAATATGTCCAACGGTTAACTCGCCATTAGACTGCAAGTGACTTAATAATTGACTTTGTGGAAACTGACGCATTTTTAGCATATATTCAATAGGCTCACCATCACCACTAATCTTTGGTTCTGATAACGTTCCCGTAATAGGTAACACTTCTAAATAAATATCTTTTGTTAAACGCTGATTTAATCTTAACTCTTCTTGACAAAAAAACTGACGATCTGCCAATTGTGTAAAATTCAAAAAACCAAAGTCCATTGGCTTCTTAATTTTATAAGCATAAGCACCCGTTAAAATAACCCATGAAATATGGGTTTCAATCACTTGAAACTGCTCAACAGAATGATCATATAAAGACGGATTTTGTAAATGTTTAATGAGCTCAGCAGTCATAGTATTTCTCTTGATATTCAGTAGATATAATAAAAACAACTATACAATAAAAATGCCTTTTATAAGGCATTTTTTATTGCATCATTAACTACTATTGTTTTTTATACACAAAACTATGATTATTATCCTCTAAAGTTAGCTCATCACCTTTTAACTTAACAATTGCACCCTCTTTAAACATAACATTTAATGCATTTTCCATTGTTGCTTCTTTTTGACGAAAACATGCCATGCGTGTAGAGGCTAAACCATCGCTTTTTAATTGACCATTATTTAAGGTAGCTTGTCCAATAAATGTATTACAAAGGATACCATGTACTTTTAATACATCACTTCCTCCTTGTTCAAACTCTATGCCCATTGAAGTACTGACATCAGTAATAGCCTCTTGATCAAAACTAACCAAATGGTATTTCCCATATAAATCAGCTGTTGTAAGATTTGTAGACTTTGTCATTTGACACCCTACGATGAATGCGGCTATCGCGATGATTAAAACGATTTTCTTCACTTTTTCTCTCCCAATTACTAAATCTTTATAGTTTAGAGTATAGCAATCCATAAAAAAAATTATCAACCCTCTCATAGATTATGCATTTATTTTTGAAATTATCACTGTAAATTCTATCAAGAGTGCAGTACACTCTAGGGCTTTCTAGAATATTTTATGGAGTCGTGGCATGGCTGATGTTCAAAAGGTCGTCCTTGCTTATTCAGGTGGCTTGGATACGTCTGTAATCCTTAAATGGTTACAAGACACTTATCAATGTGAAGTAGTAACGTTTACTGCAGACTTAGGGCAAGGTGAAGAAGTAGAACCTGCTCGCGCCAAAGCAAAAGCATTAGGCGTAAAAGAAATCTACATTGAAGATTTACGCGAAGAGTTCGTTCGTGATTTCGTTTTCCCAATGTTTCGTGCTAATACCATCTATGAGGGTGAATACTTATTAGGTACTTCTATTGCACGCCCATTAATTGCTAAGCGTCTCATTGAAATTGCGAATGAAACCAATGCTGATGCGATCTCCCACGGTGCAACAGGTAAAGGTAATGATCAAGTTCGTTTTGAGCTCGGTGCTTACGCATTAAAACCAGGCGTAAAAGTGATTGCTCCTTGGCGCGAATGGGATCTCTTATCCCGTGAAAAGTTAATGGATTATGCTGAAAAACATAATATCCCTATTGAACGCCACGGTAAGAAAAAGTCACCTTACTCTATGGATGCTAATTTACTACACATCTCTTATGAGGGTGGAGTATTAGAAGATACTTGGGCAGAAAATGAAGAAGATATGTGGCGCTGGACAGTATCCCCAGAGAAAGCACCTGACACGCCAACCTATATCGAGTTAACCTATAAAAAAGGTGACATTGTAGCCATTAATGGTAAAAACATGTCTCCTGCAGAAGTTCTTACTGAACTTAATCGCGTTGGTGGTGCAAACGGTATCGGTCGCTTAGACATTGTTGAAAACCGTTATGTCGGCATGAAGTCACGTGGCTGTTATGAAACACCCGGCGGTACTATTATGCTACAAGGCCACAGAGCTATCGAGTCAATCACGTTAGACCGTGAAGTCGCTCACTTAAAAGATAGCATCATGCCACAATACGCTAGCCTAATTTATAATGGCTACTGGTGGAGCCCTGAGCGCATCATGCTACAACAAATGATTGATGAGTCACAAAATAATGTCAACGGTGTTGTTCGCTTAAAACTCTATAAAGGCAATGTTATGGTAATCGGCCGTAAGTCTGATGACTCCTTATTTGATGCTAATATAGCAACTTTTGAAGAAGACGGCGGCGCTTATAATCAAGCAGACGCGGCAGGCTTTATCAAACTGAATGCTCTCAGATTAAGAATAGCTGCACAAAAAGGCCGCAAACTAATTTAGTTTGCTTTATTAGTAGCAAGCAGTAGTTTCTCTTTGCTACTGCTTTTAATAATAAGAGATAAAACTGATGAGATTATTACACACCATGCTACGGGTTGGTGATTTAGATAAATCAATCACTTTTTATACCAACGTCCTTGGAATGAAACTTCTTCGCCGTAAAGACTACCCCGAGGGTAAATTTACATTAGCATTCGTTGGTTATGGCGACGAGAAAGATACCAGCGTTATTGAACTAACCTATAATTGGGATACAGACCATTATGATTTAGGCAATGGCTATGGTCATATTGCTATAGAGGTTGATGATGTTTACAAAGCTTGTGATACTATCCGAACCCATGGCGGTAAAATCACACGTGAGCCTGGCCCGATGAAACACGGTACAAGTATTCTCGCTTTTGTTGAAGATCCTGATGGCTACAAAATAGAATTACTATCGCCAGATCGTGGGGATTAAATAAACAACACCATAAAAACCCATCCCATCATGGGTTTTTATGATATATCAAAATCAAAATCAGCAATTTGTTTATTAAGGCGACGTTCCTCTAATATATTATCAATCACACGGCGCTTTGCTAAACTGTTTTTAACGCCATCCTTTTCTGCTTCTTCTGTATCATCTAGATCATCAGAAATAAAATCATCTTCTAAATCAATATCTTCTTTACTCATTATCATCACTCCAAAAATGGGGTACTTACGGCGCACCTTATATCCTGAAATTAAAATTTGGTAAAATTATTTTTTTTTATTGACTTAATAGAATTGATTAATAATTTAAATATCAGACGTCTTTTCTTGATACTCACACAAGTCTTCTATACAGCAACTACCACAACAAGGCTTTCTCGACTTACAAACATAACGCCCATGCAATATTAGCCAATGGTGTGCATCCACCAGATATTCTTTTGGAATTACCTTTACCAGCTTATTTTCAACCTCTAATACTGTTTTTCCCGTTGCAATATGGGTTCGATTACTCACTCTAAACACATGCGTATCTACAGCCATCACAGGCTGCCTAAAGGCTGTATTTAAAATAACATTGGCTGTTTTACGTCCCACACCCGGCAAAGCCTCTAAAGCCTCTCGAGTATTTGGAACAACACCCTTATATTTATCAATTAACTGCTGGCATGTTGCAATCACATTCTTAGCTTTACTATTATACAAGCCAATGGATTTTATATAATGGCTTAATCCATCGACACCTAGGGCCAAAATACTTTCGGGTGTATTCGCTATAGGATATAGTTTTTTAGTTGCTTTATTAACACTCACATCCGTTGCTTGAGCTGATAACATCACGGCAATCAACAACTCAAATGTTGATTGAAACTCCAACTCTGTCGTTGGGTGTGGATTATGTTCTTTTAGACGACGGAATATTTCTCGACGTTTGGCTGCATTCATAACAATCCTCTCTAATAAGGCATAAATTATAAATGCTATTCAAGGATATTCCTAATTATACTGCTATACTAACCACTTAACATCATTGATACCTCTTAATAAGCCCATGTCTATTTTATTAACTACACTTAATGCTCGCTTTGCCCATGCTTCCTTAGCTCTACGCTATCTCTACGCTAATATGCTCGAGCTACAAGGCCAAACATCCATTGTCGAATTCACCATTCAACAAAACGTAGAAGATATTTTAGAATGTATTATCCAACACGACCCGCGTATCGTTGGCTTCTCTGTTTATATTTGGAATATCGTTGAAACAACCCAACTCATACAAGAGCTCAAATTATTACGCCCTGATATCACTATCATTATTGGCGGCCCAGAAGTTTCTTATGAATACGAAGATACCGCCATTTATAATGCTGCGGATTATCTGATCGAAGGTTGGGGGGAAATTAGTTTTTATCAACTGTGCCACCAACTAATCAATAAACAAATCATTACCCAAAAGGCCATTACAGGTATACAACCGGAGCTAGAAAACATTACGTTACCCTATCGTTACTACACAGACCACGATATTAAACACCGTACGGTTTATATAGAAGCCTCTCGCGGCTGTCCTTTTAAATGTGAATTTTGCTTATCAAGCTTAGATAAGACAGCATGGAGCTTTCCTTTAGACTCTTTTCTCGCTGAAATGGATCTGCTCTATCAACGTGGCTTAAGGCAATTCAAATTTATTGATCGAACCTTTAACTTAAAAAAAGAATTCACCACACGAATTCTTGAGTTTTTCTTGAATAAAATTGCTAACCACCCAAAAGAGCCCTTATTTCTACACTTTGAGTTAGTACCCGACCATCTACCTGACGAATTGAAAGCACTTATCCTATTATTTCCTGATGGTAGTTTACAATTTGAAATTGGTATTCAGACACTAAACCCTGAGACACAAGTATTAATCTCACGAAAGACAAACATAAAAAAAGCCCAAGAAAATATCCGTTGGCTCTCAACTAAAACAACTGTCCACTTACACGTTGACTTAATTGCAGGCTTACCTGCTGAGACCTTAAACGACTTTGCAAACGGTTTTAATGAATTATGGTCATGGCAACCTCAAGAAATCCAATTGGGCATCTTAAAACGGCTAAAAGGCACCCCCATTATTCGCCATACCGAAGCTTTCCAATACAAATATAGCCATATTCCCCCTTATTCTGTATTAGAAAATAAGACAATGTCATTTAGCACCTTAAACCATATTAAACGGATTGCTAAATTTTGGGATTTAATCGCTAATTCTGGTCGCTTCAAGCACACATTGCCTTTATTGCTTAATCAGGATGCATTTGCTGCTATTTCTGAATTTACGACATGGTCTTTTCCCAAAGTGAATCAAACCCATGGTATTGCTTTTGACAAACTATTTGCCCTTGTTTTTGACTATTTACAAAATTATACAGAGCACACTCTCTCCATTATTCAACAAGCTATGCAACAGGATTTTATACGCATAGGTACCCATGGCTGGCCCAAATTTCTTGGGACTCCTCCTGATAATTGGAAAGAACAACTCATCAATAAAACCAAACAAAAATCATTACCTAAGCGGCAACAACAACATACTAGCTAATAACCATACCTTAAACGCAGCGCTTCTGGGTAAGGATTGAAATAACTTTGCTGTGCGAGGTACTCATCAGGATACTCGGCTAAATAGTGTTTTAAGAGCGTGATCGGTGCCAATAATGGTTGGACCCCTTGCCGATAAAGTGCTATTAACTGTGTTAACTCTTCTTTTTGCCTTAGTGTTAACTTCTTCTTAAAGTAGCCCTGTATGTGCATTAATGTGTTGGTATGGTTAGTTTTAGTTGCACAACACGCCAGTAATGACATGAACTGATTACGATAAGCGATAAAATAATCTTCTAATGAACCCCAGTCTGCAATATTAGCTACAAACAAACCAAGCTCCCGATATTTTGGCTGCGAATGAGCCAATAGTGTATATTTATAACGGCTATGAAATCCTATTAACTTTGCTCTCGTTAGTCCACTTTCTCGTAATACATTTAATTCATGCAAAGCAAAAACACGCTCAATAAAATTTTCCTTAAGTGCAGCATCATTTAACCGACCATTTTCTTCAACAGGTAACCAAGGCATCATTTCTAGCAACTGCTTAGTAAATAGACCAACACCATTACTTTGAAATCCTTCATTTCTCTCATTATAAATTTTTATGCGCTCCATTCCGCAACTAGGTGATTTAGCGCAAACGATATAACCACACAGATGCTCTAAAGAGGCAACTTTCTGTTTAGCAAACTCCTCCATTCTTTTGGTTAAGTCTTCACCATTATCCTCAGAGAAACGTAGCTCAACTTTATTTTCCAGCTGCACTAGTCGTATTGTTGGACGCGGCGTACCTAAACCAATAGCCATTTCAGGGCATATCATTTGAAAATCGATATAACGTGCCAACTCATCCACAGCAAAATCTAAACGTTTATTTCCACCGTTATAACGAACGTTTTCTCCCATAAGACAACTGCTAATACCAACAAGAATTTTTTTAATCATGAGTTATTTCACTAATTATCAAATAATAATTATTATACGTTGCACTTACTGAAAATCATAGGATATTAATCATATCAACGTTTATATTAATCATAGTCTTATGTCTAGTATTCAAAAGTGAAATTACATCTTATAAATATATATCATGATAACGAACTATTTATTAAGAGGGCAAATGCATGACCAGTACTTTTGAAATAAAAAAAGCACATGGTGCAAAGTTTTTTTTTCAACTCAAAATAGCAGAGGATAAAGTCATTTTGACCAGCGAACTATATAAACAAAAAGCCTCATCACAAAATGGCATTACCTCCGTGCAAAAAAATAGTTATGACAGCTCAAAATACAGTCGCTTAAGGCGTAAAAATGGCAAACTTTATTTCACTTTAAAAGCAGCTAACTACCAAGTGATAGGAACAAGTGAGTTGTACAATACAGAAGAAGAGAGAGAAGAAGGCATTAAATTAATTATGAAATATGGGTCAACTACAACCATTAAAGACTTAACTAAAGAGTAATAAATAAAGGCTAGGCGTTTTCATTGCTGATTACCTAACCTTTATAACTGATTAATTATTTCGCAAAGGGATTTTTGTGATCATACGAATTAATATAGATTTTATCAGATACTAAATAGTCGTAAATGTCATCTACAATATCTACACCCTCTTTGTCGGTACGACCTTCTTCAATGCCTGAATTTTGTCCTGGATAAAGTACTTGTTTAAAGCCAGGTGCAGGTTTGATTGCGTTTAACTCAGCCATTGTTTGAGAGATAGCCTCTAAGAATTTCTCTTTATCTCCAAAGAATGCAGGGTTAATGACAATGTGTAAATGTCCTAAATCTCTACCTTTACTCAAATCAGCATACATAGAACTAACAGATTTACCAAAAGGAACACCAAGCAATACACCAGATAAGATATCAACCATCATCATAAGACCATAGCCTTTTGGCCCTGCGATAGGGAGTAGGGCGCGCACTGCAAAAGGATCAGTGGTAGCTGCACCATTCTCATCAACAGCCCATGTATCAGGAATGGGTTCTTTGTGTGAACGCTTATCTAAAATCTTACCCCAAGCTTGTACAGTTGTTGCCATATCGAAGGTAATCATATCATCCTTACCCTTTCCTGGTGCAGAGAAGGCAATAGGATTGGTACCATAATAAACCTCGGCACCGCCAAAAGGGACAACCATAGGGTCAGATTGACAAAGAGAAATGCCGATTAATCCTTCTTTTGCCGCCATTTGTGTAAAATATGAAATCGCACCACTGTGGCTTATTCTACGAACGCCAACAACAGCAACACCTGATTCCTTTGCCATTTCAATGGCTTTTTCCATGCCGATCTTAGCAATAGGCATACCTGGGCCATTGTCACCATCAATAACTAAAGAACAAGGACCCGTCTTGTTTACATCTAGCTTATAATCTACAGTGATACCACCTTTTGAAATTCTTTCCGAATAGTATTCTACACGAACAGAACCGTGCGAATGTATGCCTCGCCCTTCTGCAAACACTAAAACATCTGACATAACATCAGCATCCTTCTTATGAAGACCTGCCAGTTGTAATTTGTTAGATATTAGTGTGTGAAGCTCTGCTTTACTAAGATTCATATTTCTCTATCCTTTTAATAAAATAAAAAGTAATCGGACTCATTGTAGCGACTTTTTTTATCACAAACACAAGACTTTAATCAACCTTCTTCCACAATATTAATTTATTAGGTAAGTTTTTAATACATTATCAAAATTTTTTTAATAGTTATAATTAAATTACCTAAATTTTTCTAAAAACGGCCGTTTTTGATACCTATCAATTTAATGTTAGTGCCACTATTTGTATATTTGTTATAGAGTAATAAAACAAAATTCGGTAAAAGCTCTTTTTTAAACTCAAGAAAGATGGAATAAACATAAAGTAGTATTGTGTCCTTCCGTTCACTTAATTAAGGATATTGTTATGATCCATGCATTTATAAAAAAGGGAAGCTTCCAAGACTCTGTCAGTCTTATGATTGTTTCTCGAAAACTAAGCGAACTACCTGATGTAGAAGATGTTTCCGTTATGATGGGAACACCTGCCAACAAGACCCTGCTTAAAACAACAGGCTTTTGGCATGATATGTTCGATGAAGCTACCCCTAATGATATTTGTGTTTCTGCTAAAGCTGAACAAGCTGATAAATCTGTTATTGAAACAGTAGCAGCTGCACTTGAAGAAGCCCTAGAAGACATTGCCAAAGGCCAAAAAACAGGTAGTCAATTGACCACTGTTCATAGCTGGCGTACAGCGATGAAGAAAAATCCAAACGCTAACATGTTATTAATCTCAATTGCTGGTGAGTATGCTGCCGAGCTAGCAGACCAAGGGCTTGATAGTAATTGTAATGTTATGTTATTCTCTGATAACGTTAGCGTGGCAGATGAAGTAGCGTTAAAGAAGAAAGCACAGTCAAAAGGCTTAATTGTTATGGGTCCAGACTGTGGTACAGCAAGCATTGCTGGTGCACCACTTGCTTTTGCTAACATTACTCCAGAAGGTTCAATTGGTATTATTGGTGCATCAGGTACTGGTATTCAAGAAATTACTTCTCAAGTTGCTTTACATCATCAAGGCATTACTCATGCAATCGGTTTAGGTGGTCGTGATTTAACTGAAGGCGTCGGTGGAATTAGCGCCCTAACCGCTATCGAAATGCTTGCTGCAGATGAAAAAACACGCGTTATCGCTTTTGTTTCTAAACCACCTGCACCAGCAGTAAGAGAAAAAGTTATTCAAGCAATGAAGCGCCATAATAAGCCTATTGTTGCTTTATTCTTAGGCACTAAACCAGAACAGCCTAAAGAAGGTAATATTTATTTTACTCGTACACTTGATGAAACAGCTCGTATTGCAGCAGCATTAGCTGATATTGAAGATGCAAAAATAACAGCACCTAAAGTAGCAGGTAAGAAAATTATCGGTCTTTATGCAGGTGGTACCTTAGCTTCTGAATGTGCGATGCTACTTTCTGAAGAAATCAACGTTCCAACAGATAAAGAACATGCCCAAGGTATTATGCTAAATGCCGAAGGTCATAAAGTTATTGATATGGGTGATGACTTCTATACACAAGGCAAACCACACCCAATGATTGACCCATCTGTCCGTAATAAATTTATTACTGACCTCTCTAAACAACCAGATATTGGTGTATTAGCTGTAGACGTTGTTATTGGTTATGGTGCAACAAATGACCCTGCAACCTCTTTAGCAGATGCAGTCAAAGTATTACGTGAAAAGCGTACAGACGCAAACCCTATTGCTGTATTAGCGACCATTACTGGGACAGAAGAAGATCCTCAAGGTCGTTCAAAACAAATGCAAATATTAGTAGATGCTGGAATTATTGTAATGAACTCATTACCTGAGCTTGTTCAATTAGCGGGACAACTTATTAAGCCACACCCTGAAGAGGTTAAAGCAACGCCTGCCAAATTATTAGAAGGTATCTCTGTTATCAATGCTGGTTTACGCAGCTTTGCCGATGACTTACAAGCTAACTCTGTTCCTGTTATCCAATACCAATGGTCACCTATTGCTGGCGGTAATCAGAAACTAGCTAATATTTTAAAGAAATTAATATAAGGAACTTTGATATGTACAAGACTATAGAAGAAGCAAATGAAGCGATTGTTGAAAGAATTATTGCATCTCGCCCACACTGGATCGATGTCTGCTTAGCAAAAGAAGTTGTTGCGCCTTTAAAAGAAGGTAAAAAACTACTTCATGCTGGTCCTCCTAATACTTGGGATAAAATGAGTGGTCCAGTTCGCGGTGCATGTATTGGTGCTGCTTTATTTGAAGGTTGGGCAAAAGACGAGAAAGAAGCAACAAAAATGCTTGAGTCTGGTCAAGTTGAATTCATCCCTTGTCACAATGTAAAAGCTGTAGGACCTATGGGTGGAATCACTTCTGCAAACATGCCAATGGTTGTAGTTAAAGACCAAACTCACGGTAACTATGCTTACTGTAATATGAACGAAGGTATCGGTAAAGTAATGCGTTTTGGTGCTTACGGTCCGGAAGTACAAGAACGTTTACACTGGATGCACGACAGCCTAGCACCTACACTAAAAGCAGCATTAGCTACGTTAGAAAAAGGTATCGACTTAACAGCAGTAATGGGACAAGCGATTACAATGGGTGATGAATTCCACCAACGTAATATTGCTGCTTCATCCTTATTATTACGCCAACTTGCTCCAATCTTAGTTGGTTTAGATATCAATAAAGCTGAACTACAAAAAGTAACTCAATTCTTAAGTGTTACTGACCAGTTCTTCTTAAACCTTGCAATGGCACACTGTAAAGCAGCCATGGATGCAGGCGCTGAAATTAAACAAGGAACAATTGTTACTGTTATGACACGTAATGGTGATCAGTTTGGTATTAAAATCAGTGGTATGGGTGATGAATGGTTTACTGCACCTGTTAACACTCCACAAGGTTTATTCTTCTCTGGATTCAGCCAAGCTGATGCTAACCCAGACGTAGGAGACAGTGCGATCACAGAAACCTATGGTGTTGGTGGTACTGCAATGGTTGCTGCGCCAGGTGTAACTCGCTTTGTGGGTGCCTCAGGTGGTATGGAAGCGGCTCGTCGTATTTCTGACGAAATGTCTGAAATTTATTTAGCTCATCACATGATGCTACAAATTCCTACATGGGACTTCCAAGGCTCTTGCATTGGCTTAGATGCTCGTCGTGTAGTAGAAACAGGTATCACACCTACAATCAACACAGGTATCGCACATAAAGATGCAGGTGTAGGTCAAATCGGTGCCGGTACTGTAAAAGCACCTTTAGCTTGTTTCGAAAAAGCAATCGTAGCGTTAGCTGATAAACTTGGAATAAAAGAGTAATAAAATACTCTTATGCGGTGCAGTGTATGATAATTGAAGCATTAGAAACCAGTTGCCACATTACAAATTTGACGAGTCAACTTAGCTGTAATGGCATCTACAATAATGCAATCAATTTTCTTAATCAATCTCAACAATTGATTACACTGCACCGCCAAGGAAAAGGGTTAAGCCCTATGGGGTGGGTATTAGCAAATAACGATTTCAACTTCGTTGCGCAACATACCCAGCTCAACTCAATGATGAGTTGCCATGAAGGTCAACTCACCATACAGCCTTCAATCAATGTAGTCTGTCAATATCATACAAATCTGACAGTTCCTCCTGCACCATTTGATCACTTCAAAGTACTAGAAAAATTATTATTAGTGTTACCAAAAACCACGTTAACGGGACTTTATGGTGCCTTATGCAATTATCAACAAACTATTCTGCTTGAAGACAATTGCGAACTAATAGAAACATTTAGCCAGTGGCTTAATGGTGAACAAATTAACTGGGAAAACTATATTGGCAAAGGACCTGGACTTACACCTAGTTCTGATGACATGTTAACAGGCATGTTATTTGTTGCTTATGCTTGTTACAAAGAAAAAATACAGTCTCTTGTACCTTTTTTTAAGGGGACACCTGATCTTTCTCTATTAACAACGAGTGTTAGCAAAAATTATTTGTATTATGCCTCTCAAAGTATTTTTTCTTCTTATCTAATCAAATTAGCCAATCAATTAGCCAATAATGAGGTGAGTTTACATACACTATTTGAGTTATTAGATGTAGGTCATCACTCAGGAGCAGATACGTTGCTAGGCATAATACTTGGCTGTCATGCAATCAAAAACTCATATTGTGCTTAAACTCACTTTATTGATTGATTGTTACTTTATTGTTTATAAATCTATTTAGGAATTCATTATGAAAACATTAGTTATTGCCTTAGGTGGGAATGCATTATTACAGCGCAAAGAAGCGTTAACGGCTGAAAACCAATATAAAAATATTGCGATACTAGCAGAAATGATTATTAAGCTAGCTAAAAACTACCGTATCGTATTGGTTCATGGCAATGGCCCTCAAGTAGGTTTATTATCTCTTCAAAATGAAGCCTATAAAGAAGTTCCTTCCTATCCATTAGATATTCTAGTGGCTGAAAGCCAAGCAATGATCGGCTATATGATCACTCAAAAAATCAATGAGCTTGATCCGGCACAACGTATTACTACTATCTTAACGCGTATGGAAGTTGATCTAAACGATCCAGATTTTAAAAACCCAAGTAAATTTATTGGCCCTGTTTATGATGAGGCTCAAAAAAATGCTTTACAAAAAGAACAGCCACACTGGCAGTTCAAAAAAGATGGAGAGTTCTATCGTCGTGTTGTTCCATCTCCAAGACCTCACAAACTTATTGAAAGACAATCTGTTAATGTTCTACTTGATGCCCAACACATTGTGATCTGTGGTGGTGGCGGCGGTATCCCTGTAAACAAAGATAACAATACTATCAAAGGTATTGAAGCGGTTATTGATAAAGATTTAACTGCATCACTTATTGCACAACAACTTGGTGCCGAAAACTTTGTTATACTTACAGATGCCGATGCTGTTTATACTGGTTGGGGTACTCCAGAACAAAAAGCAATTGAAAAAGCAACAACAGAAGAACTAGCTCCTATGGGTGTTTCTGACGGATCTATGGGACCAAAAGTTATGGCTGTTTGTGATTTCGTTAATAACACTGGCCATAATGCTTATATTGGTGCATTAAAAAATATCAATGATATTATGGACGGGAAATCAGGTACATTAATTTACAAAAAATAGTTTCAGAGGAATTTATGGGCAATACCAACAATTTACAAAAACAAGAACTTATACCTTATTGGATTAAGCTGACTGCTATTTTCTTTCTTGGTTGGATAGCACTTTACGCAACGCGTAGTATTATCTCACCACTGAAAGGAAACCTAGAAAGTGCTTATAGCCTAACCAATGCTGAGATAGGTTCAATCATGAGTTTATTCTATTTAGGATATACTCTCTTGAATGCACCTTCAGGTCTTATTGGTGATATTTTAGGTAAAAAACTCGTTCTAGTTACTGGGGTGATAGGGTTTGGTGCTTTTACAATCATCTCCGGCACCATGTCAACTTATACCATGTTCATGTTTATGTGGATACTGGTTGGTATTTTCCAAGGTTTTTTCTATGGTCCACAATATGGTCTCTCTTCAGAGGCCATTCCAAAGAAACACTTAACACTTGGTAGTGCCATTATTAATAGTGGAATGGCGTTTGGTCTATCATTTGGTTATTTTATCTCAACCTCATCACTTGAAAATGGTTATAACTGGCATACACCTTTTTATATTATTGGTGTTATTACCATCATTATCGGCTTATTAATGTGGTGGATTATTAAATCTCGCCCTAGCACAACCAATGGTACAACTGCGAATACGCCTAAAGAAAAAATTAGTTTTAAACAGCTTTTCTGTAATCGCAATATTAACATGTGTTATATCATTATTTTCTCTGTGATGTTTGGATTCTTTGTGTTAGTTACTTGGTTACCTGCCTATTTAGAAGAAGCCAGAGGAATCAAAGGAAATAACATAGCGACTATCGCTTCATTAGTGCCTTGGTTTGCAATCCCTGGATCATTATTCTTCAGTTGGGTATGTGATCGATTAGGCTCTCAAAAACCTGTTCTATTAGTTATGTTGCCTATTTCACTCGTTGCCGTATTAGCCGTACCTTTAAGTAGTTCTATTACTGTTTTAGTTATAGCACTCATCACCTATGGCCTAGTAGGGAAAATCAGTACCAACCCTGTACTTGTTGCAATTGTCGCCAATAGTGCTCCCTCCAATACTCTGAGTACTTCATTTGGTGTTTATAATTGTTTAGGGATGATTGGTTCTATTTTAGCACCTGTTGTTACTGGCTTAATCAAAGATACAACCGGTAGCTATGACCTAAGCTTTTACGTCGCAGCGGCATTGATTGGTGTTGGAATGATTGCTACTTTAATGATTAAACAAGATGCCAAAACGGCTTAACTTATAATAAAAAGGGTAATCGAATAAATTCGATTACCCTTTTTATTATACCTTGTGCAAACTAACTTACCGCATTCAAAAAATACTTAACGGCAGGGTTCTCTGACTTAAATAAATTAATTAAATAGTCGACTACAGGTCCCTTTCTACTCTCATTCCATGCTAATGATAAAGGTGATCCATGCCTAGCTCTATAAACCTTTTTAGGGATTAATCGTCCCGAGTCAATATAGGGTTGGCATAAATTTTTTGGTAAAAACCCGACACCAACACCATTTAAATGACATTCTAATTTAGTGTGTAAATCGGGCACCTTAATCTCATGTTGCCTTGTCAATAACCATGCTGTACGCTTAGGTAGATGGTGCGCAGTATCATCAACATTAATCGCTGGATAAGGTCGTAACTGATCCTCACGCAATACACCATCAACACTAGCCAATGGATGATGAGGTGAAACAACAAAAATCCAATTGATATCGCCTAAAAAATGAACACTAATATCATTAACAAGAGACTCAACGCCGGTGACACCAATTGCAAAATGATAGTCCTCACTAATCATCGCATCCCATACCCCCATGTATACATGCCGTGAAATATGAAAATGGGTAAATGGAAATTTTGCTGACAAGCTAACCAATAAATTTGCAACAGCTGTACTGTCATACAACAAATTATTAATCACGATATTTACATTTTGTTCAACACCAGAACAAACTTGCTGTAACTCTTCAGGAATAGTATCTACCCAATCTTTTAATTGCTGATAACGAGTAAATAGATACTCTCCTGCCGGTGTTAACTCTATACTGCGGGTACTTCGATTAAACAATAGGACACCAACGTTTTCCTCAAGCAGTTTAATTCGATAACTAATAGCAGCTGATGTTCTATGAAGCACTTTAGCCGCACGCGAAAAACTCTTACATTCCGCAACGGTAATAAAAGTGCGTATCATTTCATAATCTAACATTTTATCCCTCTACGCGGTAGCAACTCTAAATATTTAACTATAAAAAAATCTAGAAATACAAATTTCTCCGTACATTACGCCCAAAGATTACCTATAAACCATAACGAGTTATTATTTCCTGATGCTCATCAATAGATACTCCAACTTCCTCTGCTAAGCGAAGCCAGTGTACGGGGTGTACCCAATCCGCCGTTACTTCTTCTAAGAGTTGGTGAATCTCGGCAGAAGACACGCTTTTAGGTGCTGTAATTGAGAAAAATACTGCTGGAAGAGGAGTTTCGTCTAAATCAAATTGATCCGTCACTTGATAATTTTGATTACTATTAACCCAAATCCGCCAACCCTTAGCATCAATGATGTCCTCAAAAGCTTTGAACATTTCTTCTCCTGGATAAACACCATCAACAAACCATGTTCGTCCAAAATTACCTTGTTTTAGCGTTTTCACCATACGATAAAGAGGAATAAAATACTTACGCTCCTCCTCATCTTCTGGTACAGGAGCCAGCTGTGCTGCATCAAAAACCACTTTATCATCTACACGCTGTTGCTTTGATGGATGAGCTGGTTCTTTAATCACTGCGGTCACAGGACCTGTGCATCTTGCTAAATATTCTATTTTTTCATTTTCCTCAACAACTTCAACACGTATCCAGCCCCAATCCTCATTAATAACGCCCCCTGTTGACTCAAGTGTTATTTCTAACTGTTTAGCTATGCTTCGTGCTAAAAACCAATTTTGGTTAGCACAACTATAGGTTAATAAATCCCATACATCCGATGTCGAGTCATCTGTTATTTTATCAACAATAATCTGCTGCCATTTTTCAGCTTCTGCAAAGTTATCTTCTTGCACAGCAATAGCTACCAATACACGAGGAGCCCCCAAGTAACTCGGTACTATTTCATACATTTCTAAACAGCGTTGCTTAGCTTCATCGTAATTGCTTTGGTGATACGCTTGCTGAATACGACACCACAATGCAATCGTAGGTTGTGTATCAGTATAATAATTAGCCAATCGCTCAAGCTCTGCTAATTTATTCCCTCTAATCAATAAACCTAATAATTGATAGGCTAAATCAGATTCTTGCTCATGATTATTTTCAATATATCGCCATAACAACGCTTCGGCCTCTTTCGTTGCCGAACAGGCTTGTAACGCTGAGACTGTAATATCAATTAATTGTTCATCATTCGGACGCTCTTCAACAGCAAGCATTAAAAGCTCAAGCTCTTGCTCAGGATTACGTCCAGCTTCTTCATTTTGACTTGCTTGGTCGTTTAGCCATGCCAATAGCGCTTCGGCTGGTACAGGTAATGAAGCCTGTGCAGAATGGTGTTCAACTTCTGTTGATAGTGCTGCCAATAGCTTATCCGCTCCCAAAGGTGCTCTTAATTTAGGTAACGCTTCATGGGCAATGACTAAAGCTTTTTTTGCTGTCCACACACTTCCACGAGCCAATGCAAGTTTGATCTGTACCTCGGCCACTTCGATACAACGACGATGTGCGCCAACCTCAACAAAATGTGTTAATACAGCCTGTATTGCACTACCTAATGACCATGTGTTCTTTTCAGGCTCTTTATTCAATAAGGCATTAACTGTACGTACCCAGCTCAAGTAATAACGAGGGGCTACATCATTCCAAGCAGGCAATATTTCCCAAGACTCATCCACACGGCCTAATAAAGCTAACGTATGTGCTTTTAAAATATGTCTATCTTGTTTACTGACAGGCCAATCATAGCCATCAACTTCTGCTTCACACTTTTCAAGAATAGCTAATGCTTTTTCAGGTTGGTTTAATCTCAATAAAGCATGTACTTCGAAGGTACGTATAGCTTCACTCACCTCTTCACCAAACGTTGTAATCTTTTCACCCTGAGCTTTTAAATAATCGAGTGCTTCTTCGGGTTTTCCTTCATCCAATAAGGCATCGGCATACTCACAAGATAAGCAATGAAAGCAACTCCAAGAAGGATCAATTCGCTCAAAAGTCTCATTACAAACAGCTTTACGCTCTTCAACCCAAGCGGGGCCATCAATATTAGCATAACAGGCAGATAAATCTTGTGTTACACAAACCGTTTGTGGGCAAGTAATAGTTTCATCACGATGCGCGAACTCAAATAAGGAAACAACCTCTGCTAAAACAGACTCTCCTTCCGATTTGTTACCAATACGATTACGCATCTCCCAATGGCGGAAAAAAACCTCAAGCCAAGGATTTTTCAAACTGCGACTTAAAGCAATGGCCTCAGGGATTAAAGCCTCCGCCTTACCAATATTCATTTCCAAAATTTCAGTTGTCAGCTGCTCTATAAGTTTACTCGCATGCTCATGACCTGCTTCTTCTAAATCATTCTCTAGGCGAAAAACCCAATCCCAAATATCCATGTCATATTCCTATCATGAAAGTTTCAATATAATCTGTACTGCTTGAGTAAAATCAATCAATGCCTGATTTAAATTGAGTGCTTGATTTTGATTATCACGCCCCGACATTATGATTTTCAAAGACTTCAATAGTTTAACGGCACCCTCTACTTGTGGATTACTCGCATGAAAAGCTTGTAATAACTCGATGATAGCCTGATTATTCAAATTAATGTATAACTTTACCATCGAAGTTTTTGTAATTTGTGCTGTAAATTGACGTGCTAAGCGCAAAGCTGCTTGAGATATCTTTTTATCGGTCTCATCTTCTTCAAGGCGCTTTTTAAGTTCAGCTTCACGGTCAATAACGACAACAAAAGGAAGTTCTATTGGCATAAATCGTGCAATGACAATATCCTCTCCATCGGCTAATACCTTGGTTAACCATTCCATATCATTAGCGGGCAAGTCTGCTAGCGAAAATAGATGCTGATTACCTTTCTCTGTTCCTAATTCAATAAGCTTATATTTCTTTGCGAGCGTATAACGGCGTAAAAATGGAACGACCGCATACCGATCACCTAAAGCAACTGGAACCTGTAACGCACGAAATAGCGTATCTTCAAAGCCACCATGACTACCCAACATAACATGGATAGTGTGACTAGATACCAATGCTTGTGCGGTTAAATCGCCTTGAGAAGTTGGAATCTTTATCGTATCCATCAATAATTGAAACAAGCGCTCATCGCACAATGAAGCTCCTAATAATGCTTCGTTATGACGCTTTAAAATTCGCCGCCAAACCTCAGGTTGTTTAGCAGCAATGGTTGCTAGACCATTAATTAACGACTCATTAAGTGCATGCTGAACAGCATAATAATTAGCATCTTTTTGCAAATCTTCCCGACTAGCCGTTGGTATTAAGCGGTTAGATTCAATAACCCCACCAATAAAACCAGCCCACGAAGGTAACAAATCACGCGCATCATCATCTAATAACATACCACGTAAAAAAATAGATAAATTTCTATTATCACTCGTACCATAAGTCGCACCGTCCTGAACCCACAGCATACCAATGACATCTGTTTGCTCATCAGGGATCACGGGAAAAGTACAAATAGGCTCAAAGTTTTGTTCAAATCGTGCTGCAAAACTTAAGCATTGGCGTTGCTCTTGTAATGGATGAACAACTACATCTTCACGCTTTTTACGCCAAGGCGGTGATTCTGGGTTAATAGCCTCTTTTGCATCATTAATATAAATAGGTTCGTTTAGTAATATACAATAACGACCTAAAATTTTATTGAGCGACTCTTGAGTACTTAGAAAAAGAAACTCATCTTTTAAATCTAAAATAATCTCAGTGCCCACGACATGCCTTGGTTCACTCTCTGTTACTGTATACTGCTCGGCATTTGCTGAACGATAGCACCACGTTTGCCCAGTAGACTGATAAGATGTTGTAATAAGTGTTACTTGTTTAGCCAACACGAAAGCAGATAAAAAACCTAAACCAAACATCCCTATTAAGCCTGTTTCATCATCCTTCTGACGAAGCTGTCTCGTATAGCCAACGCCAACAGTAGCTAAAAAAGTATGTATCTCATACTCTGTCAATCCTGCGCCCGTATCGATGATTCTAACTTGCTTATTCTGTCGATCACCAATCACCGTAATCCGCCCTTTATCCAACCAACTAGGTTGTTCAATTCGGCGACGCACAATAGAATCATGTGCATTTTGCACGAGCTCTCTTAAAGCAACCATGGGGGTTGAATAGAGGTGTTTACTTAATACTTGCATCAACCCATTAAGATCAACACCTGCTACACAAACTTTTGATTCTATCGTAGTGACTTTACTCATCGTAATCTACTAACCTTTTTTGCTAACGTCTGATTTAGACACAACACTTAAACCTTTTAATAATGAAATCGCTTGGCTTAATTGATAATCTTTAATTTGTAAATTATCAGCGTCATTAGTATTCGAAGTCATACCTTTTTTAGCATTATTAAGATGGTTTTGTAAATCAGCCTCCCTTACTTCAAAGCCAGGTTTAGCTTGTGACACAGTAGCTTGTGAAACGACAATATCGGGCTCAATACCTAATGCTTGTATTGAGCGCCCCTTGGGGGTGTAATAAAGTGCAGTCGTCAGTTTCAACGCTTCTTTTTTATTAACTGGCAATATTGTTTGTACAGACCCTTTACCAAAACTTCTAGTTCCCATAATCACGGCACGATTTAAGTCTTGCAATGCACCAGCGACTATTTCAGAGGCAGAGGCACTGCCGTTATTCACTAGTACAACCAACGGAACTCCATTGCTAGGATCACCAATATTGGTATAAAAATGTAATTCAGAATTAGGAAGTCGCCCTTTAGTGTAAACAACAAGCCCTTTGTCAACAAACTGATCAACCGTATCGATTGCAGCTTGTAATACACCACCAGGATTATCTCTTAAATCCAGCACAACTCCTTTTAAAGACCCTTTATTTTGTTTAACAAGTTCCGATAATGCCTTATTAACTTCTTTCCCTGTATTGGTTTGAAATTGTGAGATTCTGATATAGCCATAGCCCTTTTCTACCAACTGGGCTTTGACACTCTTCATTTGTATTTTGGCACGTGTTAATGTCACAACAAAAGGCTTTTTTGTGCCTCGAACAAGTGTCAAATCGATTTTTTCACCAACTTTACCTTGCATACTGATGGATGCATCATTCAGTGACATATCTTTTGTTGGGGTATCATTAATTTTGACAATAAGATCACCTGACTGAATGCCTGCATTCGTTGCAGGAGAGTCATCAATGGGAGCAACTATTTTGATAAAGCCCTCACTTTGCTCTATTTCTATTCCCAACCCACCAAACTGGCCTGTCGCCATTTCTTCTAAATTATTGTACATCTTATTATCTAAATAAGCTGAATGAGGGTCTAAGTTACTCACCATACCCTTGATGGCATTGTTCATTAATGTCTTATCATCTATCGGTTCAACATAGGCCGATTTAATTCGCTCAAATACCTCGACAAATGTTCGTAACTCATCAAGTGGTAACGTTGCCGCTTGGTCACCATTTTTCGAGTCCAACGCCGTTTGAGCAAGCACTGCTTGGCCTGAAAATGAACATAATATAGAACAGAACATCAAAGATATAATACGTTGTTTTATTAGCATACCTATTCCAAAATAAAATCTATACGCGATCAGCGACACCACAAGGTAGGGTCAACTGTTTGACCTTGCTTTCTAATAGAAAAATACAAAGCGACCTCATTACTACCACCACTGTTACCAGCCGTTGCTATACTTTCACCCGCTTTCACTGTAGTGCCAACTTTTTTTAATAATGATTGATTGTGCCCATAGAGACTGTAATAACCTTGACCATGGTCGATGATAATTAACCAACCTGTACCTCTAAGCCAATCAGAATATACAATGCGCCCTTCATGAATAGCTTTTACTGTCGCCCCTCGGTTAGCGGCAATCAGTACGCCATCCCATTTGCTACGTTCATCGCCCCCACGCGTTGAGCCATAGCTAGCAATAATCTTACCACTCAAAGGCCATGATAATTTACCTTTGGCCTTTGCAAAACTACCTGAATACCCAAGATTATTAGCAACAACGACTCTATTTTGATTTTTATTAGCGTTAGCAGTGGATGGTAATTGTGTTAACGATCGTTCTCTGGCCTGTCTTTCTAATGTAGAATCGATCGCCCTTAACAGTTTATTTAACTCTGCCTGATCTTTTTCTCGTTGAGCTAAACGATCACCTTTATCAGTAATTTGCTTATTAAGACTGGCTAAAACAAGACGGTATTTTTTTCGAAGTGCCGCTAACTGGTTGTGTTGCGTTTGTAGCTCTTCATTTTGAGAGTCTAATTGAGCACGATACTGTTGCATTTCAATTTCAATATCTTTTAACTGTTTAATCGTCTCTTTAAACTCGCTTAGCTGTACTAACCGTGCTTGGCTTAAATAATCATAATAAACCAACATTCTAGATACCTTTTCAGGCTCTTGCTGGTTTAATAATAACTTTAAATACTCTTGTTGCCCACCTTCATAGGCAGCCTTTGCTTGAGTAGCAAAAATTTGCTCTTGCTCTGTGCGCTTTAATTCTGTTTTTTGTTGCTCTTCAGTTAACCAAGCTAATTTTGATACTGTTTCAGCCTGTTCTTTTTTTAATGTTGCTATTTTTTTTTCAAGATTAGCAATATCTGTTTCCGTCTTACGTAGCTCTTTTTGTGAAGCGCCGCGTTGTACTTTTAATTGAGACAATACTTTTTCTAGCTCAACAACCTCTTGCTTCGCCATTTCTATTTGATGCAACGTATCGCGCCGCTCATCTGCGATAACTAGCGGAGAAGCAATAAAAACAGAAAAAAGAAGTAGCCCAAAAAAACGTTGCATATTAATGAAAGATAGCCTCAAAAAAAGAATATTTTAACAGTTAGTATAAAGCGACTAAAGTAGATGCAGACAATAAAAAATGCTTTACCCGCTCTTTAATTTAACTACTCGAAAACAACGAGACTCTTACCAGACATTTCTTCAGGTATCGTCATCCCTAACAAATTAAGCATGGTGGGTGCCACATCGGCTAATACACCATTTTGTCTAATATGTAGCTTACGCTCACCGACATAAATAAAAGGAACAAGTTCACACGTATGAGCTGTATGAGCCTGTCCTGTCTCATCATCCTGCATTTTTTCAACATTACCATGGTCTGCTGTAATCAATGCCTCGCCACCGACATCTTTCAATGCATTGATAATACGCCCTAAGCAATGATCTAAGGTTTCTACCGCTTTTACAGCAGCACTAAATATGCCTGTATGACCCACCATGTCACCATTGGCATAATTAACCACAATGACATCATATCGTTTTTGCTCTATTGCTTCTACGATTTTATCCGTCACCTCATGAGCACTCATTTCTGGTTTTAAGTCATAGGTTGGGACCTTAGGTGAAGGGATTAAAATACGATCCTCCCCGTCATAAGGCTCTTCACGCCCACCTGAGAAAAAGAAAGTAACATGAGCATACTTTTCTGTTTCTGCTATACGTAGCTGCTTTTTACCTTGTTTAGCCAAATACTCACCCAAGCCATTCTTCAAACTACTTGGTGGGAAAGCACAGCTGGTTTCAATCGTTGCTGCATACTGCGTTAACATCACAAAACCTGCTAAGTCAGGAACGCGTGATCTTACAAAACCATTAAAATCTTTCTCAACAAAAGCACGTGTTAACTGACGTGCACGATCCGCTCGAAAGTTCATAAAAATAACAGCATCGCCATCCTCAACAGGGGCTATATCACCGATACGGGTTGCTTTTACAAACTCATCACTCTCTCCACGTTCATACGCAGCTTGTAGAGCTGATACTGCATCTTCAGTAATATAATCTGCCTTATGATCAACAATTAAATCATAAGCAGCTTGTACACGCTCCCAACGGTTATCCCGGTCCATCGCATAATAGCGGCCAATCATAGTCGCAATACGTCCTTTTCCTAGCTTGGCTAAGCAATCATTTAACTTAATGATAGAGCTCTCAGCACTTTTAGGGGGTGTATCGCGACCATCTAAAAAAGCATGTACGTAGATATGTTCAGCACCTTGCTTAACCGCCATTTCAACCATTTTTAAAATATGGTCTTCATGGCTATGCACTCCACCCGCTGAAAGCAAGCCCATGATATGAATGGCTTTATGTTTGGTTATCGCTTGATCTATTACATGGCACAACACAGTGTTCTTAAAAAACTCACCGGTTTCAATAGCTTTGGTGATGCGTGTTAAATCTTGATAAACTACACGCCCAGCACCAAGATTCATATGCCCTACTTCTGAATTACCCATCTGCCCATCAGGCAACCCTACATCTAAACCAGAGCCAGAAATAAACCCATGAGGCATAGTCGCTAATAAATTATTATAATTAGGCGTATTTGCTGCCAAAATAGCGTTATATTTAGTCTCTTCTCGATGACCAAATCCATCAAGAATAACTAAAACTAGAGGCGTTGTAGACTTAGACATAAATAGATTCTCTAATTAACATCATTAAAAGAACCATAGTTTAACTCAAGATCATGGCAAATGGTGCATAATACTTGATAGATGTTATAAATTCTTATAATAAATAAACACTATTAACACAGCTTAATAATTTTTATTTGCACTTATCTAAAAATAGTGATTAAGTAATATTTTATGGTAAAAAAAGAGAGAAACAATAATGTCTGCAACAGATAAACAAAAACTATTACAGTTTCTAGCAACAAGGCGCTCAACACCAACCCCTAATATTACGTCACCTGGCCCAACACCCGAAGAGTTAACGAACATTCTAACTATTGGTTTAAGAACACCCGATCATGGAAAAATGGAGCCTTGGCGGTTAATGGTTGTTGAGGGAGAAGCAAAAAAGGACCTCGCAGAAAAACTAGCAAAAAACTTTGCCATTGAAAAACATACCCTCACCCCTAAGCAGCAAGAAAAGCTTAATCAAATTATTACCAAAACAATTGTTGATGCCCCTATCATTGTTTATGTCATCAGTACCATTGATAAACAATCGCATATTCCAGCCAATGAGCAATTTTTATCCTCAGGTGCTGTATGCATGAATATTCTTTGGGCAGTCAATGCTTATGGCTATGCCGCTAATTGGATTACAGGTTGGCTTGCTTACAGCGAACAAACTAAAAAAACAATTGGAATCAAAGATAATGAAGAGGTGGCTGGTATTATCTTTATAGGATCGGCCACAGAGCCTTGTGAAGACCGCAAACGTCCTGACTTAAAAGAAAAAGTCAGCTTTTGGTCGGCCTAAGGAATAATTACTTTTAAATACAGCACTGCCATTGAAATGCGCTATACTATAGCCAGATACCAATGACTATTAATGATAAATATATTTTATTATGGCTAAAAAAAAGAAACTTTCTCCGGGCAATATTGCTCAAAATAAAAAGGCTTTTCATGATTATTTTATCGAAGAGCGCTTTGAGGCAGGGCTTTCCTTAACAGGCTGGGAAGTTAAAAGCCTTAGGGCAGGAAAAGCCCAACTAACAGACAGCTATATATTGTTAAAAGATGGTGAAGCATGGCTTTTAGGTTGTCATATTTTACCTTTACAAACAATTAGTACGCACGTTGTGGCTGATCCTGATCGGACACGTAAACTTTTACTGCACAAAAGAGAGCTTAGTAAACTATTTGGCTCTGTGCAACAAAAGGGTTACACCTGTATTGCATTATCGCTCTATTGGAAAAAACATCTTGTTAAATGTGAAATTGCACTCGTTAAAGGTAAAAAAGACTTTGACAAGCGCCATACAGAAAAAGAGAAAGATGCTAATAGGGAAATACAACGAGCTTTTCGCAA
Source organism: Entomomonas moraniae (assembly GCF_003991975.1). Lineage (NCBI taxonomy): Bacteria > Pseudomonadati > Pseudomonadota > Gammaproteobacteria > Pseudomonadales > Pseudomonadaceae > Entomomonas > Entomomonas moraniae. The sequence goes on from NZ_CP029822.1 coordinate 2,582,177, forward strand.
AGAACAACGTTAAATAAGTGCTAAAAAAATAGTAGGAGATCGTTAATGTTTGAACAAGTAGACGCTTATGCTGGTGACCCTATTTTCTCCTTAGTGGAACAGTTTCGTCATGACACTAAAAAAGAAAAAGTTAATCTTAGTATAGGCTTATATTATAATGAACAAGGGCAAGTTCCACAGCTTCCATCCGTTAAGCAAGCACTCGCAGCCATACAACCCAACGAGCTAAAAGAGCCAACGCTTTATTTACCAATGGAAGGTTTAACTGAATATCGCTCTGCTGTTTTACCGCTATTATTTGGCGCGGATCACCCTTGTCTAAAAGAAAATCGAGTTTCTATCATTCAAACATTAGGCGGGTCAGGTGCGTTAAAAATTGGGGCTGACTTTTTAAAAAGATACTACCCTAGTGCGACCGTATGGGTAAGTGACCCCACGTGGGAAAATCATAAAGCTATTTTTGGTGGTGCTGGTTTTGACGTAAAAACTTATAGTTACTTTAATGACCAAACATTAAGCGTTGACTTTGAGAAAATGCTTAATCAACTTAAGCAAGCGTCTCCTTTTGATATTATTCTATTACACCCATGTTGTCACAACCCCACGGGAGCTGACCTAACAAGCCAGCAGTGGGATACGTTGATTCCTGTACTGCAAGAACGCCAATTAATCCCATTCTTAGATATCGCTTACCAAGGATTTGCAGAAGGGTTAAACGAAGATGCCTATGCTATTCGTGCAATGGCTAAAGCAGGATTATCTTTATTTGTTTCCAACTCATTTTCCAAAATATTTTCACTCTACGGTGATCGTATTGGTGCCCTTAGTGTTGTTTGTAAAAACCAAGAAACAGCAGAACGAGTACTGGGTCAATTAAAAGCAACGGTTCGTCGTAACTACTCAAGCCCTCCTGAACCAGGGGCGGCCATCGTTGCTCACGTTCTAAATAATAAACAGCTCACAGACACATGGCTATTAGATTTACAACAAATGCGTTTACGCATCCTAACAATGCGTCATTTACTGGTTGAAAAGCTACAAGCACTCAACATTACCAATACAAGTCACTACCTCCAACAAAGAGGTATGTTTAGCTATACAGGCTTCTCTAAAGAACAAGCAATGGCTTTGCGTAAAGACTTTGGCGTCTATATTCTTGACAGTGGGCGTATGTGTGTCTCTGGTTTAACAGAAAATAATGTCGGCTACGTTGCTAAAGCTTTTGCGAGTGTTAGCTAGTAATACCATTCAAAGAAAAAGCCCTCTTTAAAAGAGGGCTTTTTTATTAACTTCTTTTAATTATTTTACTTTTTGTATCTATCGACTTTGGTGTTGTGATCGGTATATTTTTAGCATTTGGAGACTCTTTGGTTGTTTCTTGCCAACCACCACCTAATGCTTTATAAAGATTCACTTCACTGGTCAACTGCGCTAAACGCACACTGATTAGGCTTTGTTGCGAGCTAAACAATTGCCGTTGCGCATCCAATAGCGTCATATAGCTATCAATACCTGCTTGATAACGTTGATCTGCTAAGTCATAGTATACTTGGTTAGCTTCTACAAAATTCCCTTGAGAAACAACTTGTTCTCTATAGGTTTCACGGCTGGCTAAACCATCAGCAACCTCTTTGAATGCCGTTTGAATTGTCTTCTCGTAAGTCGCTACATTAATATCTTTTTGCAACGTAGCGTAATCTAAATTACCTCTTAAACGCCCTGCTGTAAAGATAGGTAAATTAATAGTAGGTTGGAATAGCCAAGAGCCTTGACCTGCACTAAATAGATTAGAGAAGCTCGGGCTCATTGTTCCCACATTACTTGTTAATGAAATGCTAGGGAAAAATGCTGCACGTGCTGCACCAATGTTAGCATTAGCCGCCATTAATTGATGTTCCGCCGATATAATATCTGGACGATTAGCCAATAAATCAGATGGTAAGCCAGCAGGAATTTCTTTTACATACTGCAAATCAAAGTTGCTCTCTTTTTTATTAGCAAGATCAGCAGGTAAATTTGTTCCTAATAAAAGCGCTAATAAATTTATATCTTGAGCTACTTGGCGTTTATAGGTTGCTAAGTTAACCTTTGCACCCTCTACTGTCGTCCGTGCCTGCGCTAGATCTAGACTAGAAGCAACACCAACTTCATTACTACGTTTTACAAGATCGTAATTATATTGGTAATTTTCTAACGTCTCTTCTGTTAGCTTTAATAGTGCCTTATCAGCTTGCAGAGTCAACCATGCATTAGCTACACTCGCGATTAACGAAATCTGTGTGTTACGCTGTGCTTCTTGAGTTGATAAATATTGCTGCAATGCAGCCTCATTTAAACTACGAATACGACCAAAAAAATCCAGCTCATACGAAGTAACGCCCAGCGTTACTCCCCATGAACTATTAACCCTTGACCTACCCGTTGAAGAAACATCCGCTGGCACATGTTGACGTGACCCTGTACCGTTTGCATCAAGGTTAGGGAATAGCTCTGAGCGTTGGATACGATACTGAGCCTCATAAGCAGCAACATTTAGTGCAGCAACACGTAAATCTTTATTATTAGCGATTGCTGTTTCTATTAATGACTGCAAATCTTTATCTGCAAAGAAATCACGCCAACCTAGACTAACGTATTGACCTTGTTGCCCACTAGAATAAGCGTCGCCCGTTGGCCAAGTATTTTGTACTGGCAGATCTGGTCGTTGATAATTAGGCATTAACGTACAGCCTGTTAATGTAACCGTCATTATCATTATTGATAATAGTGATTTATTCATATTCATTAACCTTTCGTAGTCTCTTGTTCAGCCTGCTCTTTTTCTTTATGTGTTTTTATCTTAAACAATGAACTAACAACTACATAAAATAAAGGAATCCAGAAGATAGCTAAAACCGTTGAGGACAACATACCACCTACAACCCCAGTACCAATAGAGTGAGCACTACCAGCCCCAGCCCCACTAGCAAGAGAAAGAGGAACAACCCCTAAAATAAAGGCAAGAGAAGTCATAATAATTGGACGTATCCGCATACGACAAGCATCTAAAGCCGAATCAACTAAACTTTTACCTTCCTCATGGAAAGCTTGAGCGAACTCAATAATTAAAATGGCATTTTTAGAAACCAACCCGATCGTTGTTAACAAGCCCACTTTAAAGAACACATCGTTGGTTAAGCCTCGCAGATGCGTTGCAACAACAACCCCAATAATCCCAAGTGGTGCAACTAAAATTACAGCAAAAGGAATAGCCCAACTTTCATAAAGTGCTGCCAAGCAAAGGAATACAACAATTGCGGATAATATGAAAAGCGCCATCTGTTGAGAACCCGCTAATTGCTCTTCATAGGATAATCCTGTCCATGAAAAACCAAAGCCTTTCTCAGACAGCTCACCTACTAATCGCGCCATTTCATTCATAGCATCACCAGAACTATAACCATCAGCGGGATTACCTACAATTTCAATGGCAGGAACACCATTATAACGCTGTAAGTTTGGAGACCCGATTATCCAATCAGATTTGATCAAATTATCTAAAGAAACCATTTCACCCTGACTATTTCTGACATACCACTTTTTGAAATCTTCTGGCGTCATCCGTGCATCTGCTGCTGACTGTACATATACTTTCTTAACACGACCGCGGTCAATAAAGTCATTGATGTAACTACTACCCCACGCAGTTGATAACGTCTGATAAATATCAGTGAGTGATATACCATAAACACTTGCTAACTCTTCATCAATGTATATCTTGTATTGTGGTTCATCATCCATGCCATTAGGACGTACCGTAGCTGGATTAAATACCTTACTTTTTCTTGCTGCGTTAATTAATTCATCACGCGCAGCCATTAAAGCCTCATGTCCAGCACCGCCCTGATCTTGTAGGAACATATCAAAACCACTGGAGTTACCTAGTTCCATCACGGCAGGAGGTACAATCGCGTAAACATTACCGCCAATAAAGCGAGGATCCGTAGTAAAAATCCCCATGAGACGTCCGGCAACAGCACTCACACTCTGACTTGCCGCAGGTCGGTCTGCCCATGTTTTTAACATAACAAAAGCTAATGCAGAGTTTTGTCCACGTCCTGCAAAGCTAAAGCCTGTGACGGTAAATACAGAGTCTACATTCTCTTTTTCTGTTGTTAATATGGTTTCCCTCATCGCATCAACAATTTTTTGTGTTTCTTGAGCAGTTGAACCTGGTGGTGTTTGAACAATCGCAAAAAGAACCCTCTGGTCTTCTTGAGGTAATAGTTCCGTTGGAATTGCCTTAAACATAAACACAATACCGGCACAAACGCCTGCGTAGATAAGTAAAAATACAAATTTATTTTTTAATATTGCCTTAACGGAGCCAACATAAATAGTGACAGACTTTTCAAATGTACGGTTAAACCAACCAAAAAATCCTTTTTTTTGCTCTCCGTGTACCTCATCATCTCTATATGGTTTCAACATTGTCGCACAAAGTGCTGGTGTTAAAATTAAAGCCACCATTACAGACAAGGCCATGGCAACAACAATCGTCACAGAGAACTGACGATAAATAACCCCTGTTGCTCCACCCAAAAAGGCCATAGGAACAAACACAGCTGAAAGTACTAGAGCAATACCAACTAGCGCACCTTGGATCTCATCCATTGACTTTTTCGCAGCTTCTTTAGGGGGGAGTTTCTCCTCCTGCATTACCCGTTCGACATTTTCTACAACAACAATAGCATCATCTACCAGCAGCCCGATTGCTAATACCATCGCAAACATGGTGAGTGTATTAATCGAAAAGCCGAGCAATGAAAGTACACCGAAAGTACCTAATAACACCACGGGTACAGCAATTGTAGGAATTAATGTTGCTCTAAAACTTTGCAAGAACAAGAACATCACAAGGAAAACTAGCACAATGGCTTCAAACAGTGTGTGAACTACCATGCTGATAGATGCTGAAATTACTGGCGTACTATCATAAGGGTAAACTACTTTCACACCATCAGGTAAGAAAGGCTCTAACTTAGCAATTGTCTCACGAACTGCTTTTGCTGTATTAAGCGCATTCGCACCCGTTGCTAGTTTAAGCGCAATACCTGATGCAGGCTGCCCATTATATAAAGCACTCACGGCATAACTTTCTGCACCTAGCTCTATATTATCTGAAACATCTTTTAAACGTACTTGTGCACCATCAGACTGTACCTTTAATAAAATGTTAGAGAATTGCTCAGGTGTTTGTAGCCTTGTTTTACTGATAATTGTTGCATTAAGCTGTGTGTTAGGTAATGCAGGTAATCCACCTAACTGTCCTGAAGATACTTGTATATTTTGTGCTTTAATTGCATTGCTAACATCAACAGGCGTTAATTGAAAACTATTTAATTTGGCAGGGTCTAACCAAATACGCATGGCATATTGTGCACCAAACACTTGGAAGTCACCTACACCTGGTGTACGGGCAATTGAGTCCTGCATATTAGAAACAATGTAGTTACCAAGGTCATAGTTTGTCAGCTCACCATTAGTAGAGACTAACCCCACAACCATTAAGAAGTTGACAGTTGCTTTAACTACACGAATACCTTGCTGTTGTACTTCACTGGGTAGCATTGGCATCGCTAATTGCAGTTTATTCTGCACTTGTACTTGCGCAATGTCGGGGTCTGTTCCTTGGTCAAATGTTACAGTAATTGTCATTGAGCCATCAGAGTTACTCTGTGATGACATGTAGCGCAGATTATCAATACCATTCATCTGCTGCTCAATTACTTGTGTCACTGTGTCCTGTACGGTTTCAGCTGATGCTCCCGGATAAACAACCGAAATACTAATCGAAGGAGCAGCAATGCTTGGGTATTGGTTAACAGGCATGCTCACTAGCGCTAAACCGCCCGCTAGCATCACGACCAATGCAATAACCCACGCAAAAATTGGGCGATCAATAAAAAACTTAGACATACATTATTTTCCTGAATTACCTATCGTTTGCGTACCACTCTCAGGAGTTTTCGTAACGTTAGTAGTTTGAGACTGTTCAATAGGATCAACTACAGCTCCTTGTTGAATTTTTTGCAGTCCCTTAACAATCACTCTATCGTTTTCTTGCAGTCCTTTATTAACTAACCATTGATTATAGTCAGCTACTCTAGATACATCTAAAACTCTTTGTTCTACTTTATTATCCTTGCCAACAACCATCACAACTGGTTCACCCTTAATATTTCTAGTAACAGCCACTTGGGGGATAAGTATTGCTTTAGGCCTAATGCCTTCTTTCAAGCTTGCACGCACAAACATACCTGGTAATAACTTGTTATCAGGATTAGGGAAAATTGCCCTTAATGTCACAGCACCCGTAGACTCATTGACATAAACCTCAGAGAACTCTAAGCGCCCTTCATGTTGATACGTTGTTCCATCCTCAAGGGAAAGTGAGGTTTTAGCTGCATTCTCACCATCTTTTTCTAACTGCCCACTAGCTAACTCATCACGCAACGTTAAAATTTCTTTTGAAGGCTGTGTAATATCAACATAGATAGGATCTAGTTGATTAATATTGGTTAACGCATTTGCTTGGCCTGCTGTTACCAATGCTCCTTCGGTCACTAAAGAACGACTAATATGACCAGATAAAGGAGCTAACACTTTAGTATAGCGTAACCGGACCTGTGCAGTTTCTAAGTTAGCTTGTGCTGCCAACAATGCTGCTTTTGCATCATCATATTGTTGTTGGCTGACTGCTTTTGTAGAAACAAGTGCTCTGTAACGTTTTTCTAATGCTTGTGCAGAGGCCAAATTTGCACGAGCACTTTTGACATTTGCTTGATATATTGCAGGGTCGATTTGGTATAACTGATCCCCTTCTTTAACATCACTGCCCTCTTTAAAAAGACGCTTAAGAATAATACCATCGACTTGAGGCCTTACTTCTGCAACACGATAAGCAATTGTTCGCCCTGGTAATTCTCTTGTTAAAGTATAAGGTTGTGTTTTAACCGTTACCACTTCAACTTTTTGTGGTGAACGATTTTGAGGTTGCTGCGCACCTTTATCACACCCTGTAAGAATTAGGGCAGCTAACGATAATACGGGAACCCAAATAGAAATAGTTGGTTTAAATTGCATAAAACGCCTCAATTACCTATAGAGGATTAGGTATATAAAATCAGAAAATCTACAGTAAAAAATAGAGTCCTAACTTTACTTACATTCAACCCTGTTTGTAAATAGTTTTTAGAAATAAACCCAACTTAATATAAGAAAGATTATTTCAAATAATTACTAATCTGATATTCAAAATAATAGACTAGCGCATTTATACCTTTAGAAAATATAATTGCTACATCAACAAATGAGATCGCAGCATAATACCATTATTCAGACTGGATCTTTAAGTGTTTTTTATAAATATACGCTACAAATAACGTAAAAATGTTACACTTTACACAAATTATATCAAAAGGCTAAATGCATCATGAGATTTCTTTTTCCCACCTGCTGCTTACTATTAACGTCGGCCTGCGTTTATAACCCTCAAACACATAACAATAACGATATCAGTGATGAAAATACGCCTAATAATGCTGATACTACTATTACAAGGTATCAAGAAGGCGACAAAACAATAGAGGAACAACGTATAAAAGGATTTCTTTATTCCGTCAAGGTTATTCCAAAAGAAGGTAAGCCTTACTATTTAATTAATGCTGATGGTGACAATGCAGCATTAAAAAATGCAGGCCCACAGCAAAAAATTCCTTCATGGACTTTATTTAATTGGTAGACTTATGAGATATATCCGCTATCTACTTATTTCTATAACTAGCCTATTATTATGTGGCTGTAGCTATTTTAAGACCACATCACAAAGTGATGTGGCTCCTTTTTATTGGCAACTTCAACAACCAAACTGTAAAGTGGAAACGCAACAAAATAATAATTGCCCAAATATTACTTATAACGGTCTTAATTTTAATAAATTCAAAAAACTAAATACGTTAATAGACAATAAGTTCTTACAAATACTCAATGCAGAAAAAACAACAACATTGGAAGAGTATTTAAAAAATAACCTAGCAAGAGCTAATAATGGTTATCACCTTAATCTTTCTGTGCAGCTAATGTCTGAAAATGATGTACTTATTGTTCTTATGCTGACATTAGAAGAAATACCATCAACAGACCAATATAATGCCCCAAAAGTTAGATTTATAAACTTTGATAAGCATAAACAAAAAGATATTACGTTAAAAGATGCCATCATTACGGATAAAACAGAAAGTTTTTGGTCAACAGCGCAAATTGCTTATAAACAATGGTTAGAAATTCAACAACTCTTAAATAATGAAACCTACCAAAAAGACTGGCCATTTATAAAAACCAATAATGCAGCCCTCCTACCAAAACAATTAATGTTAAAATACAGTGGTAATACTTTGGCACCTTATGCTATGGGGGAACCTACGCTATTTATTCCTTATGAACAGTTACACGAAATTTTAAAACCAGAATACTTACCCCATTAAAAATAAAGGTATAAACAGTGAATCAAACAAATCCTCTTTTAAGTAATTTTGACTTGCCACCTTACTCAAAAATAAAAGCTGAACATGTTGAGCCAGCAGTTGATACTCTTTTAGACACGAATAGGCAAGCAATTAATACCCTGCTAGAACAAACACCTCCGGTACTAACATGGGAAAATACGGTGTTAGCCCTAGATGAAATAGGAGAGAAACTTGGCCGCGCGTGGAGTCCTGTTAGCCACCTGAATGCAGTGATGAATAACGTGGCTTTACGTACAGCCTATGAAGCTTGCCTTCCTAAACTTTCTGAGTATTCGACAGAAATTGGTCAAAACAAACAACTCTTCGAACGCTATAAAGCGTTACAAAATAGTCCGATAGAAAAAAACTTCTCAATTGCACAACAAACAATTCTCAAACATACATTAAGAGACTTTCATTTATCAGGGATCGATCTACCACCAGAACAACAACAACGTTATGGTGAAATCCAAACACTACTTTCTGAGCTTAACAGCAAATTCTCTAATCATGTGTTAGATGCCACTCAAGCATGGACTAAACATGTGACAGATGAGCAAGTATTAAAGGGAGTACCTGATGATGCAAAGTCACAAATGGCAAAAGCGGCGCAAGCAAAAAACTTAACTGGTTGGCTAATTAGTCTTGAGTTCCCTTGTTATTATGCTGTCATTACTTATGCTGATGATAGAAACTTGCGTGAAGAAATCTACCAAGCCTATTGTACTCGCGCATCTAATCAAGGCCCTATAGCTAATCAATTTGACAATGGCCCTGTCATGGAAGAAATATTATCTTTACGCCATGAACTTGCCAAGCTACTGGGTTTTAAAAATTATGCCGAGCTCTCTTTAGCAGACAAGATGGCAGAAACACCTTCTCAAGTATTAAGTTTTTTAAATGACCTCGCGACTCGAAGCAAACCCTTTGCGGAGCAAGACTTAAAAGAACTAAAACAATTTGCAGCAGAGCAAGGTATTAACACTATACAAAGCTGGGATATTAGTTACTTTAGTGAAAAATTAAGAGAAGCTCGCTACAGTGTTTCGGATGAAGCATTACGCGTGTACTTTCCTATTAATAAAGTACTTTCTGGGTTATTTACGATTGTTAAGGCACTCTATGATATCGAAATTTCTGAGTGCTATGATTTTGATACATGGCACCCTAATGTCAGATTATTCGAAATAAAAGAACAAGGAAATACCATTGGCCATTTCTTTTTTGACTTGTATGCCCGTCCTCATAAAAGAGGGGGAGCCTGGATGGATGGCGTACGTGACCGCTATAAAAACAGTCAACAACAAATAGTCACCCCTGTTGCAAATTTAGTTTGTAACTTTATGCCTGCAACAGATGGAAAACCCGCATTACTAACCCATGACGAGGTCACTACGTTATTTCATGAGTTCGGTCATGGGCTCCATCACATGCTGACACGTATTGAATATTCTGGTGCATCAGGAATAAATGGTGTCCCTTGGGATGCTGTGGAATTACCTAGTCAATTTATGGAAAACTGGTGCTGGCAAGAAGAAAGCTTAGCACTTATTTCAGGGCACTACGAAACAGGTGAACCATTACCCAAAGACTTATTACAAAAAATGTTAGCCGCTAAAAACTTTCAAGCAGGCTTTATGATGATAAGGCAGCTTGAGTTCTCTCTATTCGATTTTGAACTGCATACACACTATGATGAAAATCAATCAGTAGAACAAGTGCTTGCCGATGTAAGAAAGCGTGTTTCTGTTATAATCCCACCAAGTTACAATCGTTTTGCTAATAGCTTTTCACATATTTTTGCAGGGGGCTATGCAGCTGGTTACTATAGCTACAAATGGGCAGAATTATTATCAGCAGATGCTTTTTCTCGTTTTGAAGAGGAAGGGATCATGAATCCCCAGACAGGCCGTTTATTTCGTGAAACCATTTTAGCAAAAGGAGGCTCAGAAGAACCAATGGATTTATTTATTGAGTTCCGTGGCCGAAAACCCATGATTGAACCATTATTACGTCACTCTGGTTTTTTACAAGAGATAAATAAATGATAACACCTAAGCGATTTATTGCAGGGGCTATTTGCCCCTCCTGTAAAGAAATTGACAAACTTGTCATGTGGTCAGAAGATAATCTACCTCATAGAGAATGCATGGCCTGCGGCTTCACTGATATTTTTGATGAGCATAAAGAAAAGTCAAACGCCCCTCTCGAGCCGAATACTCGTATCACACCACAGGAGTTCATTGCAAAAAAGGAAAAAATCATTCAATTTTTCCCCAACCCTAAACTGAATAGAAAACCACATTGAATTAATACTATGAAAATAAAGCTTTACCTTAATTTTCATAATACTTCAAGCACTACTAAATATTAATGTATTTCATCATAAACTTAGCATTATTATATTAAAATAGTTAAATTTATAGTGAACCTTATTATCACAAATAGTAAGGTTTATGAATATGGTGCTTATGAGCCTTAAAATATACCATGGAAGTATCAGCTAAAACCTATTTAGAACGTAAAAATAGTTATATAAAATATTATATCGCCTTTGTTTATCTTTTCTTATACAAATCTCAATCTAATTTTGAGACAAAAAAATCACTTTATGATTTACGAATGAGTCTCATGTTTGGTATATTCCCTCGTATGCTTTATAGCTTTTTTTTAACAATTTACTTCGTTAGCAAAAAAGCTATATTAATGATTACAGCAACAGTAGTGTGGTTACTTGCAACTATTATCTTATTATTTATGACTTTACTTAATACAAGTCACAAGATAATTGAGTATACGGTGAGTTGCTAAATTGAAATCTATATTGAAAGGATTACTGCATGTTGTGGTATAGTTGTATTATTGTTACGGCACTGGTTATTTACACTATATTACTCTATGGTTCAACCATTTATGCCTCACTAAACAATACTAATATTTCATCTCCTTTCCTTAGAAAGCTATTTTATGGGCTGTCTTTTACAGCATATAGTAGTGGCTGGATTTATTTAGGGGCACTTGAGTCTGCAGATAATGAACCATGGACTTACTTGCCACTTTTCTTAGGCCCCTTTATAGTTTTTATTTTTTTTCATCGTTTTTTTACTAAAATTCTCGTCATTAGTCATAAAGAAAATATTCCCTCTATCCCTATTTTTTTAGAAAAACGTTATGGTAATTCTAAAGCATTAGCCATTGTCATCACATTGGTGTGCATTATTATTTTTATCCCTTATATTGCCTTGCAATTAAGGGCTGTTATTACTCTACTTTCTGTCACCCTTGAATACGATAGTGACTACTCAATAACTGCCATTAACTATATAGTCCTAGCTGTCACCATATGCCTAGTTTTTTTAATCATTATTATTTCTGGCAGACAAGAAAATCTTGTTCAGAATAAATACAAAAGCTTGTTATTCATTGCATCAATCAGTGCTTTTTTAAAAGTCATCGCATTTATAGTTATTGCTCTTCTCGCTTGCTATCTATTTTATAAGAGCTTCTCGTCTCAAAACTTAGCCATTGATTTTTACTCCATGACTAAATCTATATTTTTTAAAAATTTTAATTTAGCTGAGTTCATATTTCAAACAACAATCTCCATGATGGCTGGTATTTGTATTATTTATCTTTTCCAAACCAATATTGCCAAAGAACAAAAGGTAAAAGATTTTTATGCTGCACGGTGGATATTCTTATTTTATTTATTGATTATTGCGCTTAGTACAATCCCTATTATCATTATTGGTCATTTAATGATTAAAGACATTGGTAATGAGTATTGGCTTATTGTTCTGCCTATATACGAAAAGTCTAGTATATTAATCCTTATAACTGTACTAGGAGGTTTTGCGGCCACAGCTGGTACTACTATTGTTTGCTGTTTTTCTCTATCTCGAATAATAAACCAGACTTTTTTTAGTAACTATTCATTATCGTTGTCTAGCCCCTCTTTCTTTCAACTGCAAACATTTCGTTGGCTATCGATTATTACCATCTTGATGTTAGCGTTCGTTTGTCACTTGTGTCTATCTTATCAAACAACATTAAGCGATATTGGCTGGATATCTTTCGCGGGACTTATTCAACTATTTCCAGCAATGCTGGGAGCACTTTATTGGCGATCGGCTAATAAACAAGGTGTTATCCTCGGTATTTTGCTTGGTATTAGTTTTTGGGCTGCCACATTATTACTTCCATTACTTTTAAAACATGACATTTCACAATTTCCTACGAACTCTATTTTAGAATGGATTGCAGAATTACTCCCATTCCATCTGTCTTACATCACTTTTTGTACCACATTGGCTTTCCTTATCAACTTCACCGTTTTTTTTACATTTTCATTACTATCAAAAAAACGTGTTGTTGAGTATTGGCAGGCCACAAAATTTATTAACCAAAATGGCTACAAGCAAGGCTCAAATGCTTTTGTAGTCACGGTAGAAGACTTACTTCTTATTGCCGCTAGATTTATTGGTGATAAAAAGACGTTAACTCTCTTTGAAAACTTTGCAAGAGAGCAAGAAGTACCATTAGTTTTAAATAATAAAGCAACACCTGAGCTCATTTACTACACAGAGCATTTACTTGCTGAAAAACTCGGAAGCTCAACAGCTAGAGCGATGGTTGGCTCAGCTATTGAAGGTAAAGAAATGCAAATGGAAGATGTCTTATTAATTGCGGATGAGGCTTCTGAAGTTTTGCGTTTTAACCGCTCTTTACTACAGGGCGCATTAGAACATATCGATCAAGGAATTAGTGTTATTGACAAATCGTTACAGCTTGTCTTTTGGAACCAAAGTTACATGGATCTATTCGATTACCCTGAAGATTTTATAACCGCAGGAAAACCTGTTGGTGATATTATTTATTACAATGCCACAAGGGGTATGTGTGGTTCTGGTACCATCGACGAAATCGTCATTAAGCGATTAAAATGGTTATCATTAGGCTCCCCCCATAAATCAGAACGTGTATTTCCAAATGGCCGCGTCATTGAGATCATTGGTAATCCAATGCCAAGTGGTGGATTTGTAACTAGCTTCACTGATATTACCGCCTACCGTGAAGCAGAAAGAAAACTTCAAGAGTCAAATGAGTTGCTAGAACAACGTGTTGATGCAAGAACTAAAGAACTTTCTGAGCTTAATACTGCGCTCATAAAAGCAAAAAGCCATGCTGAACAAGCTAATGAATCAAAAACTCGCTTTTTAGCTGCTGTTAGCCATGATCTAATGCAACCATTAAATGCTGCCAGACTATTTGCATCTTCCCTCTCTCAGGAAGCGCTACCAGCATCGGCAAACTCTCTCATCGATCATTTGGAGCTTTCATTATCTTCTGCTGAAGAGCTTATTTCTGATTTATTAGACATATCTCGCTTAGAAAGTGGGCGCATCGTACCAAAAAATGAGACCGTTTCTTTGGCTATACTATTTGATACCATTAATAAAGAGTTCTCTGCTTTAATACCTGAAGATATTTCATTTAAAGCCCATATTTGCCATGCCTTTGTCAAAACAGATGCTAAGCTACTAAAACGAATATTACAAAATTTCCTAACCAATGCCTTTCGCTATGGGGAAGGACGAGTTATCTTAGGTGCGCGACGCTTAAAAGACCATATCCGTATTGAAGTATGGGATCAAGGACAAGGAATACCTGAGGATAAGCAAAAAATTATTTTTGAAGAATTTAAACGTTTAGACAGCCATCAGACTCGTGCAGAAAAAGGGCTTGGTCTTGGGCTAGCAATCGCTGATGGATTTTGTAAATTATTAAATCATCCAATTGGCGTACGCTCATGGCTAGGAAAAGGTAGTGTCTTCAGCGTTACCGTCCCTATTAGCGCGCCGCCTGTGCCGTCCGTTAATAAAAACGCTGATACTCCAGCCCCATCTATGCCTGTGCCTAATACAACAGCAATCAATATATTGTGTGTTGATAATGAGGAATCTATTTTAATCGGGATGAAAACACTGCTATCTCGTTGGCAATGCAATGTTATGATAGCGAAAGATCAAAAAGAATGCGAAAACATACTTGCTACTGATTTTAAACCACAAATATTACTTATCGACTATCATCTTGATGCCGGCTATACAGGCACAGAACTTATAAGATGGCTACGTGACTACTTAAAGGCCCCTGAACTTCCAGCGATTATTATTAGTGCAGATAACACACCAGAAATAATAGAAAAACTACAACAAGATAAATTAGATTTTATTAAGAAACCCATTAAGCCGGCACAACTAAGAGCTCTTATTAGCCTGCATGTTAACCTAAAATAAAAAAGACATGCTAAACACATATCTTTTTTATAGCAAAATAGTTAATCCTTAATCTTTAGGAAAAGCTAACCGTCTTACATTCGCAATGTTTTCAACAATACGAATCACTTGTGAACTATAACCAAACTCATTGTCATACCATACATACAACACAGCATGATTATCAGTACAAATTGTTGCCGCAGCATCGACAATACCCGCATGGCGAGAGCCAACAAAGTCGCTTGAAACTACTTCTGTAGAATCAATAAAATCTATTTGTCTATTTAACTTAGAATGTAATGCCATATTCCTTAAATAGTCATTTAATGCTTCTCTGGTTGTTGTCTTACCAAGATTTAGATTAAGAATGGCTAAAGAAACGTTAGGGGTAGGTACACGTATAGCATTACCTGTTAATTTTCCTGCCAACTCAGGAAGGGCCTTAGCAGCTGCCGTTGCAGCCCCAGTTTCGGTAATAACCATATTAAGTGCAGCACTACGACCACGACGGCTTCCTTTATGGAAGTTATCAATTAAGTTTTGGTCATTTGTATAGGAATGTACAGTTTCTACGTGGCCATTTTCAATACCAAACTCATCATTAACGACCTTTAATACAGGAACGATGGCATTGGTTGTACAAGAAGCGGCTGAAATAATTTTATCATCTTTGGTAATTAAATTATCATTAACACCATAAACAATATTTTTTAACTTTCCTTTACCTGGGGCTGTTAAAATAACACGTGACACACCTGGGCATTTTAAATGTTGGCCTAAACCCTCTTCATCACGCCATTTACCGGTATTATCAATGACAATCGCATCATTAATACCATACTGAGTATAATCAACAGTGCTAGGGTCACTTGAATAAATAATTTGGATTAAACTACCATTGACAGAAAGTGTATTATTTTTTTCATCTACAATGACAGTGCCTTTAAAAGCTCCATGAACAGAATCTCTGCGTAATAAATTAGCACGTTTCTCTAAATCATCTTCAGAACCTTTACGAACAACAATAGCTCTTAATCTTAAGCCATCACCACTACCTGTTCTTTCAATCATAATACGCGCTAATAGGCGCCCAATACGACCAAAACCATAAAGAACTACATCAGCACCACAATCAGCAGGTTGATCTTCTTGCTTATCAATAATATCAACAAGTTCTTTTCTTAAAAAAGCATCAGGTGTTAAAGACTTTTCATCGCGATACTTAACGGCTAAACGTCCAAGATCAATAGAAGCAGATCCTAAGTTTAACTCAGACATAGCAACCAAAAGTGGATAGGTCTCTTTGACTGAAAGTTCAGCTTCACTTCCAAAACGGTATTGGGTTGAGGCATGAATTTGCAAAATAGAAACAACCGATTGGTTAATTAGGCTCACACCGTAAATAGAAGTAACGACGTGATTCTTACGATATAATTGACCAACTAGCGGGATCATGTTTTCGGCTAATGTTTCACGATCAGTCCACTCAGTAAGACATTTTTGTGATGTTTGTGACACTTACACACCTTCCATTCGTTAATTAGAGGATAAAGGACTGTTCTATTATGCCAAAAAAAAGGCTACTCCATCAATGAAAAGGAATAGCCTTGATGATTATAATTGGTTAAATGATCCAAATAATCCAAATAATGAAGAGTAAAAACAACCATTGTTCCAAATAATAACGGAAACGGTTTCTTTTCTTTAACTCTTTACCACGAGCACGTATTTTATAAAGATACCCAAAAGCTTTATTAATAGCGCCTGTTTTATCCCCTTCTTCATTAGGGGAGGCCGCAGCAGCCACAATATTTTTACCAACCCAATGATTAAACGCTGTAGCCCAACGATATTTCAATGGTCGATCCATATCACAGAAGAAAATAAGACGACGATGATCTGTCATATTTTCAGCATAATGAATATAGGTCTCATCAAAAATAACCCCCTCACCATCACGCCAAGAGTATTTTTCGCCATCAACATCAATAAAACAACGATCATCATTAGGCGTATCTAAACCTAAATGATAGCGTAAAGATCCAGAGTAAGGGTCACGATGAGTCACAAGCCTAGCCCCAGGGGGAAGCTCTGTAAACATAGCGGCTTTAACTGTAGGAATATCCCTTACGAGTGCTGTAGTATAAGGGCATAACTCCATTGCTGATGGGTGGCTATCGCCATACCACTTCAAGTAAAAACGCTTCCATCCTTTACGGAAAAAAGAATTAAATCCTGCATCATCTAACTTATCAGAGCCTTTCACTTTACCAGCTTCTAATAAACGCTCGCCTTCTTCCTTAATTTTTTCCCAGTTTTCTTCAAATACTTTCAGTTCTGGATAAATATCTGTCGAATAAAACGGTTGGCTAGGCAACTTTGACGTTAGATAAATAATAGAATTTAAGGGTGCTAAAAAGGTCGAGTGATCTTTTATTTGACGTGACCATTTATGACGAACACGCCCACGGAAATGCACAAACAACACACTCGCAATAAGCAATCCAATAATGATAATTTTCAATTATTCCACCTACCTATTGTATAAATTTATTGTGATAAGCTTTTTAATACAAATACTTTATTAAAGAAGCACTATAATAACAAGTTAATCTAGTCCTATAAATATGGCGCTAAAAAATAATAGGGATATATAGCCTCAAATCAAACTATACCTCTAACAAAAATGTCACAGGCCCATCATTGATAAGATCAATTTGCATATGCGCACCAAACTGCCCAGTTGCTACAATGTCATATTTCTGTTTAGCTTGGCCTAATAAATAATTAAACAACTGCTCACCTAACAAAGGATCTGCCGCACTTGAAAAACTAGGTCTTAAGCCACTTTTGGTATTAGCTACTAGCGTAAATTGTGATACCAATAATAAACCACCATGAATATCAAGTAGCGATTTATTCATCTTATCATTTTCATCAGAGAAGATTCGATAATTTAATAATTTGTGCAGTAATTTATCAGCTCTATCTGAAGTATCATCTGATTCCACACCGACTAGTGCCAATATACCCGTATTAATTTCACCTATAATAATTTTATCAACAGAAACACTTGCATGTGCGACTCGTTGTATTAATGCTTTCATATAATTTGCCTAAAATTGCGTTAATAACCGATGAGCTATGTTATAGGTGGCTCTAATCAATGCATCGGCGGTACCACGCTCGAAGGCGGAATGCCCTGACTCACCGATAATATTTAACTCACTATTTGGCCACAACTTGTGCAATTGCCAAGCATTATCTAATGGGCAGATAACATCATAACGCCCATGTACAATAACGCCAGGGATATGAGCAATTTTATCCATATCGTTTAGCAACTGATTAGGTTCTAAATGGGCATTATT
The DNA here is from genome assembly GCF_003991975.1 of Entomomonas moraniae. Classification (NCBI taxonomy): domain Bacteria; kingdom Pseudomonadati; phylum Pseudomonadota; class Gammaproteobacteria; order Pseudomonadales; family Pseudomonadaceae; genus Entomomonas; species Entomomonas moraniae. The sequence continues at coordinate 2,600,375 of NZ_CP029822.1, forward strand.
CATAAAATAATGACATTCAATACGCGCCATTGCTAGTGCTTTTTTAGGTTCTAAAAAAGTATCTGATACTTTAGAGTTAGGCACAAGTGTTATTGTACGCCCTTCCCAACCAGACCAAGCCTTTGCCACCTCAAGCTGAATAGTTTCATCCGTACTTGTTAATCGTTTATAAAATGCTTGGACTAGATCATTGCGCTCATTGATAGGAATAGGAGCAATATAATCCTCCCAGAAATCTGGAAATAGACGACTAGCTCCCTCTTGGTAAAACCATTTAATCTCTGATGGGCGACACAAAAAAATCCCCCTCAAAATTAAACCCAATACTCGATTCGAATGCGCTTGTGCATAAGCTAAAGCCAATGTTGATCCCCAAGACCCACCAAAAACGACCCATTGGTCTATTAAGAGCTTTTGACGAATAACCTCAATATCAGAAACTAAATCCCATGTAGTATTATTTTCCAAACTAGCATAGGGAGTCGATTTCCCACAGCCGCGCTGATCAAATGTAATAATACGATAAATCGTTGGATCAAAAAAGCGTGCACTGTTTTCATCGCATCCCCCGCCTGGGCCCCCATGTAAAAACAATACTGGTAATCCTGTAGGCGAACCACTTTCCTCTACATGTAGAATATGTGGCTCAGCAACATTCATCTTATGCACAGCATAAGGCTTAATCTCTGGAAATAGTGCATGCATAATTTTATTTCATTCCATTAAGTTATTTTGCTAAAGACTTCTTAACAACGGTCACACCCTCTTCACCATTAACATCTTTAATACCCGCTAGCCATGTTTTTAATAAATCTGGATGTTTTTGTAAATACGCTTTAGCCGCTACTTTAGCTGGTACTTTATTTTCTAAAATATCCGCCATTAGTGCATTTTCCATATCCACTGTAAAGCGAATCTGGCTCACTAATTTAGCCTCAGCTGGACAACGTTTTTGGAAATCAGATGAAATCAGTGTAAATACTTTGGCACTACCATAGTTAGCACCGAATACTTCATCCCCCCCCTCTAAATACTTCATATCAATTTGACGATTCATAGGGTGAGGCTCCCAACCCAAAAACACAATGGGTTTTTTGGCTTTAACTGCACGCTGTACTTGACTAAGCATAGCCGCTTCGCTTGATTCTCTTAATTTAAAACCACCTAAATCAAAAAGATTTTCGGTTATCATTTTATCAATAAGCATATTGCCATCATTACCAGCCTCGACACCAAATATCTGCCCATTAAGCTCCTTTTTAAACTTAGCAATATCACTGAATGATTTAAGACCCGCATCATAAGCATAAGTAGGAACTGCAAGCGTGTACTTAGCACCCTCTAGATTTGCCTTTTCAGGCACAATGATTGTTTTATCAGCAATATAAGGTGCTGCTAACGTATCCATCGTTGGTGACCAATAACCTAAGAAAGCATCTATTTTTCCTCTTGAAACACTGGTAAAAGCGATAGGAACAGAAATAGTAGGAACACTTACATTAAGCCCTAAACCTTCAGCAACAACACTTACCATTGCTGTTGTTGCACTAATATCAGCCCAACCAGACTCTGCTAGCTTAATACTTTGACAACTCGTTGATAACTGCGATTCATCAGCAAACACAAATAGACTGGTTGTTAACCCTAATAATCCTGTACATAACATCGTTCTCAACTTGCGCACTTCTTATCTCCCAATATTACAATTCGTTGCTAGTCACATTACGCTATTTTATCTTGATAGCAAAATATTCTTTATTCATTTAAGATAGACTTAAGATAAATTATCAGATATTTTACTTCATTACCCTTAATAGATTGTGTTAATTTCTTATGAGCCATAACAATTATACATCTCGCCCTATCGTACTCTGTCTATCTGGTCATGACCCTAGTGGTGGAGCAGGAATCCAAGCAGACATAGAAGCAATACTTGCTCAAAATTGCCATGCAGCCCCAACTATCACAGCATTAACTGTACAAAATACAGTAGATGTTATCGATTTTAAAGTACTTGATAGAGAATGGGTATTAGCACAAGCCAATGCTGTATTAAAAGATATGTCCGTATCCGCCATTAAACTAGGTATGCTTGGCAATATGGAGATGGTTGATACTATTATTGAAATAGTTAAAGAAAACCCTAATCTACCTCTTGTTTGCGATCCTGTTTTACGTGCAGGTGGTGGTGGTGCTTTGGGAAAAGGGGATATTGCTTATGCTATACGAGAAAAACTGTTACCCCTTGCGACAATTGCCACTCCTAATCTTCCAGAAGCACGCATTCTAGCAGAGCTTCCAGAAGGCTCTGCCGATGAGTGTGCCGAAAAACTTTTATCGTATTGTAAACACCTACTCATTAAAGGTGGACATGAGTCAGACCCCATCATTTCTAATCGGCTATATAACCAACAAGGTGAGCGACACATTTTTACCTGCGAACGCTTACCGGGCAACTTCCATGGTTCAGGCTGTACACTCGCCAGTGCTTTATCAGGACGTCTCGCTCTTGGTGAAGAACTGGTCAGCGCTGTTGAAACAGCATTAAGTTATACATGGAGAACACTGAGAGATGCTGAGTCTCCAGGGCATGGCCAATACATTCCCCGTCGTCTACCATTAGACTTCTGCTCATGAAATTACATGGTCTTTATGGTATAACTGATACTGAATTATTAGCCAATGGCCGCCTATTACCTTATGTAGAGGCAGCCTTAAAAGGTGGTATGCAGGTTTTACAATACCGAGATAAAACACAAGACACAGCTCGTCGCTATGAAGAAGCAACCGCACTCAAACAACTATGCTCTCATTATAATGCACAACTAATTATCAATGATGACCTGTTATTAGCTAAAGAATTAGCCGTTGGCTTACACTTAGGACAAGAAGATGGTTCTATTACAAAAGCTCGCCAATTACTTGGTAACAATGCCATTATCGGCGCTACTTGCCATGGTAGTATCGATCTTGCTCAACGTGCTAAAGCAGAAGGCGCCAGCTACTTGGCCTTTGGTCGGTTCTTCCCCTCAAAAACGAAACCTAATGCAAAACCTGCTGACATTAATGTATTAAGTGAAGCAAAAGCACTTGGACTAACCATCTGTGCCATTGGTGGTATAACGCTTAATAATGTTCATTTACTGACTAAACAAGGCGTAAACTTAATTGCTGTAGTCAATGAACTATTTGATGCCAATAATGCCGAACAAGTAGAAAAAAGAGCAAAACAGCTCGTTAGTACTATCTTTCTCTAGTAAAAATCTATTTATCTCGACACCATACACATATTAATTAAATTAATACTGTTTGATGCGACACCTATAGTCACCTTAAATATCTTTATTTTTGAGAGTCTTGCAATAACTTTTCTGCATGGGCTAAAGACTCTTTGGTTAAATCAACCCCACCAAGCATCCGAGCAACCTCTTCTATGCGCTGGGTTTGATCTAATAAAGATACGGCCGTTTGCGTACTATTTTTAGTTCGCTCTTTATGAACAAATAGATGATGATGCCCCTGTGCCGCTACTTGAGGCAAATGCGTTACGGTTAAAACTTGACCTTTCTCACCTAATTTACGCAGTAATTTACCTACTATTTCAGCAGTAGGTCCTCCAATCCCTACATCCACCTCATCAAAAACTAAAGTTGGAACACGAGAGGTTTGAGCAGTAATCACTTGAATGGCTAAACTGATTCGAGAGAGCTCACCACCTGATGCCACTTTGCTCAATGCTCGAACTGGCTGACCCGGATTACCACTAACTAAAAACTCTATTGTTTCTAAGCCCTGTACAGAAGGCTCTGATAAATCCATTTCTTTTAAAACAATATTAAACAAGCCCCCTGGCATACCAAGGGTCTGCATTTCTTTTTGAACTGCCTTAGCCAATGATTCAGCTGCTTTTTTACGTTGTGCCGATAGCTGAATAGCTAATTTTTGATAATCCTTCCCTAGCTTTTCTAAATTCTCATATAAGGTTTCTAATTGCTCATCTCCTGATTCGATACTCGCCAATTCTTCTTGTAATTGCTGAGTTAATACGTGGAGCTCATTAGGCTGAACATGATGTTTTCTAGCAAGACTATAAATCGTATCTAAACGATCCTCCACTTGTTGTTGACGTTGTGGGTCTGCATCAAAATGATCAACAAAGTGATTAATTTCTGTAATGGCTTCTTCCAATTGAATTTGTGCATTACTTAACATCATCGTAGCTTCTGACAAACCATCAATTGGTTCTTTAAAACTACTTAAACGGCGAACACTGGCACCAAGCACAGATAAAATATTTGCCTCATCATTGGCACACATATCCAATACTTGCTGACAAGCGCTTAAAATACTGTCTGACTGACTTAAGTTCTTTTGCTCAGTCTCTAACAGCTCAACCTCATTCTCAGCCAAAGCTAGTTTTTCTAACTCATCTAACTGATAACTTAATAATTGCTGTTTAGCTTGTTGCTCGGCACTATTGCTAGATAGATTATGTGTTTTTTGCTGCAATTGTTTCCACTGTAAGGCTGTGTGCTTAACCTTATCTGCTAAGGCAGTACTCCCGGCGTAATCATCTAATAACTGGCGATGAGTCTCTAATTTTAACAGTGACTGATGTTCATGCTGGCTATGAATATCAATCAAAAACTCACCCAATAACTTTAATTGGCCTAAAGGACAAGGAGTTCCGTTAATATAGCCTCGCGAACGGCCATCTTTATTAATCACACGTCGTAATAAGCATAAATCATCATTGGCCAAATCATGCTCAATTAACCATGCTTTAGCTTCAGGAATATGGGTTAAATCAAAACTGGCTAAAATATCTGCCTTATCCGCACCTTGACGTATCACACTATTATCACAACGATCACCTAAAGCAATACCTAATGCATCTAGCATAATAGATTTACCAGCACCTGTTTCACCTGTAATGACCGTCATTCCCGACATCAACTCCAAGTCCAGATACTCAACAATTGCGTAATTTCGAATAGCAAGATGCGTTAACATAACTGATTAGCCTTTCTCTATTTTTAACTTATCTATTATAAGCCATTAACAAATAAAACGTGATCTATCCCCCCATTATTCTTGAGTAAATGTTAAAATAAATGAGGTAATTTACAGATTAGAGATCAAAACGTGAAAAAATTTAGAGGCCGATTCGCTGTAGGATTTATCCGTTTATTAGCATTACTTCCATGGGGAGGCGTACAAAGAGTAGGTGGCTTTGTAGGACTCCTTATGTGGATATTTCCTAATCGCTCTAAGCAAGTCGCATTAATCAATCTCGCTAAATGTTTTCCTGAGCTATCGCCCAAAGAAATCCATAAACTAGCCAAGCAAACCCTTATCAATCAAGGAAAAACTATGGCAGAAAGTGCCTGTGCTTGGTGCTGGCCACCTGAAAAAACCCTAAAATACATAAAGCAAGTAGAAGGTTTAGAGTTTTTAAAAAATGCTATTGAGTCTGGTAAAGGTGCTGTAGGCATTACAAGCCATCTAGGTAATTGGGAAATTCTTAATCATTATTACTCTAGCTATTGTAACCCTGTTATTTTCTATCGTCCCCCAAAATTAAAAGAGCTTGATGAATTCTTAAAAAAGCGCCGTGTACAAATGGGCAATCGGGTAGCTCCCTCAACCAAAGAAGGTATCTTAAGTGTTATTAAAGAAATACGTAGAGGTGGTTGTGCGGGTATACCAGCAGACCCGGAGCCCTCTCGCTCATCTGGAGTATTCGTTCCCTTTTTCGCAACCCAAGCGCTAACCAGTAAATTTGTACCCAGCATGGTCACAGAAAAAAAAGCGATTGCGTTTGTTGGGCACGCCATCCGCTTAGATGACGGTTCTGGTTACAAAGTCATTTTTGAAGAAGCACCAGAGACCATCTATAGCAAAGACCTTACAGAAGGTACAGAAACCATGGGGCAAATTATTGAAAACTGTGTAAAACGTTGGCCTACACAATATATGTGGAGCATGAAGCGATTTAAACAGCGCCCAGAAGGAGAAGCCCGCTGGTATTAAAACATAACAACTAAACAAACTAATCAAACAAAAAGGAATCATAATGTCTTTAAGTGATATTTTATCTCAATACACAAAACTGGCCGGTCAACTTTCTGGTGAAAGTCAGGGCTCTGGACTTTTAGGCATGGCTAAAAGCTTAATCGGTAATGAAGCAGCCAGTACATTGATCCAAAAGTTTTTAACTAACTTGTCTCCTGATATTATTCAAAAGCTATCGGCTCTTAAGGTATTAGGTGATAGTTCTACGCCGCAACCTAACTCATCAGAAAGCTTCATTGATTTATTCAAAACTCTTTCAGAAAAATTTACCAACCAAGACACTAACCAACAAGTTGCTGATCTTGCGAAACCCGACAATGCTAATCTTGTTGGTAAAGCGCTTGATATTGCAAAAAGCTTAGGAATCAATTTAGATAACCTTATCTAAATCATAGGTAATTAATAATTTGCAGGTCTATAATCAAGTGTTATAAACAATAGACCTGCAAACTTTCATCTATTGCTTAAAGCGCTCAAAAGTAATAATACTGCGTGTTTCTCCTTTATCAGCCCAATTAGGCATTACACGCCATGGAGTTAATACTTGTAGCTTATCGCCTTCTATTTTAAACTGACGAGCTTGCTCCGTACCTACCCATGCAGGGTTCCAAGCAACCTGTACAGAAGTAATCCACTTATCGCCTTCTATTCTATAAGCGCCTGCATAAGCAACCATTGTATCAAGTAATTTTGCTTTTTCTTCGGTTGTTGTAGCTGGCTTACGATCATCGCCTGTTAACATAAACCATGTACGTCCCTCGGGAGTAAAGATAGTATATCCAGAAGGATGAGCACCCATTGGAGGGAATTTTTCTCCTGTAGCTTTTACTTCAATATTATAAGAAACTAGTTGCCAAATACCCTGTATCTGCTTTGCATTATCTCCAGCAAATGCTGGGCGAAAAGCTGTAAAAATGATGATAGATGCAATAAATAAAACTCTTTTGATGGTCATAATTTGCTTCCTATTCTCAATTACTTTTAGTTAAATTAACCTAATAATAAAGCCTTTAGGTTAAAAGATAATATAATAAATAGATATAGCCCACCACTATTAGACGTGGTGAACTATAAATTGCTTAATAGATCTATTTGTAAACATCATCAATAATTTGTACTGACTTTTCTTTCAATGCTTTATCAATCCAAGAATAATCACGACTTCCATTCGTAATTTGCTCAATTAACTTAGCCTCTCCTGCATTTTTTTTCATTGATTGTTCAAGTACATATTGTGCAGATTGTGGCTCTATAACAACAACCCCATCATCATCACCAACAAGAATATCTCCAGGACGCACAACAACACCGCCAACACTAATAGGTGTATTTATTTCACCAGGGCCATCTTTATATGGACCTGCAGGTGTAATACCCGCGGCATACACAGGAATATCTGTTTGTTTAGCAAGATAATCTGAATCGCGAACAGCACCATCAACAACAATACCACCAAGTTTTCTTTGAATAGCCGTACGAACCATCTGTTCGCCTATAATAGCATTATCTAACTTACCCTCTGCGTCAATCACTATAATATCGCCAGGCTGAGCCATACTTATAGCTTTATGCGCCATTAAATTATCGTCAGACCTCACCTTAACCGTAAAGGCTGGGCCAAGTAAATTATTTTTATTTATTTTCTTTATTCGAGCATCCATTACTTTAGTACGGTTCATCATATCTGCAATATTAGCTACTGGGATATTATGGAATCCTTCTACCAGTTTAGGATCAGGACGATTAACCTTTGTAAAAATTCTAAATCCAACATTAGAGGCGGTGTTTTCCTGCGCAATCGAAAATACTGAAAAGCAGGTTACCATAACAGAAAGAAAAATTTTGCATTTCATATTATTTTGCTTCATAAAACTCTCCAAGTTTAAATTTCTAAGTGCCCCTAGTCATTAGGAATAGCACACTGAGATTATAAGCTATCTTTATTTTTATAGATAACATACCTACTCATGGTTTTATGGTATAAATCAATTAATGGTAGAACTTTTAAAAATAGATATACATGGCTATATCCATCTTATTATTGGAACGATTACTTATTCTTATAGTTTTCTTATTACTATTTCATTTACTATGAGGAATGACAAAAAATATTTTCACTGTAGGCTCTCATAATTAATGAAATAACAAACTGTATATTTCCAAATATTATAACTTTATTGATATTATCAAATTGAGTCTACTCTTAGATAAAATGAAAAAAATAATATTTTTTCTCAAAATTGCTGTTTAATGTCTCAAAACTTATTTTAGACTAACTCATTGAGAATTTAATTTTAAGAATGTTTTTTGAAAATATATCCTTTTGGGTACACTCTATAAAAACATAGAGGTAAAATATTTACCCTTAAATGTCGCATTGTAGCGTTAACCAGAGAGTTTATCACTTAAAAAAGTGCTTAGCATAATTATTAGAGATATAGCACCTCTTAATCTATAGGCCTAGCCTTCTATATAACTTTATATCAGCTATTTATTAATGGTTTTCTCAATACCTTTAATAGCACATTTATTATCAAACTCAGACCCACCCATACCAGCTACACCTACGGCCCCAATGACCTGGTCTTTGTATATAACGGGTGCCCCACCTCCAAGTAAAAGTAATTCATTGACAGTGGTTAAATTAGCCATTTCAGGGTTATCTTGAGCTTTTTTCATTAATTCATAGGTGTTAGATTTAGTAGATAAAGCCGTATATGCTTTGCGCTGTGCAGCTAAAGTATTATGTGGGCCTACATTATCGCCTCTCATTACTATAACAATATTACCTGCACTATCAACAACAGACACAGTACCTGTTTTACCCAGCTTGTTGCACTCAGCAAGGATATTTCTTCCCAAGTTATTAGCTAATGACAATTTCATTTCATACTTTTGTATTGGCTCAAACGTTTCTGCAAAGCAAGGAATACCCATTACTAATAAGTATGTTAACAAACTTTTTTTCATCAATTCACCATGATTAAGATTTAAATATTGAAAACTAATTATAATATTAAAACCATGCTATATTAGCATTTAAAAATACTTTAGATAACTAACGACTTTCGTAGCATTCCACTATTTAACCCAGACTATATATTATATTGGGAATAATAAAGCGCAATGAAAAATGTTAAAAACTCAACATATTTATAAGGATACCTAAATGAATAAAATTAACTTGTTTCTTTTAAGCTTTATAAGCTGCTTGTCATTCATTGCGAATGCGGGGCCTAACCCTCTAAGTGTTCATGTATTAAATTTACAAAATGGTTTACCTTCCAGCGGCATAGAAGTTAAACTTGAACAAAGGACAGAAAATGGCTGGAAACTATTAAACTCAGCAATAACTAATGAACAAGGACGTATAACTGATTTATACCCTGAGGGTGAAAAAATCGACTCAAAAGCTACTTACAAAGTAACTTTTGAAACTGGTAAATGGTTTGAAAAAAATAAGACGGAAACATTTTTTCCAGAAGTACCTGTTATATTCAAAGCAAATGGCAATTTAAAGCATTACCATATACCGCTCTTACTCAGCCCTTATGGATACTCAACTTATAGGGGAAATTAACTTGTGTCATATGAGCTGCCCTCATTTTGGTGGGCAGCTATTTTACGCTGTAAAGTAAAGTGTTAGTTCTCACAATTGCTGAAATATTCAGCACCTGTTTTATAATGGTTGTAGCAATTCTTGAGATTTTCTCACTTATCCGCCAATAAACAAATTTTGCTACCTACTTTGTGCAATCTCACATAACCTGAAATTGCTTGAAAAGGGTTACATCCAGGTGATACTTTCGTACAGCCTACGATAGGATTCCAAGTACGTTCAGTCCATTCAATCTTACTTTTGGTAGCCATAGAAAAAGTCTAATCTTCATTAAAGTTCATATATCAGCACAGGTTATTGTATTGTTAATTAAAAGATAAAAGAAGAAGAGTTAGTACAACCCATTAGCAATATATGTTTTTTTGAGGTGATTAAAATACAAAAAAGCTAATATTTGAGACTATTTTGCATTTATTAAAATGTTTTCAATTATTTTTATAGTACGCTTTGATAACTTTTACTTAAGTAATTTTGAGAAAAATTATTAATACTTATGAGAAACCATTTCACTTATTATGAGAAATGGTTTCACTATTTTGAGAATTTATTTCATTAATTATAGCTTACATAAACTTATCAATTTGAAATCATACCCACATACAAAATGATAAAAACAACATAATTCTCATTTAAAGTGAAAATAAATCAGGCAGTCCGTTAAGAGCGAACAGCAGACATTAGCCTATCTATTAAAATGACATTAATAATAGATAAACCCACACTTTAGTGGAGAGTTATTTTAAATTATTTATACCATTTATTTTCAAATTGAACGGTATAAATAATTTAAATGAGTATGTTTTCTTACAGAATTATAGTAAATTTCAGTGTACCATAAGATCATTGATTTAGCCTGAGCAATATTTTCGAGTTTATGTTGGTATATCCATTCTGTTTTAAGGGTATGAAAGAAGCTTTGAGCCACTGTATTATCTTAAACGCATATCACTCAAGGTGTGTTTATTTAGTAGGGGCTGGCCTTCATCAAGTTTTTTGTAATATGATTAATCGAGATTAATTTTTTCCATTGCTAAGTGCTTAAAATCTATCCCCTTAATCAAGAGAATAGACTTTATACAGCAATAGATAAAAGTGTTTTTCTATTGGTTTGGACTGTATGAGTATTTTCCCTTTTAAGAATACGATTTAATACCAATGCTTCTAAATCTGCTAATTCATGCGTCAACCTATGACGTGAGCGAGCTAGATTAACATTTAAATCTAAACCTATTTGCCCTTCTTCAATCAAAACAATACGATCTGCCAAAATTACTGCTTCACTAACATCGTGTGTTACCAGTACGACTGTAAACTGGTGTTGCTGCCAGAGCTTTTCTATCAATTGTTGCATTTCTATTCTTGTCAGTGCATCCAATGCACCAAGGGGTTCATCTAGCAAGAGCAAATTTGGTTTATGCACCAGCGCACGCGCCAAAGCGACACGTTGTTTTTGCCCTCCTGACAAGGTGGATGGCCAAACATCTGCTTTATCGGTCAAGCCAACAGACTCTAAAGCTTTATAAGCAGCTTTACGCCATTGTCCTGAGAGCCCTAAGCCAATATTATCTATAACCTTTTTCCATGGCAATAAACGATCATCTTGAAACATAAGTCGTGTATTAACATCCGCTTTTTGGATCGGTTGGTGATTAAATAATAATTGTCCCTGTGATGCCTTCTCTAAACCAGCTAACAGGCGTAGCAGAGTACTTTTGCCACAACCACTGCGTCCAACAACAGCAACAAACTGCCCTGGAGTAATAGTCAAATTGATATTATTAATAATATTTTTCTGTCCAAATTGTTTATGGAGTTGATTTAAGATAATCGCTACACCTGATTGTTTCATTGTATTACTCCTGTCTGATAAGTGGGATGCCAACGTAAGCAAATGCGTTCTAGCGCGCGTGCCATCACATCGGCTAGTTTGCCTAATATGGCATATAAGATAATAATAAATACCACAACATCTGTTTGCAAAAACTCCCGTGCATTCATCGCTAAGTAACCAATTCCCTCGTTAGCTGAAATGGTTTCTGCGACAATTAACGTTAACCACATAAAACCTAATGAAAATCGAACACCTACCAAAATTGAAGGCAATGCTCCTGGCAAAATAACGTGAATAAACAGTTTTATACCTGAAAGACCATAACTGCGAGCCATTTCCAACAAATCTTGATCGATTTGCTTAATACCATGGTACGTATTAAGGTAAATGGGGAATAACGCGCCTAAAGCCACCAAAAATATTTTAGAGGCCTCATCAATACCAAACCAAAGAATAACCAATGGGATAAGTGCTAAATGTGGAATATTACGAATCATTTGAACCGTACTGTCTAAAAGCTTTTCACCCCATAAAGACAACCCTGTAACCAATCCCAACAATAACCCAACCCCACCGCCAATCATAAATCCGATAGAAGCACGCCAAGTACTCACAGCTAGATTTTGCCATAACGCGCCGGTGTGAGTTAATTCCCAACCTGCTTCAACAATAGCACTAGGAGCTGGTAAGGTACGATTGGCAATCCATCCCAATTCTGATCCTACTTGCCAAACAATCAACAAACTTAATGGAACAACCCAAGGTAGTATTTTTTTTACAAACCAATTCTTTACTGACATTTTAAGTCTCCTTAGTTTGAATGTGCTTGGTCTGAGGGTGAAGAACTTTCAGGAGACCAAATAATCTCTCCCACAGTTAATTTCTTAGGTATTAATTTCAGATCATAAAAAGTATCTGCAATTTTTTGCTGATACTTGATAACGTCCGGTGTAATATACTGCGTTCCATATTTTTTGCGAGTTACAGCAAGAGAGGTGGCCTCTTTTGATAACCCTATTACTGGGGCAATAATATCTGTTACTTCTTCTGGCTTATTGGTTGGCCAATCACCTATTTTTTGTAACTCTTCAACCAAGGCTGTTAAGATTTGTGGATTTTTTTCTGCATAAGAACGGCTTGCAATATAAAACTGGTAATTGTCTACAATCCCCGTACCATCCCTTAGGTTCTGAGCCTGAATTTGTGTTTCTGCAGCAGCTTGAAAAGGATCCCAAATAGCCCAAGCATCTACTTGATTACTTTCAAACGCCACACGCGCATCAGAAGGTGTTAAATAAACAGGCTTAATATCACTGTATTTTAAACCCACTTCATCTAGCGCCTTGACTAATAAATAATGGACATTTGAGCCTTTATTAAGTGCTACTCTTTTACCTTTTAATTCAGCCACTGACTTTATGGTTGATCCTTTAGGTACTAAAATAGCTTCACTTTTAGGTGCGGCTATTTCATTGGCTACGTACACAAGATCTGCATTCGCTGCTTGCGCAAAAATTGGTGGTGTCTCACCCACTGTTCCAAAATCAATACTACCGACATTTAACCCTTCAAGAAGCTGCGGCCCCGCAGGAAATTCAATCCATTTTATTTTTATTCCTTCTTTAGCTAAGCGCTCGTCTAATGTGCTTCTATTTTTTAACAGTACCAAATTACCATATTTTTGATACCCTATTCTTAGCTCTTTTGTTTGTTGTTCATTAGCAATTACTTGCAAAGAAAGAATGGTTAAAACAATAACAATAATGGCTTTTAGTAAATAATTTGCTTGCATTTTAATCTCCCCAATCACTGTAATTATTGCTCATCTAGTAAAAAGTTGATTCAGTACTTAAATTCAGTATGCAAAAAAAAATCATTTAAGAAAAAGAATAAAAGGCACTTTATATATTTCCTTTAGTTATAATAAAAAATGATTTTATAATTTGTTGCTATATAAACACTTGATTAACAATATTGTTGCTAATGCAACACTTATCACTTACTAAATATTTACATTAATCACATTATCAAAATAATTTATTCATACTTATCAATATGTTAAAAATTTCTCTCTCTTCTTGATGCATTGGCATGCATTTTGTTTATATCCAATCATTCTAAATAAAGTTTAATTTAGTCAATTTAAGAATATTTAACTGTGTAAACATAAAAGAGGAATTTAAAATGAGCCAAGAAATATTTTGGTTTTTACCCACGTCTGGTGATACACGCTATTTAGGTGAATCAGAAACAGCAAGGCCAGCTACCATTCAATATATGAGCCAAATCGCTCTAGCGGCTGAAAACTTGGGCTATGATGGACTATTAATACCGAATGGAACAGGCTGTTTAGATCCTTGGATTACAGCAGCAACTCTCGCTCCCGTTACACATAAAATTAAACTACTTGTTGCATTACGTACCTCTGCTGGCAATCCAACGGTCATCGCTCGCCAAACAGCGGCATTAGATCAAGCCTTAAAGGGCCGACTATTACTCAATATTGTTGCAGGTGGTGATGAGAAAGAATTAGCTACCGAGGGTATTTTTCTCAATCATGACCAACGCTATGAAATCACAAATGAGTTTATTACTGTTTGGCGTGACTTATTGACAGGAAAAACCGTTGACTACCAAGGTCAATATATTCAAGTAAAACAGGCGCGTAATATCTTTGAAACGATTCAAAAACCTTACCCACCTCTCTACTTTGGTGGCTCCTCAAATATTGCACATGATATTGCGGCCAAGCAGGTAGATGCTTATTTAACATGGGGAGAACCTCCCGCGGCTGTGGCTGAAAAAATTGATGATGTTCGAACACGTGCTGCAAAACTGGGACGCACGGTTAAATTTGGCGTTCGCTTACAAGTTATTGTTAGAGAAACCAATGAGGAGGCATGGGCAGAAGCAGAGCGACTCATTAGCCGATTAGATGACAAAACCATTGCTAATGCACAAGCTAATTTTGCGAAAATGGATTCAGTAGGGCAGCAAAGAATTACAGCATTGCATCAAGGTAAACGTGAGAAACTAGAAATAAGCCCTAATCTCTGGGCAGGTGTTGGTTTAGTTAGAGGAGGTGCTGGTACCGCTTTAGTAGGTGATCCTGAAACCGTAGCCGCGCGCCTCAAAGAATATGCAGATTTAGGGGTTGATACTTTCGTTTTATCGGGTTACCCCCATTTAGAAGAATCCATTCGATTTGCAGAACTTGTTTTCCCTCTTTTACCGGGAAAAAAAGGCGTTAATATTGTGGCCAATGCCACCGGAGGAGCATTTGACACAAAGCCAATTGCCGTGGCTAGTTAAAGATTTAGAAAAACTCCCTTGATTGAAAGATCAAGGGGGATATTAGCAACCCAATCAAAAAAAACTAAGATGATATACCTATTATTTATAGCAATTAGCTATAACAACATAATAATAAATTCTTTTTAGTTATTTATTTACTCGCATAGACTGATTATGCATTACTGATACCATAAGGATACTTTGTATGTTTATTGTTGCCATTGGCGGAAGCCCCAATCAAAAATCACGCTCCAGCGAATTATTGAATTACAGTATCGACTACCTTGAACATCATGGTATTGAAAGCTATACGGTCACTGCTCACGATTTCGTGGCCGAAGACCTATTGTATGCCAACTTCAATAGCCCCAGTATAAAATTGCTGAACGAAAAAATTGCCAAAGCAGATGGAATTATCATCGCAACCCCTATTTATAAAGCCGCTTACAGCGGCGTATTAAAAACTATCTTAGATTTAATCGCAGAACGCGGTTTGTTAAATAAAATAATACTCCCCATTGCCACAGCAGGCACTCATAACCATTTTCTTGCCCTAGACTATGCGCTTCGACCAATCATTACCGCACTTAAGGCCAAAGAAATTCTACACGGTATTTTCGCCACTGATAATCAGATTCAATACGCCACATCAACACAACCGCTATTGTTTGATCCCTCACTAAAAGCTCGGTTAATTGAGTCATTGAATGAATTTATCGCAACCCTTCACCATCAAAAAACAAACACACTAGCCATTCATCCTCTGTTAGCTGAAGCTATTTAAATACCATGACTGAAAATACTCGCTTATTCAATCTTCCCTACTCCCCAGCTTTAGCCACGTCTATCCGAGCGACAGCACAAACTTTTGAAGACCCAGAATCAAAAGCATTGCTTCTTTATTTACACCAAATAGCACCCAGCGAAGCCAGCGTTTTAATCATCGGCGAAACAGGTACAGGAAAGGAGCTTGTCGCAAGGCATATTCACAGCTTAAGTACGCGAGCCAACAAGCCTTTCATCGCGGTTAACTGTGGTGCTTTTACTGAAACACTGGTCGAAACTGAACTTTTCGGACAAACTAAAGGGGCATTTACTGGTGCGATTTCAGACAAAGCAGGTTGGTTTGAAGAAGCCAATGGCGGCACTTTATTTTTAGATGAAATAGGTGATCTACCACTGGCTGTACAAGTTAAATTATTACGTGTCTTGCAAGAAAGAGAGGTCATAAGAATTGGATCAAGAAAAAGTATTGCCATCGATGTTCGTATTATCGCCGCCACTAATGTAGAATTAGAAAAAGCCATTATGGCAGGCAATTTTCGAGAAGATCTGTATTATCGTCTCAATGTAGCTCCTATCAAACTTCCACCTTTACGTGAGCGACAAGGTGATATTCTGCCCTTAGCCCATTATTTTATTCAAGAATATGCCAAACGGCTCAATAAACCACCCGCACAACTCGATACAAATGCAGAAAAAAAACTTTTAACCTACAAATGGCCTGGTAATATTCGTGAGTTAGAAAATGTTATTCACCACACTCTTTTAATCTGTCAAACACATATCATTAACGCCCAAGATTTACATTTTTCATCTCGCGCGATAAAATTTTTTTCAGCACAAGAATCTTACGAAAATCTGAGCGCTGATGAGTTACTGATAAAAGCTTACAAACGATTCTTTGAGGAACAGCCAGACAATCTCTACAAGCATTTAGAAAAACTCTTATTTCGTGCCGCTTATCAATACAGTTTTCATAATCAAGTCCATACTGCTCAATTGCTTGGCATTAGCCGCAATATTCTACGTGCCAAATTAATTGAGCATAAAGAGCTGGTCGTTAATAAACGCTGACAAACCAAAGATATGTTCAATAGTCTCTGCCGTCATCGTTCAGCTGTTATACCCCGCGTTAGTGGAGAGCAGATCAGACTTTCAAGACACCTAATCGATTAAAGAAATTATGTATTCTATGTGTTTTATCTATAGCCGATCCTTTATGAAATAATGGGTCACCTAATTTTATTAGTACTGTTTCGGCTAGATTTTTTACTGTTGGTAACGGTGGTGTATTGATAACGAGCACGGGTAAGATTAATCGGTCTTCTAACACGATAGGGGGAAATGATTTTGCTATTTGCTCTTTTAAGGTAGATTTTCCTGTACCTGAGTCTCCCACACAGATAAGATGCTGAGGAATACCGACTGAACAATTCATTTCATAGGCATTTACGATAAGCTCATAGGCCTGTTGAAGCTGCGGATGAATAATGACGGATTGTTTAATCTTGGCAATGGTTTTATGTATGAGCGATTTATCCATTATTTTGCTCTTGTTTTACGTAAGAAGTGATTACGTCAAAATCAAGTATATCCGATAGATCAAGCTCCATATTCAATGCTTTTTTATAATCTAATGGTTGGATTGTCTGACAGGATTTTTCAAGCTGTTGTTTCTTTAAACGTGCAACTTTGGTTTGTTCTCTAATCGATTTATTATTGGTCTTTTTAATTTGTTCTAACAAGTTAACCTTAGCAGCAAGTAGGTTATCTTCATTAAGAATTTTTTTACCTTGCTCTTTATAATTATCCAAGATGGCTTTATGTTGTCTGCGGGTTAAGTCTCTTATATATTCTTGATTGATACAGGGGATAGCAATGTATTCATTATTATAAGTATCATGTACCTATATAAAGGCTAAGTTATCAAAATCAACGCGTAGTAGCCTATGTTCTTTCGCGTTATAGTACAAATTAACGAACTGAATCCCCTGATGAGTAATCTTTCTTCTAAATTGGTGGCTAAGAATCAAACCTAAAGACTGCGCGCTTTCAGGAAGCAAAGGTTCAATGTGCTTTATACCCTCTTGCCACTCATTAAAAGGACTGCTTTGTAGAAGTTTATGAAGCGATTGGCAATAAACATCTATCAACCATTGATAAATAATTACCTTTAGCTCTTTTAAGGTTATACAGTCTTCATTGGCTGATTGGTAATCACCACGTTGTCTAATATTTGAAAAAGTCGTGCCTTTTAACTTATGGCAAACCTGTCTATTTAAGGTACCCAAAAACCTTTCTACACAGCCTTTGTAATGAGCTTGTTGCTTAGGACAATACACTAGCTCTATATTTAATTCTGCACATACTCGATGCAATTGCCCTGAGTGAAACTCTAATCCATTATCACAGATTAACGTGTTAGGAATACCATAAGCAGGCCATAGATTTTAATTGTTGGATAAGCTTCATTTATCCAATCTTTAAACCATATAGCCTGTTTTAATGCTTTCATCACAGATAATACGGAAGGGGGTTCAAAACCTATTTCCATATCTAACGGCATTCGTGATTTAACATCCAATAAACACGTTAAGTAGGGTCTGCCCTCAACAATGCCTGTTTCCTCATTAACCACCATAATATCTAATGGTGTATGATCAACCTCTACCCTTTCTAGAATATGTTTTGCGGTAATGCCCTTACCGACACTTCTAAAATAGTAATCCGCATTTTTACGACCATAGCGAGCAGCTCTTACTTCCAAGCATCCTATAAACAGTTGCTTGACTAGGTACATTAATCGGCTGAATGGCATTGTGATTGTATTCTTTAATTCTATGTACTAGCGAGATATAGTATCACTTTTTGAATTTTTTTCTCGACAAAGGTAAACATCATTAACCACTTCATCAAATATGCTAGGCAAGGACAGCCTAATATTATGCACTAATTTAACTATTGTAGGATCCCATAATTAATAAAATAAAGAATTACGGTTTTATAATAGGTTTCATTGTCAGTTCTCAATCAGTCTGCAACCAAGAAATACAAAATACCTGTAGTTCTAGAGTTTAACTATCATTTATGCGAAACAACCAACTCTTTCAAATTGAAACTACTGTCTTTTTGTAAGTCCATAATGATACTAATTTTAGGCTAATCCTCTCTAATAAATACTAATGTCTGTTCTCATATAAAATAATATTAAACCGAATGATTATCGTCCAAAGCGAATCACTATCCCTCGTTTTAGTAGGTTGTTATTATTTAAAGAACTAAATATCAACAACCTATAACACTTTAAAATATAAAGAATTTATTTTTAATAGCCAAACTGTGTTATTTTCTTTGTCAAAATAGCTTGCTCTTGCTGATGCACGCCCATCATTTATTGCTTGCCAACTATTTCCTTTATCTTTACTAATAAATGCAAAATCATTATCTTGTAGTCCTCCACTAGTCCATGTAAAGCCTGAAGTATAGAGTAAGTCGTTCTTGCCAAGATAAAGCTTACCTAAAAATAATTTTTTCCCAAAAACGTGCCTAACAACTTCTTTTTCATCCTGTAAATGGATAAAGCCTACTTCTTTATCTTTAGGATGAACATTAGGATCTGAAAAATTATAGTGTTCAGTTAATAAATAAAGCTCATTATTAGAGGAGACTTCAATGTCACTTACTTTAACATTATCAACAAAGGCTAATGGTTCTATTTGATTCATGTCAGAGAGATTATCAGACCATTTTAACTGATAAATAACCGAACCTTGCTTTTTTTCATTACTATCTTTTGGTTGCCACCTCTTTATAAAGCCAACGATTAATAAATTACCTTCGCCGTCTATCGTATAAGCGTCAAAGGTGGTTATTTCATTTTGATAACGTTCTAAGGCTGTATCGCCTATGCCAACATTTGATAGTTGTTTGGGGATAATAATTTTTTGCCAGCTCTCACCACCATCTTCAGTTCTCCATAAACTTGGTCCTCCAGCAACGATATATCCTCTCTTTCCATCTTGGGCAAATAAAATTTGTGTAATTCTATTATGCTCTGGCCAAGCTAATTTTTTAAAAATTTCGCCACCATCCACAGACTTATAGATAGAAAAATAAGTAAAATTAATGTACTCATCTTCTGATACATACTCATTAATTTTATGATTATCAAGCCAATCTGATGTTACATAAATAGTCTTAGTATCATCACTTATCCACCAGCTTCCATCCTGACCTTTGGTCTCAAAGCAAATGTTAACGTCGTTTTCTAGTGTGCCTTTTAAAACACGCACGCTCATACGATTAAGCACTTCATATGAGTCATTCATCCAATCTTCTTTGAACTCTGTTGTAGGAATGGGGTCATTATCGTTAACTGAGCTGACAGCCGTCTTAAACTCTAAGACGGGTTGTGTAACTTGCATTAAAAAAACATTATTGCCGTTTAAACGTAAATCTGCACCATCGTAGGGTTTAATATTTTTCATTAATTCTGTTTTGAAAGTCCATACATCTGAATTTCCCATACAATAACCTATTAACCCTAATATAATGAAAGCCAATAAAAAATAAGTTGTTTTTTTTAAAATTTTGATTTTACCCATGACCATAGGCCACCAGCACCCTTAACCACATAACCTGCTCCTTTCTTAATAGCATTAACATTTGTTTCAAAAACGTAAGAGCCTGCTTGCCATCCTGCATCTACTACTTCACCTGATGTATCTAAGGGGTGAGATACTTTATGAGGTACAACCTCCCATGCAACATCAACGGCTTGCTTCCATGTTTCGATATCTACCCATTCTTCAACGTTAGGTTGGCCAAACACTCTCGATAAATCAGCAATAGGAACATCTGCTATCCCAGCATCTAAATAAGCTGGGACATGTGAATTAAAAGCAAAGGTTTTAAATTTATCAGGTGTTATTTCCAATTGTTTCACTGGCACTGTCAAGGTAGATAGCTTTTTATTTGGATAACGCACAGAAGGTATTTTGATATCTGTTTTACTATTATTCGATAATAAACCTAATTCCATATATTTATGGAGCAACTTTCTTCCATTATTTAACCAAGTTTTTCCTTGAGTACTTCGCATTCTAGGAAGTAAATAGTGAGTAAAATTTGAGCAGTAATAATAACCATAAGCAATATAATAAGATGGTGGTTTATGTCCACAGCCTACATGGCGAGCACAAAAATTATGCCATCTCGACCAATTAGGGTCTGTACTTTCAGGAGGTATTAAGTCTTCGGTATTAGTACACAGCTTATAAAAAATATGTACTTTTTCGGGAATATCAAACGGTTCAATAGTGACAGCATAATCTAGAATCTTTTTAAAATTAACCCCTGTTTTATTCACTATCTCACCATCATAAGGGCGATAATAATAGACACAATTTCCTATTACATTATTTGGTGCAGCAGGCACAGTCAAAAGACACCTTTTTTGTGCGCCTCTAGCAACTGCTAATGATTGGTTAGCAGGTCCACTTTGACGCAATGGCTGCCCTATAATAAGCTCTTGTGCACCATCTCCCATATAACTACTCCTTTAACTATGCCTTCAACCGTCTGTAATCTAATAAAGTGATTTTTTCAACTATTAGTTTCTCTGTACTCCAAGCTCTTTTGGTTAATGCATTTTCATCTGTTATGCCCTCTAATATTTGTCCATTACTTAAATGCATTTGATATTTTGTATTTTTAATAAGATCCCCCGTCACCTCATCAACTAGCTTAATTTGCAAATCATAAGTATCTCCTTTAGGCAAACCTTCAAATCCTAAATCTAACGAAGTAGGTCCTTGATAAGGATAAGATGATGCTTTATGGTCTATAATTCCAGGAGCATGGATTTGTATATCACCGTTGGCTAGTTTGATATAAGCCCCTGCACAGGTGAGTAAGAGCTCTTTATCTGCTGCTACTGTTATTTTATCATTAGCAGAAACTATCTTAACTGTTTTATCAGCTATTATCTCAACATTATTATCGTTTGCTTGTACTCTTATTCTTTCCTTATGGGCTACTAGCTTCATTTCATCATTAGTCGCTAATAATGAAACAGCTTCCCCTGCAACTACTCGATAACTTTGCGCAACGCTAATGTCGGCATTATTATTTGCTGTGAAGGTTAAATTTTGATCTGCACTTAACTGTAAACTTCTGGGGGTTACTAGTGCTATACCAGAAGGTGCACTAGCTAAAATACCTGCTTGTTTTAATTCAGTAAAAACACTGTCTAGTTGTTGTTTTTGATCTTCAGTATCTGCGGTTAAAGCACCTGCTCTATTAGCTGACTTAGCTAAATTTTTAGCTAGTATTAAAGAACTTTCTAATTGCTTAATAGCTTCTTCTAGATCCAGTTGGGTGCTACTCGCTGTAATTCTTTCATCGGCTGTCAGGTATATGCCTTTTCCTGCACGTATAGCGCCCCAATCGTCAGTTCTAAGCTCAAAACCATTTCCACGATGTTCACCACCACCATCTGATTTCCTAGGATGGGTAAGGAATCCTAAATTTAGCTGGCTTGTACCAGGAGTACTATGGATTTGGGTCTTTACTTCGCCAGTCGTGTCATCCAACAGTACTTCATTATAACCGCCTCCTTTGTATTCCTTGGTTTTTAAGGTGCTTTGCGTTTTAATGCCAGGTAGGTCATAGGGAACTTGGTTAACCCCATTATGTACCGCTCCGCGAATAATGGGGTTATCAATGTCACCTTCCAGAAAGTCGACCATAACCTCCATGCCGATACGGGGGATTTCAATACCGCCGTATTTGTTGTGAGCCCAAATATTAGCTACACGTACCCAATGGCTTGAGTGTTCATCGTAGTTGCCTAAACGATCCCAATGAAATTGCAGTTTGACACGTCCGTATTCATCACAGTAAATTTCCTCACCAGCAGGCCCCGTGATCAGTGCTGTTTGGGTACCAATAACTTTGTGTTTGAAATGTACTCGTTGAGGTCTATAAGCAATATTTTTAGGTGTCGCTATTAAGCAATTGCGATAGCCTTGTTGTAAACTTTTTGACGGGAACTGTAGTTCTTTAGCAATAGGTTGTTTAAAGTATTTAGGGAGAAGTGTTAGTTCAAAGTCACTATCTGCGGATGATTGACTACCTAATGCTTCAAGCACTTGGGGCTGTCTGCCTTGGTGTTTAATTTGTTTAATGAGCCAAAGTTCATCAGCTGCCATCGTATTTAATGCTGGGAAGTCTTTTACAGTAAAACATAGGCCAACATGCAGTGTTGGAATATCACCATAAGCTTCTGCGAGTATTTGGTTGGTTCTTAATCGTTCAATGGAGAGTTGCGCTTGCTGCTTTGCAGTCGCTTCATTGTTAAGTCTACCAGGAAAATGGTAGTGTTCAAGATTTGGCTCTGAGGCTTGATTGGCCTTACTACTTTGTATTCCATCAAAAGATGATTCGGGTATTTTTTTGTTTTTAAAGTTGTAATTTCTTTCAGAACTCGTTAGTGGATTGCTAACAAGTCCTACATCAAACCGTTTTAAAACAGGTTCATCCGCCACAAAGCCCGTATTTGAACGATAAGTTAAAGGGTTAGGTAGGTCTTTAAAGAATGGCTGAGCATCATTCAAAATCATTTTATGATGAGTTTGGGTAAATTCATAATGAATAGCTATACCACACTCTTCGCAGAGTCGATAAAGATAGTGAGCATCTGATTCATTGTATTGGCAACAAAGTTCTCGAGGTGTATAAACACTTGGATCTTTAAATTTAAAGTTAAAATCATTGGTTTCTAAGATACCATGCTCTTCTAAAATAGTTTTTATGATCTCTGGTACTGTTTTACCGACAAAAGCACGATGATTACGGCGTTTATGCAGATGGGTAAACCGAGGAACAAGGGCTATTTTATATTCAGCATAATCGACTCCCACATTGCTACGCTTAACCTCATGAATAATACCGTGTACACCTTGGGTTTTATCATGGATAAAGGACAAATAAGCAGGTTTGCTGAGGAGTTGGGTGATGTCAAATCGAAGGTGCTCACTGACTAGTGTAATCTCAAATACATATTCAGCATTGAGTCCTTCAATACCATCAAAAGCTAGAACTTGTAGGGGGGAGTTTTCTAAACCCTCTACTGCTAAGTAAAAATGCGTTTCATTGGCTGAACTAAACATAGCTGTTTTTCCATGATTATAAAATCTATTACATTATGATATGTTTACATCGTACAGCCTCTATCAACATAAACAACAGTTTTAATATAACATCTATTAACTCTATTTCAAGTAAAAATATTGTGGTATATAAAATTATGGTGTATTTATATATAAGCATCAAATATTTTAATAAAGGAGTATTCCATATGGCTTTAAAACCTGTCATACGTAAAGGAGACACAACAACTCATGGCGGTACTGTGATAGAGGGAATAGAAGATTACTTGGTTTATGATAAACCAGTCGCCTGTAAATCTCATATGGTGTTATGTCCGTTATGTAAAGGAACATTCCCTATCGTTGAAGGTGTCGAGTCTGTACCAATCCAAGGTAAACCTGTGGCCGTTGCAGATATGAAAACAGCTTGTGGAGCTAAGCTAATTGCGTCACAAACCGAATACCAAATTGAGTAAATCACTTACACAATACCTTTAAAGATACTTATATCTTTTAATTTTTCTCTTTCATAAAGCTTGAGTCTAAGTTTTTTATTATCATTATGATCAACTGGATAAACCCCTTTTTCTGCTAAATATGTCATTAAAGTACGAGACCCTATTTTTGTTACTTTTGCTATCTCTACTAAAAAAATATATTCTTTAGTAAACAACTCTAAAAATGCTTCTGTAATTAGTCTTTTTTTACTGTGCTTATCTATAAAACAATCTATTAATCCATTATTCACTAACTGATATGCAAGCTGTTGGTTGATTTTCAGCTGTATTGCTAACTGGGGAATTGTCAGAAAGTTGTTTTTTGTAATTAACAGTTTTTATCCAATCACTAAGTTCTATTTTAGATATACCAAAAGCTTTTATATTTTTATTGTCATTACATATAGTTATTTTTATTACTTGATCTTTAACCTTTTTTAATAGCTTAGGAAGAGGGCTTTCTATTCTTGGACCTATAACTCGCATAGCTTCAGCAACAGTCACTACATCTTCCTTTATATCTGTTACTAACTCAAATAGCCCCTTTAAATATTCTAAGATTTCTTGTAAGGAAAGCTGTAACAACTGTACCATTCGGTTTTTTATAATAGCCGTCCATTTTTAATCCACTCGAAGACACTCCTTGCCACATTTCTTTATTATCAGGATTTGGCTTCGAATTTTCAAAAAGCACTCTTAATTTCTATCTCTGTCTGACGTTTAGACCAATGTTCAGGGAAGAAAGTTGTTTCAGCTTTTTTCTATGTCCATTTCCCTGTAGATGGATCTCTTACAGAAATATATCCCTGAGTCACTCCATTCACATCTGCTGCACCAGTCCACGTATCTACTTTGATATTTGGATCTTTTAAATAATGCCCTCCTGTACCAACCTTCGTACCATTTGCATAAGTCTTAATCTCACCATTTAAAATATGCTCAGTATTAATTGTTACTTGGCCGCCTTTACCGGCTTGCTGCTGGACTAATTCCGCCAGTATTGGTGATGATTTGAAGTCTTCGAGGTATTCCCCAGCTTTACTTCTGGTACCCGTCATTTCCTTTCCAGCATTAGTGTTGCTTGTTATCCATCGCCCGACTGTTTCGGTTTTTTCCTTTATTTATTAGCTAGCTAACACCTTTCGCCTTAGCTCACTATTTTACCGCATATTTTTGCCTCAACGCGCTCTTTTCCGCCGTTTTGCTGTTAGCTATAACGCGGCGGAGGCTCACAGCTAGTCTGAAAGATTGAGCAGAACAAGCTGATTATTGAACTTGTGAGCAAGTTCTAAAAAACAATAAAAGATCCCCGACCTTAGGAGCGTGGATTACTTATTTACAATGATATTTTAGCAAGTAGTTTGTTAACAATATCTGTATCTCCTGGATGAAGTTCTAGATATTTTTCACAAGCCAGTCGAACATATTTAAAACTGACTTCCTCTAATACTATAATTTCACCCTCCCAGACACCGAACATTACTCCATCAAAATGATGTTCGGGATCTGGATCACTCCAATCAGGAAAATTGCAGCAGGTTTCATCGATTACAAAACCTATCCTGTTAATAATATATTCTACTCCCCAAACAAATTTCCCATAAAAGTTGAGTGAATTAAAAAAATCTTTAATAACCCACTCAGGATCATTGTCATAATCAATATGTTCAAAAATATATTCGTTCATTATTTTGTTACCGGAAAGAAGTTTGTTACAGTTCCTGTTTTAGGATCAAGATAAACCCTAAAGCTTATTCCACCTGCGCTACTTGTATATTCTCTAGCACCTGATGATATCGCTGATTTATAGCCACTAGCAGCTACCTGTTGCCCTAAATCTAAGATTTTTTGATCTGATACTATTTTAGGATCATAGATAGTTTTGATCAGTGGTTTATCTTTATAACCAATAATATTACTAGCTCTGTCCTTTGCAGGGATTTGATATTTTATCTCAGTAATACCAGGAATACCGGTAGGAGTTTCACTTACGATCTTCACTCCATTCTGGTTTACTGCTGAATAAAATGCATCTGCATTATGCCCACCTGTAATACCTTTTTGCTGAGTATATTTCCCCCTGTTAGCAAATCATTATCATCAAAACCTATCAATGCAACACAGGTTATATGATATCTAGTTTATATTTTTGATGATTGGATTGTTAGTATGTAACATGAAAGTTACTCCTGTTGTTTTGATTAAAGTTTCGATACCTTTATCAAAACGGGTAACTCTCTCTTTTACAAGTAAAATGTGCGATTAAATCTTAACTAATTCAAATTAGAGTTGAAAACCGTTTTATTTTTCTTTACATTTATGCGATAAAGACGAAGCATTTATAGAGTATCTAGCAATATTCTCTTTAGCCATCTCCATTTTATGGCGTGCTGAAATGTTGGCGGAGTGAATATTAATTACTGGAGCTATAAAACCATTTAAAAATACTGCTCTTTCAATCCACAAAAGGACATCATACCCATTTCCTTTATCATCATCACCCAAATCATGATCCAGACTTATTTCCTCAACATTTCCTTTTTTTAAAAGACAAATAACCTCGTTAGGCCAATATGCACGTACCCATCCTTCCGGAGCTTCCCTCATATCATCTAAAAAAATTTTCATTATTTAATGACTCATACTTTAACTTTCTTATTATAAAAATCTATTAGTTCCTTAATCAATACCTCAAGTTCAGGCCCATCTTTTCTAAAAAAAAACTCATTATCTGAACTTCTAGATAAAATAGCTGTGTAAAAAAAACTTTTATCTCTTTCTCCATCAAGTTTAATAACTATCACATAACCATTCTTTGCTATACGATCTAACTCACCCAGCAATTTATCTGAATTATTTTCCATTTTGTAATGCCTTTGATATATCTTCTATTTTTTTCAATTCACCTGTTCCAACAGCATCAACTACTCTTCTAATCTGTTGCTCAGTTAAATTAATGTTATTTTTTTTTGCTAGTTGTTCGACAACAACTTGTGCTGTTCTTTTATTTCCATTATCAAATAGATGACTCCCTGCGATATCTCTAATAGCAACAGCAGCTTTATCAAAAAACCCCTCTTGATATGACATATTTGCAAGCACTGTATCAACATGCCCAGTTAAAGTAGTGCTACCTCCAAATGATTTATTAATATTAATGATTTCATCTACGGATATTTCAACAAATACTTTATTAATAGTTCTACTACCAGTATATATATATTTTATCCCATCGCCTATTTTTACTAGAATTTTTTCACCTGGAACTAAAGATAAAACTCCTAAACCATAATCTAATGGTGTCTCTGCCTGGTATATTTCCACAGCACCGCCTAATACAGGCTTATACGTCATAGACTCCCAAAAACCTTCTGTTGCCTTAGCCTGTAACTCTAGTCTTTTAACACTACAAGCTTCCTCTGATAATCCTTGGCAATTTTCCTGCTTAAATTTCTCTTCGAGCTCTTCCAGCTGTTTCATTGCATTTTTATATTGTTCTTCTCTAGAAATACCTGTACTTTGTTCTGCTGCAATATCAGAAATAGCATTATTCTCAACGGCATTTTTTCCCGTTTCAGCCGCCGCCACACCACTGGCAAAGTTTCCATCCGTTCCAAAGCTTCCTGCTAACCCTGCACCAATAGTTGCCAGTGCGGTGATGGTTTGTTTTTCCTCTTCGGTTAACTCACTTACTTTTCTATCGCCATACAGTGCTTTTTGTATATATGGTGCTAATCCTTCCGCAGTGGCTGCACCGATTGCACCTGCTGCCGCATTGCTGTCTTTGGCATTGGCAACAATAGCACCCCATACGGCATGGGCCATCAAATGAGCAGGTTCGTTGCCTTCGGTCATTTGTTTAATAATACCCGCCACATAAGGTGAACTTGCGCCTGTTAGGGCTTGTTCTAGATTGTTACCAGCTAGCCCTTGTAATGCAGCAGTGATGGCTTGTGCTGCTTTTTGGTAACTTCCTCAGTAATCCCATATGAATAAACCTATTTTTAGCAAGGCTGCATTAGCAGCCCAAACGTGGCTGTGTCACATCAGATCTTAGCTAGTACAATTTAAATGTCTTCGTTTATTTTTACATTAGTGCTAGATTTTTATTGTAATGACCAGTCATGAATAGAAATAAACTCTATGATTTGCTCAGGAGCTTCCTCTAATGAAACTCTATAATTGGTTGAAAAACATATTCCAGGTATTAAGTCATTATTTGACTCTTTATATAAATAAAACACATCATCTTGGTTATCAAAATAAATTTTAAAATACTTTTCTAGCAACTTAATATTATCACTAGGTTTAGCATTATAAAAACTCTTTCCATATCCCAAGCCAAGTGATATAACATAAAGCTTTCCTGTCTTATTAAAACTTAGTCTAATAAGATTATTTTTATAAATTAACGTTTTTAAAATATTATATTCAGAAGAATGCATTCCTTTATGATATGGCTTACCTATATTACTTTGGTAATATACACTTCCAATCCAGCCATGATTTTGTAAGCATTTATTATAAATATTCGCGTTAGACTCATACCAATTAACTCTTCCTATTTTCTTTACTATATCTTTAATTGAGCTTCCTAAAATAAAGCCTGCTGCGCCTTTTTTGGGAGTAATTTCTGCCATTAAGTCTGGTTCAAACAAAATATTTCTAAAAAAAAACACTTATATATCATGCCTATAGTTTTTTATACTACTAACATTCTGATCAAATAGAACCTATACTCCACATAACTTTACTGAGCTTCAATCTATCTCTGATCGCCAATCCCAATTAGCTACAATAATATATTCTATTTTTTGCTTTGGTGCATACTCTAATGCGGCTAAACAATCTGTTCTAAATGATATCCCTTCTATAGTGACATTGTCCTTCATTATTAAATAGTTTCTATCACCATCGTCGAAGTCTAGTTCAAAATAGTCTTCCAACACTAATAAATCATCTCCGACTTTGACGTTATTAAACTTACCAAGATATCCTTCTCCAACCGAAATTTCATAAAGTTGCCAATTAATACTGTTAAAACATAAACTTAAAATATCATTTTTATATATAAAAATATAATCGTACCAAGTGCGAGTATGCCAAGCATTTCTCAGTTCTTTAGAATAGGCAATCCACCCTTCATTAGCAGGCAAGGAAGCTAATGCTTCCTGAACATTATTAAACCATTTAACACTACCCACTCTACTCTCAAAGGTTCTAAGCTCTTCTCCTAATAAAAAACCTGCTGCGCCCTTTCTAGGAGCAATTTCTGCTGTTAAATCAGGTTCAAGTATTCTTTTATTTACAGACATTATCTATTACTCCCATAATTTCCATTGCCCCTGTTCATATTTTAGTCTATTACCTTTAGTATCATAATATATTTGATTTTTTGTGATAATGTTGGTGTTAAAACTTGTTCGGAGGATAGCTACATTTCTAGTAGCTATTATTATATGAGCAAGAGGTGGATATACTTAGCTACTTGTAGTTTTCTATAATATACTCATTCCGATCCATTGCTTCAGAATTTACATATACATTTCTTTTAGTCCCATCAGGTAAAAATAAAATCATATCTATATCACATCTCGATGATTCGTCAGGTAATAAGCACTTAACATTCCCATACTTACTGATTTTAATTATCACATCCTCTACATTATATTTTACGTCACCATCTATAGAAAATTGTATTGCACTACAAAAACTACCATACACTTTATGTACAATAGCTAATATTTTTACCGTTCTAAACATATCTGTTGGCACTGCTAGCTCTTCAATTGAATGAGCTATAAATATATAGTTTTTATCAAGAGCGAAAACAGCCGATAATATTGCAATAAAATATGCACTGCTAAACTCTTTATCTATTACTATATCAAAACCTGTCCCCTTCATTTCCAACTACTCCATATTTCATATGCTTTTTGCATATCTTTTATAGTAATATCTTTCATATTATTTAGTATTAAATTAGTTTGTGTTGTATCACCCATTTTGTTGTAAACACCTAATGCTTTATATTCGCCCCTTGTTAAGGTTATAAAACCATTACCTGAAATAGGATATATTGTTCCATTTGCATGAGCCTCATAAGTTCTATTGTTAACTGTAACAGTATTGCCTTTAAATATACCCTCCCCATTACGTATAGCATTAATATCTTTATTAACATCAACACCCGGCAAAATAATAGTATTCAACTCTTTAGCGTGAGAACTTTGATCTATTTTATTGAAATAATGCCTATCAACTGGCTTAGAAATATCACTTACCCATTGGGGACCTAAACTTCCATTACCAAGTTCAGAATATAATTTACCATCAGGTCCTAATACTGCTGTATTTCCTGTCTTATCATTCAGAATACGTCTGTATCCCTCAGGAAGCCCTCCTGTCTCATTAAACATAGCTCCAGCACTTTTACCTGAACTATAACCAGCAGGAAGATCTGAAATATTATTTCCAATATTGTCAACTTTCTTATTTAAGTGTGCATCCCATACGGCATCTGAAACTTTATATACTACCTTACCTCCTTTTTCAATGTATTTCTCTACAGGCACAATACCTGCTAAGGCCCAGAGATAGTCTGGAACAGTGTCAGCTCTAGCCACGTCTATTACAAAACCCACACCAGGCACAAAAGTTCCAAACTCTAATAACGTTGCGATACCAGCTTCTTCCCTCTTTGCATTACATGCTGCTTCTGAGAGTCCCTGGCAGTTCTTCTGTATAAATTCGTCAATTAACTGTTGTGTCCTTTCTTCTGCTACCTGCATTGGTGTCTTTCCTTCATGCATGGCTTCCACAACATCAGAAATAGCATTATTCTCAACGGCATTCTTTCCCGTTTCAGCAGCAGCCACACCACTAGCAAAGTTACCATCCGTTCCAAAACTTCCTGCTAGCCCTGCACCAATAGTGGCCAGTGCTACAACTTTTTGCTTTTCTTCTTCAGTTAAGTCTTTAACCTCCCGACCTGGGTATAAGTAATCTACGATATAAGGAGCTAATCCCTCTGCTGTTGCAGCACCTATAGCACCTGCCGTGGCACTATTGTTTTTGGCATTGGCTACTATAGCCCCCCATACGGCGTGTGCCATAATTCTTTCGGCACTGTCTTCTGGCGTCATATCCTTAATAATGCCCGCCACATAAGGTGAACTGGCGCCTGTTAGGGCTTGCTCTAAATTGTTACCCGCCAATCCTTGTAATGCGGCAGTAATGGCTTGCGCTGCTTTTTGGTAGCTTCCCCCCGTGCCATAGTCTTTCATGGCCTCTTTGTATTCTTGACTATCTTTTAATAACTGAATACCTTCAGGTGTATCGGTATTTATTTCAGGATGCGCTTTTTTAGCTTCATTGTAAGCGTAGATAGAACCCTCTGTTCTAATCACGTCAGAGATTTGGCTACCTAATTCGCCAATGGCTTTCATTTCGTTGAGGCGGTTTTGTTCTTTTTCTTTGTCAAAAATTGGACTAAAACCGTTGTTGGCATGTTCTGTATCGCGATTTAATGAAGCCACATCTTGTGTTTGATTGGCTTGATCTCGAATGGTAATTTCACCTTCGGATACTGCCGCATGGGTGGTACTTTCTTTTTTATCACTATTATTAGCACCTACTAAAAGGGTATTCGCCATGTTACCTAAGAACATGTCTCCTACGCTTCCTCCGCTACCCATACCTACAGTATTGCTACTAACTTTGTAGTCGGCTTTATTTTCTAGATCATTCCACGTTAAAGTACCCGTATCAAGTTTGTTTTTGCTAGCATCAGCCGTACTGGCGATAACGCTGCCATTGAGGTCGGTGTTTTTACCCACCGTAATTTGGTAGCCACCTTCACCCGCATAAATACCAGTTTGTTCTTGGGTACTTTTGTAGGTAGAGTCCATTTTTTGCTGGCTAACGCTAAAGCTTCCTGAACCGCCGACACCAAAGACAGCATAGCTTCCTCCCATGGTAATATCTTGCTGTTTTGAGGTGTAATCGTCTCTATCTTGTAGTGTTTGTAAATTAAGGTTATTACCTATATTCGCTTCAACTTGCTTACCACTGACTTGCGCACCGATTAGATTCGCATCTTGTCCCGTGGAAAGGGTTACTTTATTACCTGCTGTAATGTTGGTTTCTGTCCAGGTTTGGGCATCGCCTTTTTCTTTGCCTCTACCTTGATTAACGCTGGCATTCACTGTAAAACCAACGCTATTGCTACCAATACCCACTCCAACACCTATTGAGCCTCCACTGCTACTGTTTTTACCTCGGATGGTTTGGGTGTTTTCACTGGCTAATAAATTTAAGTCATTATTGGCTTGTAAAGTAATATTATTACCCGCTTGCAGGTCACTTCCCTTGATAGTGATATCACCTGTTTTAGGATTAGCTTTATCGCCTGTCGCAATCACTGTGATATTATTGCTAGCTTGCAAAGAGGAGCCTTTGCTCATGTTTTGGGTTTGGCTCTGCTCTGAGTGAGCCTTCTGTTGGCCTAAGCTGACGTTAATGCCAATAGCCTGGTCATTTGGACTTGAACCCTGCTGAGCAACTTGTGTAGCTTGGTAAGCTTGATAACCTGTTAATGCTGATTTTATGCCTGTTAATGCTGATAAACGGTCATTGGTTTCGTGTTTGGCTTGGTAGGCTGTTTGTGAGGCAGTGTTAATAGCGCTACCAACCGTTCCACCTAGAGAGATGGTTAATCCTGTTTGCTGACTATCGTAGGTTTGACGGTAGTGGCTGTCTTCTCTGGCTTCTTCAATGGTGACATTTTGGCCTTGTAAAGTGATGTCTTTACCCGCCACAATGGAGGCGCCTTTTGCGGTAAGGTCTTTACCCGCCGCAATGTTGACGCTGCCTTCACTACTGCCTATGGTACTACCTCTGGCGGTATTATAGTTTTCTTCAACGGTTTGTTTAACTTTACTTGAACCGATGGTAAAGCCTATACCGCCGCCACCCATGCCCATAACGCCGGTTTTCTTTTCTTGTTCTTTGTGTTTGCTTTTGTATTGCTCTTCGGCATAGTCAATGGTGACGTTGTTACCAGCATAGAGGTTGGTGTCTTGGGTTGAGACGATGTCACTGCCTTTGATATTAACATCGTGTTTTGCTTGCATAGTAACGCTGTCAGCACTAATCAGACTGCCCTGTGCCGTAGTTTGATAGGTTTCATCATAGGTCTTTTTGGTTTTACTGGATAATCCATTACTGCTGGTTTTGGTTTTTTCGATGAGGGTATGTTGTGTGTCATCTTTTGCCAATAGGTTAATGTCATTACCTGCATAGAAATAAGCTTCTTTATCGGCGGTAACCGTACTGGCCTCTAGGGTAATGTCTTTCCCCGCGGCAACATTGAGCTTACCGCCCGAGTTTATAACCGCGCCTTGTTGAGTAACAGTGTCACTCAAGGCTTGTCCTTTTTTGCCGTAGCTATGGCTACGATTTTCGTTAGTCACTGAACCAACGGTAATATTATTACCAGCCGTTAAGCTGGTATCGCCACCCGTACCGATATAGCTACCTGTGACGTTGATATCATTATTGGCTTTGGCGGTGAGTGTGTTTTCAATGACCACTGCACTTTCATATTGGTTGATTTGTTGGCGGTCGTAGTTGTATTTACCTTGGTAATTTTGTTGGTTATCTGTTGTGGTTGTACCAACCTGAATACTGTTACCCGCTGTTAAGGTAGCATCTTTAGCAATGATAGCACTGCCTTTGTTTTCAATGTTGTAGCCTGCCGTCATGTTTAATGTGCCATCGGACTCAATACTCGAGGCCTCTGATACAAAGTCTTGTTTACGTTGGCTATTGGCTGTTTGTGCTTGGTGTGTTGTTACTGTTCGCTGATTGAGAATCGTGCCTTTTTCAGCGGTTAAATCAACTTGCTGCCCTTTGATAATACCACCATGGGTGTTGATAATGTTGTCAGTGGCGTTAATGGCCAATTGGTTGGTTTCAAATAACCCACCATTAATGACATTTTTAGCACGTGCCTGGATACTTTGATCCGCTTGTAACGTGCCTGTATTGGTGAGGTTATTACCGACGATCAGGCTTAGATCATAACCTTGGATTAAGCTACCAGTGGGTGCAAGTCTTCCTTCAGTTTGTGCCATGTAAACAATAGGCACTAATACTTTTTGACCTTGAACCTCACGCTCCTCTAACCAAACAATATCATGTGTAAGTGCGGCCACTTGCTCCGCTGTTAAGCCAACACCTACCGTGAGTTTTAATGCTTCTTTGCTAGCAATCGCGTTATCCATCAGGTATTGATAGAGTTGGTCGCCATCGGTCATGCCATTTACAAAGTATTGACCGGTACGAGCCGTAATGGCTTGTTGAATAAGGCGCTGTTCATACATGCCATCGCCTAAACGGCGTTGCGTTTCGTCAGGGTTATACCCTAATTTACTGAGTAGGTAGTCGGAGTTGATAAACGACTTCACCCCAAAGGCTGGATTGGTTTCTACTAGGTATTTGTGGTCGGGGTTGGTATTAACATGGAATAAACCATTAATATTGTTAGGTAAGCTAAAACCAGGGAGTTGCAGTGGATCTGTTGCGCTATGAGTGGTATCAGGTTTTAGTTGTGAGTTAACAGGCACGTAGGTGGCGATGTCGTTGCCTAGGGTATTGGTATCTTGAACGCGGTCACCACCACTGGTGTAGATGTAAGACGGTTTGATGCTGTTATTGGCAATATCACCGTCTTTGGCATTAATGGTAACAGTACCTGCTGCTTGTACCACACCGTTGTGCACTTGTGCGTTGCTCAGCGTAGGGCCTTTGGTAATGTTGTCTATAACCATGATGCTAGGTGAGGTAAATTGGTTAACATCTTGTTCTATATTACGACTAGGATCATAGTTGGTACTGTTTTGGTCATCATAGGTATTGATGATATTGGCTAAATTAAATACGCCTGAAAGGGAGTTCATCCGCCATGTCATTAAAAAGCGTTGAGTGGTCAAATCTCCCGTTTGTGCGCCGATGTTGTTGAAGGTGTCCGTATCTATCTGGATGTTGTTGCCAGAAGCTAAGATACTGAATTTATTGTCTATCTTTTTACTTTGAATGGTGAGATCATCGGCTGCCACTATTTTTGCTTCTGCACTGGCATCGGTGACTTCGGTACGGTCAACTTCGGTGAGGATAAAATTATGGTCTTTTTTATCACCCCCACAGTCATGGCTACAGCCGGTATCTTGTACATTAGCTGACACTTTGTGGGTAACGATATTGAATACTTCGCGGGCATTTTCTAGAGTGTCGGCATTGATGTTGATTTTGGCCAAACTTTCAATGGTACCTGAATGGTTGGTGAGGGTTTTCATGGCCTGCTGATTATGACCACCGAGGTTAATATCACCATGGGCATAAAGATCACCACGTTGGTTGTAAAAATCATCCGCTTTGATAGTAAGTTGCCCACTGGTAAATATCAAACCATCTTGGTTATGTATCTTTTGACCACTGATGGCTAGATCTTGACTGGCACCCAATGTGCCTAAGTTAACTAGATCAGAAGCTTTTAGTTGTAAAGTACTATTACTAAGAATATTACCTTCGTTATATAACTGATCATTAGTTGTTAGGTTTAAGGTACCATTACCTTGTATACGGGAAGCCGTATCATCTAAAAGGATGTTGTCGGCGTTGAGATTAATGTTACTTTGACTGAGTAACTGGCCTGCTCCCCAGTAGTCCCCTTGTAGATTTAGATCGATAGCACCGTTAGTTTGTATTAAGCCATTGTTGTGCCAATCGCCACCCGCTACTACGGTGAGAGGCCCTTGCAGGTAAAGCTTACCCCCCTTATCTTGAGTTAGGTTCTTGACATTGAGGGTAAAGTCAGCGGCTTGGATATCGGTGTTGTTGTACCAGTCGTCTTGATTTATATGAACGGCACTTTGGGTTGTAACCGTTCCCCCCGCTAATCCTAACAGGTTGTAATCAATCGTAAAGCCTTGATTACCCGTATGGGTGATTTTGCCATCGGTATTATTAAGTTGATCGGCTATCAGTACAAATGTATTGCTATTAACCCCTAACTCACCTTTTGTATTGTTAAATAGCCCTGTGAGTTGTAGTTGACTGGCTTGTTTACCCAGTGCGTGGATGGTTCCTGTGTTATTTTGGAGGGTTTCACCTTGGTAGTTAATCGCTTGGTTGGCTTCGATAAGGCCTTGTTGGTTATCCAGCGTTTGAATATTAGCAGTAAGGTTTTGTCCTGCAATATTGCCTTGTTGGTTCTTCACTTGCGTGGCGGTTAAATTAATATCATCTTGTTCGCTGTAAATCAGCCCTTGCTGACTATTATCTATAGATTGTGCCGTAAGGGTTGCGCCTTGTTGACCCACCATATTACCTTGTTGATTATTGATGGTTTCTGCTTGAAGGGTCAGTTTGCCTTCAGCCGCTAACGAGGCTTGTTGGTTATTAATTTGTTTGGCGGTGATGTTCGCATGACTTTTGCTGATGATTTTGCCTTGTTGATTGGCAAGGGTAACGGCATTAATGTCTAAACTACCGCGCGAGGTAATGGTTTTACCTTGGTTATTGAGTTGTTTTGTATTGAGGGTTAATTTGGCATTGCTGTTATTACCGCTGCCTGTTTTGGTAGCACCCGCTTCAATGCTCCCCTTATTGGTCAGCATCTCGGCATTAACCGTTAGGTCGTTACCACTGGTTAGGCTTTTATTAACGTTGATTTGTTGGCTAGATAGGTTAATATCATTGGCCGCATAGGCGGTATTATTAATGTCTATTTGTTCGGCTTTAGCCACAATATTTTTATTGGAAGCAAGGCTCCCCCCTACAGTGAGCTTGCCATTGGCATCTAATTG
Source organism: Entomomonas moraniae (assembly GCF_003991975.1). Lineage (NCBI taxonomy): Bacteria > Pseudomonadati > Pseudomonadota > Gammaproteobacteria > Pseudomonadales > Pseudomonadaceae > Entomomonas > Entomomonas moraniae. Next base: position 2,637,493 of record NZ_CP029822.1, read on the forward strand.
GATATTGCCACTATTACTGGCCATATCCCCGGCTAGGTTTACACCTACGCCTTTTTCAGTACCTACTAGACGAATGGCTCCAGCATACATACCACCTAAGGCTGAGCTATCAATCGCCAGTTGTGGCCTATTGGTTTGATCGGTGGTTGTTTTAGCTGTTACTTTTAAATCAGTATTGCTGACTTCATTTTGACCGGCAATAATATTAAGTTCTTGGGCATGGATTTCGGCATTCACTTGCGCACTGCGTGACAAGATATCAAATTGACTGACATTACCCGCATTAAGGCCTTCGCCCTCAATAGTCACTTTCCCTTGTGAGATATCATAGCGATTGAGCTGTCCATGTTCTATAACAGGCTTACCGGTGGTCAAGGTGACACGTGGGGTATTAATAAAGCCACAGCCATTACAGGTGACACCATTGGGGTTGGCAACAATGACATGTGCCTTTTGACCTGCCACTTCGGTATAGCCTTGTAAACGGCTGGCATTACCACTGGTCACTTCATTTAAGATGGTATTCGCCGCATTGTGGCCTTTCAAATTGGGGTTAAATTCAATAGTGCCACCCAATTGTGTATTGGTGTATTTGGTGTTGTTGTTATTGAGAATAAGCCCCTGTTTACCGACGTTATAATCTGTGAATTTATTTTGCGACAATCCATTGGCATTGGGTGTATTGATGTTAATTACAGGCACTCCATTACCTGCTTGTCCAATGCTCGTATTACCACTGTTAGGTGCTACTGTTAAATCAGCAGCCGCTACTAATAGAGGATTAAACGTCAAAATAATCGCCAAACTCAGCGCAGTGGCTTTAAAGACGGATTTTGATAGAGGGATTGTCTTCATTTTTATTCCTTTAACAACTTTTATAAAGAAAACGAATTAGAAATTGACATCAACACGAAAATAAACGGGATGCTCTTTGCGCTCAATCACATGAGGGGATTTTAACGAACGCGCAAAAGTAACCGCCGCGCTAACATATTGCCCTGACACATTAAATTCAAGGGCATTGCCTGACATGCGCCCGCTGTATTCTGGATTGTATTTGCTATGACGTATCACACCCACATCATAGGCAAACAAAGCACCGTATTCTTGAAAGATTTTTTGTAAAGGCTCCCACGTGATCCCTTTACGCCAACGAATCTGATTACGCCAATAACCACCACTGTCGCCTGATAAAGACTGCTCTTTAAAACCCCGAATGGAGCTGCTACCCCCTAGACTAATTCGTTGTGGGCTAAAGAGTACATCATGGCTGTATTGACCGTTGGCTAAGCTTTCAAAACTAAAGTATTCGCCTTGGATCTGAAAGGGATGAAGATAACTTACGGTTAAGGTGTATTTGTCATAGCGAGCATCTGGATTACCATGCCCGGCATGGCGATTCGATTGCGCATCTAATGCACCGATACCTTGTTGCCACCCTAAATCCATATTCAAATAGGCATTGTTGATACGGCGGCCATAGTTAATACCTAAATCAAGAGAGGTTAAGCGTTGGCTGGAAACATCTAATAAGACATCATCAATGTAGTTACGCGTCCTTAAATGGGAAATACCTGCACTTATGCCTGCTTTACTCACACTGTCTCGATAAATAACACGATCCATACTAAAACGGTGAGTTTTACTCTCACCGTCCATATCAAAGCTAAAACCATCAGTGCTGTGAGTACGGCTGCGATAATAGCTTTGGCTGTAGCTATAATTAAAATTCCAGTAACCAAAAGGAAGATTGTAGTTAATGCTTTGGTTATCGGTATGTCGCCAGTGGTCACTAACCGCATCACCTCCAGCACTCAAACTCACCTGATCTGCCAAACCCAATGGGCTGTCCCATAAAAGAGAAGCCGCCCATTGTTGTTCTCCTGTGCTTTTTTGGCCATCATTATTACGGTTTAAGTTCACATGCCAAGGCTTGGTTTTTTGTCCTTTTAATTGGATATAGCTACTCCCCACTTCTTCGCCTGGGAGGAGTTCTATTTCAACTCTGCGTGAGGGTAGACGATTTAGTTGCTCTACGGCTTGTTCTAAATCTCTTAAGTTGATGGCTTTACCTTGACTACTGGGAGAGGCCATATATACTTCGGCATGGCTTGCTACATCTGATGCTTTAAACCCTTCAAGTTTGCCTTCTACCACTTGAATAATGAGTTCTCCCGTTGATAGGTCTTGCTCGGGCAGATAAGCACGGGAGGTAACATAGCCTTTGTTTAGGTATTCGTCGGTGATTATTTTTAATAGTTCGTTAAGTTGCTCAATGCCCACACATTGGTTAATAAAAAGCGCGATCAGTTGATCTTGCCGAGTTTTAGAGATCAGTGTAATACCTTTTAAGGTAATGGATTTGATCGTAAAACAATACCCTGTTGCTTGCGGTTCTACTTTGGGTTGGCTTGGTTGTTGAGTAGGCAAGTCTTGGAGTTCTTGAAGCTTTTTTTGTTGTTCTTGCAGAATGCGTTGCTGACGCTCGCGGATATAGTCGATATCGCCTGGCGTTTGAAAAGGCGCTGCCTTGGCTGGGCCAACAAAAAACAACCCCATTACTAGAAAAATAGAATGGCTAAGCGCACAGCGCTTGTACAAAGAGGATAAGTTCATATAGCCTCAGATAACTACAACAATGAACCGTAATATCAGTTTATTTTAATGATTATGTGACTAAAGTCTTAATCCCAAGAAAATATATCAAAATATTTCAATAAAGCATATAACTGCTATTATTTTATTTTTATTATTCAACTTGCATTCAGCTTACGACAAATTATTAAGGTAATCGTGTGTACGGTTTATTTATTTTGTAATATTTTATTTATAGCTTCGTTTTCCTTTGAAATAAATCCTCTTCAGTAGCCAAATCATAACCAATAAATATAGATTCTTTAACTTTCTTAAACTCCCCAGTAAAAGGCAAATAAACTAATATCATCCATTCATCACCTTCTTTTTCTGCTGCATAGGGATGGTAGATTTCGCCAGACTCATCTACTCTATTAATACGAAACAGTCTTTTATGAGGGTAATCACTAAACTGATGTCGTATATCCATCATTTTCCAAACAACTTCAGCAGAAAAACTTGGATGATTTGATTTAATATGGTTTTCTAATCTTTCTGTTATGTGTTCTTCCTCATTTCTGAAACACATTTCCATTTCTTCTTCATCAAATACAACTTCTTTAACGGCATATGGAGGGCCTTTAAACCAATTTTTATCTAGTTTAGGGTCTAATTCAATAGCTAGGATAGTTCTTATCCCAACATCAGTGCATAACCAACATTGTCCTGTTGTTGTATAAAATTTACTTCCTATCTCAAAACTTGCATTCTTCATCTATAGTTATCTTGAAATATTTTTATCTAATTACAATAATTATCAATTACACAATATCCTTTAATATTATTATTTCTTTTAATGACTCTCTAGAAAACACTTTAAGCCTAAGCTTTTTATCACTCAAGTGATCAATAGGATAAATTTCTTTTTTTGCTAAATACGTTATTAACGTACGAGAGGTTATTCTAATAGCTTTAGCTATCTCTGATAAAAAAACATATTCTTTAGTAAATAACTCTAAAAATGTTTCTGATACGAATCTTTTTTTACTGTTGTTATCCAGTTGACAGGTTATTAAACCTATATTCACTAATTGATAAGCAATTTCTTGATTGATATTAAGAAGCTTTGCTACTTGAGGGATGGTTAAGTAGTCTTTCATATCATCATTATCAACAATCCATTGTTTTAGTTGTTCACGCGAAACTCTAAGTGATTTGATATTTTTATAGTTGTCACGTTGTATCGTGACAGAAATAAAACCTTCTTTAATACTTTCTAGTAGTTTAGGTAAAGCAGGTCTTACGCTCCCTCCTACTACTTTCATTGCCTCAGCAATAGTGACAGCTTCTTCTTGTATAGGGGTTTTATTTTTAAATAAACAACGTAAATAGTGTTCAATACTTTCTTTTGAGAACTGCCATTTTATAAAATCATAACCCGGCCTTTTAGCTTCAGGAAAATGATATGCATTTATTAGCTGATTAAACTGTTTTTTAGTAACTCCTAATCGTTTCTGTGCTTCTGCATATTGCAACTCGAAATGAATCTCTTCTACAATTAATTTCTTCTGTTGACATTACTAAACACAATCCATATTCATTTTTTAAATCTATACGATAAAGTTACTATACATAAAGGTACTACGAAAAAACTACACATCAGTATCTTTTAAAAATCGATATATCATTATGTTATAGTATATCAACATAAACCTACCTATGATAATTATGTCTATTAACTCTATACTATGTAATATTGATATTTTGATTCTACTTAGTATTCCCAAATTTGATAGTCGCAGAATATCTATATTTATAGAATCTCTGTGAAGCATAGAATTATTTTACAATTAAATCTCATAATAAACAGGCTCAGGAAATAACAAATTCAAATTTTTTGAATTTATTTTAAATAATGGCCCCTTTTCAGAGACTTTGTTAGTCTTTCCACTACGTTTAATTAAATGATCCATTGTAATCACTCTGTCTTTCAAAAGAGGTAATAATTGGCTTAACAATGGATTTTTAGTATGGATTACTTGTTTTAAAATAAAACACTCTATACCCTCATCATTAACAAATGATTCAGCTTCTATCCAAAAAGTTTCTTTATGTTTTTCTAAAAGTCTTTGTCTTAGTAACTTACCTGACCAGACTAAAGTAATACCATCTATTTCATGTATTTCGAACAATATATCTTTCTCAAGATCTACATCAAAAGATAACCCTTGAGGATTAGCTATACCAGCTCTTACTGTACAGTAAAGTTTATAACTATCTTCTCTGGAATAACCATACTTATCTAACATTTCAGCACTACTTTTTATAACAGAGTTTTTCCACTCTGCAACTTGGGCAAAGATTGTTGACCGTTTTTTAGAAAACTGTCGTGTTGTTTTTAGTTCTATACCTAGATAATCTGGCTGCTTTGAACTATTAGGTTCTTTAAAACCGATGATGTTACGTAACTTATCGAGTTGCAGCTTTACTGATTCTGCATGCACTAATATGCCTACTTTTTACTGTACAAACAATATATTTGATTGCAGTAGTAATTATTCCTATGACATCTAAAGCTCCTTTAGCTATAGGCTTTATTTTAGCTTATGTTTATATAGTTAAATTTATATTTTTTATGATAAAAGCCCAGGTATGGGATTCCAATACACTATTTAAAAAATATATTGGTATTGATAGGCTATAATATAAGAATAGATGTTGATTAAAATAACCTACTAATCAAAACCCTAAAAAAAACATGGTTTCTAGTATTTCATTAATCTTGAGAAAATTTATCATTATTTATGAGAAACCATTTCACTTATTATGAGAAATAGTTTCACTATTTTGAGAATTTATTTCTTTAATTATGAGAACCGACAAACTGTCGGTTCTCATAATTAATGAAATAACAGACTGCGCAATTTCAACAGTTATAGCTTACATAAACTTATCAAGTTGAAATTATACCCACATACAAAATGATAAAAACAACATAATTCTCATTTAAAATGAAAATAAATCTGTTTTTCTTTGATAAAGAAATTAGCACGTATAGACTCACATAGTAAACTTAAAAATAGAGTGTAATCAAATTTGACAGTCCGTTCAGAGCGCATGCTGTTTGAAAACTAATAATTACTTTCGACTTGATGGCTATTTTATATGGCCAGCCATCTCATGAAGCTGCAAGCAAATACAGCTTAATCCTCTGAAAATGAAAGACTATAGAACTTTTTAACTATTTTCAGTATTCGTAAGGTATCTATACAGAAAATAAAAATAGCCTTTTGCTATTCATTTATAAAATATATGGATAAACATTGGCATGCAAAAAAGTAGAAAAACATTAATGATATTTATATCGTTGGATTGTTGAGTTTTTATAAAGCCTGAGCAAACGGCAGACATTAGCTCTATCTATTACGAAAATCACTTATCATTATTAGGAAATAATAATTTTTTTTAATATTGAATTTATTTTTTTGTTAATTTAATAAGTGATAATTGTGTATACATTTGTTCAGCTTCGAAGATGATATCCATTGTTGGGGTCGAGCTTGCTAGTAACTCTGTTAATAGTTCTTTCACATAGTATTTTTCTTTAAGAATGATAACATAGAGTTTTGCCAATAGTAATGTTGCTTTATCACTACCTTGCAGCCTAGCTTTTTGCAGGTAATGTTTGTATAAAGAGAACTCTCTCACCGCCTTGTAAAAATCAGCTAGTTTTAAGATAGCTTCTATCTGATTTGTTTTTTCAGCTTCATGGTAGTAAAGTGCCGCTTGACCATAATCAACGATTGTCCCCTGCCTATATAAATAACTATCGCCTAAATAAATCATCGCTGTTGTGTTGTAGTATTTGAAGTTCTTCTGCCATCTCTATAAATGCCTTAGAAGGTAGCTTTTTATTGTGATAAGCAGCTTTTATTACAAGGTAATTATTATCATTACTTTTATTATATTTTATATCTTCGAGTAATTGCTGTGCTTCTTCTCGAGAAACTTCATAGGTATACTGATCCTCAATCACTTGTTTTAATAACTTTTTAACTTGGCCTTTTACGTTTTCACTGATGATATAAAGCTTTGCTAGCTCTTATTCGTACTTTTTAATTTTTAAATATTATCATAAAACTATAAATCTGTTTTCATTCTTATCCTCTCTGTAAACTACAATCTATTAATTATAGTTTAACTAAATATCTATTATAAAAACGATTACTTAGCAGATAATTGAACTTTTAAATACCCGTCACTTTAGACAATTATAGTTATATTATTTAAACTTTTTAATTACTTTTTTGAGAGTATTAAATAAAAGCATGATAAATACTGACAATATAACAGCCATCGGCATGTAATCAAAACTATATATCTTTGATTTTATAGGTATTATATTGCCATTTATAACTTCGTAAGTAGACCATACTGTTCGATCATCTGTTTTTAATTTTGTTTCAATTTGACTTATCCCATCATTTTTTAAAATATTATAGGAAAAACAAAAAGGTGTGCCCTGTTCAAACCAGCTTTTTTTACCACTAGCCTCTTTTGAAAAGAATGATGTATTACCTGTTGTAAGCTTATCCAGGCCTGATAATTGTAGAGGATAAAATGTCCCATCCTTTTTAAAAATAGCTATTCGAAAATCACTGTGTAAAATATCCTTATTGGCATACCTAGCATCATAAAATGATAAAAAATGAAGAAAACAAAAAGTTAAAAACAAGAAAAATAGAACTTTAAATACAAAAACTCTTAATACAGTCAAAACCATATCTAAGTATTTCCTTTTCATATCACATCCTCGCATCTCGCATACAGATAACATTAAATAAGTAGAAGGTTATTGACTAAAAATAGAATAACCCTCTGAGTTAATAACTTATATTTTTATATCAAACTTACATTTACAAAACTCAATTGATGGTTCGAATATTTCTCTCAATTTCATTCCAGAACTCATCCATTGATATGTTGCAGCTGGAGCATTTCCATGCCCACCACTATTTAAGTTAGTACTTGGATTATTAAAATGTAGAATATTCCATCCCATCTTAGAAAACCAATATTGAGTTCGAGAAAAACCTGGTATATATCCTAAAGAACCTCCTGATAATCTAAGCATCCAGTCAATATCAACAGGCCCACCTACACTAGGAAAATCATAATTTAATCCTAACATTTCATCTTTAAAACTTAGTGGATTATAATTACTTGATAATGTCGTACATAAAGGGCTTGAGCATTGATCATCATGCTCTATTAATAACTTTAACTTCTCACAACCGTCTTGACCTAATTCTTTCAGCCCTAACGCATCACTCCACCGCAAAGGATTCCCATCCACATAAACAAAAGTATTCCACCCACCCTCTAAGCCAATTGGGTCACTTTGACTATAACGTCCTAAATCAGGGATGTAGGTTCTGAAGTAGTTGTAATGAAAACCCGTTTCTTGGTCAAAGTACTGCCCAGGGAAACGCAGTGGAACCGTGGTTTTAGTCCCGGTATTTCTTGGATCTTCGTTAGCCATTGTAGTGCCGTAGGCATCACTTTGCCAAGTCCAAACCGTTTGTTTAGCGGTATTGGTTGCCCAGCGTGGCGTATTAAGATGATCGGCATGTAAATAGCTGATAGTTTGCGCACCCGCCACATTATTGCTAAAAGGAATGTCTATCTGAGCAATAGGCATTATACCGACCCATACCCAATAAGTTTCTTTTATTTTTTGTTTTGTAGCACTGTATTGGGTTTCTTGGATCAGTTGACCTTGTCCGTTGTAACCAAAGGTGCTGATACTGCCATCCTGCTTCACTTTGATAGCCCGTTCACCGTAAGCATTGTGGATATAGCGTGCCAGAATGCTTTCTTGAGTGCCGTCTAGTTTGATAACTTTGGCAAATCGATTGGCTTCATCGTATTCAAAACGCTGAGTTTTGTCTTTGTAGCCTGTGATGTTGTTCATCACATCTTTGGTATGGTAGATACCATTGGTGTTATAAATAGTGCTATTGGTATCAAACCCTATGGTTTGTGCTCCTTGACTGTTTTGACGGGTAGTTCTGTTGCCTACAATGTCATAGGTATATTTGGTGGTCTCTGTTCCTTGCTCTTGGGTTAGGCGGTTAAGATCATTGTATTGATAGTTGGTTGTACCAAACTGGCTATCAGTCATTTGTGTGATATTACCGTTGAGATCATATTGGTAGTTTATCGTTACTGTACCAACTTTTTGTTGAGTAATTTGCCCATCAAGATTGTAATTACGGGTCAACGTTAGTCCATTACCCCACGTTAGTCCTGTAATATTTTCAGCAAAAGGACTGTAAGTGATATTGTTGGCCAATACAGTATTGGTTCCTGCTTTGGTCATGGTGACTGCCATCACTTGTCCACCTGCATTACGGGTATAGCTTAGGCTAAGTGTACCTAAGTTAGTCGTCAGTACTCGGCCTGCTTTGTCGTAGGTATAGGTGGTGGTTTGTTGTGTTCCTAATGGGGCCCCATCGAGTGTGAGTTGATTTTTTTGTTGTGCAACAAGCCCTTGGTTGTTATAGTTATATTGGGTTTTACCGCTAGGATCATTGACGGTGGTTAAGAATCCAATATTATAAAAACCTAGGGCTGCTTGGTCATAAATAAAGTCTGCATTTAACGAGGTATCGTTAGGGTATATTTGTTTTGTTAAGCGATTTAATGCATCATAGCTGTATTGGGTCATATTGCCACGGGCATTAGTTTGTTTGATGAGGTTGCCTGCCTTGTCGTATTGGTAGCTGGTCAATCCTCTGGCGGTGCTCTTTTCTTCTGTTATCTGTGCGATATCATCGTAAGTAAACCATGTATTGCCACTAGAAAAGTCTTTGGCTCGGGTCACATCGCCGTGTACGTTACGGTCATGGTAAGTGTAGTCATTACTATAACGATCTCTTGTTAGGTAGTTTTCTTCATTATAATCATGGGTTATTTTTGTTCCTTTAGGGTCTATTTCTGAAAGGGGTTGGTTGTGTGTACCGTAGCTGTATTGATACGTTTGGTTGTTTGCTCCTATTACTTTGAGGACACGCCCTAGCTCATCAAATTGGCGTTTGAGTTGCTTTGTGATGACTGTTCCTTTTTTAGTCACTTCTTGGGTACGATTACCCATTGCATCATAAGTGTAAGTGATGCTGTCGTTTAGGTTGTTTTTTACGCTGCTTAAGCGTCTGGCATTGTCCCATGTGTAGGTGAGTGTGCTGTTATCGGGCATTGTCACCATCGTTATCTGACCAGTTTTATCGTAGGTCAACGTTGTTTTTGCCCCTGCTGTGGTCATGCTATTTACCCAACCTTGTGCAGTATAGGTTAAGGTACTGGCTATACCATTGGCATCGGTAATGGTTTGTGGATTACCTTTTTTATCAAAATTACTGTAGGTCACCTTTTGGCCTAAGGGGTTAGTGACGGTACTTAAGAAACCGTCAGTATTGTAGGTGTACTGGGTGATGTCTTGTAGATCGGATCTTGGGCCATCAATGCGGGTGATTTGCCCATCATTATTGTAAGTGTATTTAGTCGTTTGCTCAGCGTAACCATTGGACACGGCTAACGCTAGCAATAACGGAATGTATTGCTTTTTCATTGTCTTTCCTTGTGTTTATTAAATTAAAGACAAAACAACACCGTCACCACTGTGTTTTGGACTGTGGTGTAGCATTTAGGCTTTAACGGTATAGGTTGTTTTGTGTGTTTGTTATGTGTTGTTAGTTTTTAACAGGTTGTTGATTTATGGATTGGTCACACCTTGGTTTAAAACATAGGGTTCTCGGCTAGGGGTGAAGTTTTCATTGTAAATAGCTCGTTTGCTGATGCGAATTTGGTCTAGGTAGCCTTTCATTGAGTAACCGTCTTTTCCGCTATTTCGTGTTCCAATGGCTAACTTTACGTCTTCGGGATAAAAAGCATAATCAATATTGTCGTTGATCGTGTGTTTTTTAACTCCATCCACAAAAATAGAAACCACACCATTTTTCTTCACAAAAGCAGCATGATGCCATTTATTATCACCTACATTCAGATTGTTAGGATATCCGTGGCTCATTCCCGTTTCACGCGATTGAAAGGCATGATAAACCAATACACCATTATAGCTATTGCCTGCTTGATAAATACTTAACGATGACCCTTGACTAGAAGTATTCATCATATCAATAAATAGATTGGCAACGTTGCCAGTGTTTGCTTTAAACCAAAACTCTATCGTAAAGTCTTCTTTACCAAATTGGAATTTATCAACAGGAGTTGTTAAATACGAGTTACCATCTAAATATAGCGCTTTACCTGTTACAGTGTCAGGATCATCTACAATTTGAGGATTACCTACTTTATTCCACTTGGTGCCAGTCTCATCAGTAAAGTCATTAAACTGCAATAATGCAACATCTTTGCCTTTATAATTTTCTACTTCATGATTGTTGAGTTCAAAGCGTTCATCATTAGGAGCGAAGTTTTCTGTATAAATAGCCTCTTTGCTGATACGAACTTGATCAATATAACCTTCTACGGTGCTTGATTCACCAACATTTCGCGCTCCAATTGTTAACTTTGTTGACTCTTTATCAAACTGATAGTTAATTGAATCATTTAAAGTGAGTCTCTTCACTCCATCATAGTAGACCGTTAGGACATTATTCTTTCTAACGTAAGCAATATGGTGCCATTGATCATCTAGTATATTTAAATTGTTCGGGTAGCCATGTACCATTCCAACACTTGCTGACTGATACGCATGATAAACTAAAGCACCTTTTGGGCTGGAATTTGTCGCATAAATGCTAATGCTTGAGTCAGGGGTTGCCATATTCATCATATCAATAAAAACATAGGCTTCTCCTGATGAAGGTACCCTCGGTTTTACTTTTGCTCTAAACTCAATCGTAAAATCTCCTGTACCAAATTGGAACTTATCCATGGAGGTAGTTAAATAAGATTTACCATCAAGGTATAAAGCTTTCCCCATCACAGCATCATCCACAATCTGTGGATTACCTATAGTTTGCCAGATATTGCCTGCCTCATCAGTAAAGTCATCAAATTGCAATAGTGCCACATCTTGACCTTTGTTGATTTCACTCTGATCTTTAAAACCATTGGTATATTCAACTAGTCGTCCATTGCTATCGTATTGGAAGCTTTGTCTTTGTCCATTATTGTTGATTTCTATTGGTAAAGGTAAAGTGTTATGCCATTTAGTCGTGCTTTCATACCTTAAAACACTGCCGTCGAATTTACGTTTGGTTTGTAACCCACGGTCATTGTATTCGTAGTAGATAGTGGCATTGTTTTTGGTATTTTCTGAAACAACCAGTCCTTTCGCATTGTAGTTAAAGGATTGGCTTGTAGCGGTACAGGAGTTAATCGCTTGTCCCTCGATCTTTTTAATTTTCTTTTCTAAACGAATATCTTGGAACGTATAAAGTGCCGACTTACCCAATGGATTGGTTACGCGAGTTTGGTTATTAGGCAGGTATTCAAAGGTGTATTTTTCTGCTCCTCCCGCATGTTCACTGCTAATGGCTTGCCCGTTATCATTGTATGTCCATGTGGCATAACGTATACCACGCTCATCTGTGATACCAGTTAATAGTTGAGGATGTTTGGTATTTTCATAGTGATAGGTTTGTTTATTGCCCTCTTTGGTAAAGCTAATCAGTCTATTTTGTGTATCGTAGCTGTAGATGATGGTACTTCCATTGCTGGCTGTGACATTAGTGATTAAGTTTTTAGCATTGTAAGTCAACGCTAAACTTCGGCCTTTTGTATCCTTTAAACTTATTAGTTGTTGGTTCGCGTTATAAATCAAAGTTACTGTAGGGACACCTGGTTTTTCATAACTAATTAGCTGGCCTAGATGATTGTAAAGCTCTATTTCCCCTGTGGCTGTTTGTACTTTCCAACCTTGGTTATTGGTCAGTTTTGTGATGACTTCTGTATCTTTGCTATCACTTTCCCAACGTCCGTTGCGAGGTGTAAAGATGATGCCTCGACCGTTATCGCGGTATAGTTTAATACGGCCTCTGGATTGGAGTTCTTTGATGTGCATTTGCCAGTTATGCTGCCATGCCAACCCCGTGGTGTCAGTGTCTAAGCGACTGCTCCAGTAGTTTCGAGTAAAGTTGAGTGCTGAATTAGGTAGCGTAATATCTGTAACGATTTCTACTTTTTGACCCGTAGCAATAAAGACTGGATTGCCCGCTATATCTGGACAGCTCTTTGGGTCATTTTGTGGATAACATTGCCCATCAGGATCTTTACCGCTATCTGGACAGTTTTCTTTTTTGGAATTAGGCTCAGGCGGCTCACAGGACATTTGCTTATAATCATAAACTTTTCCAGTAGGGCAGCTATCTCCTAATCTAAAAAAACCAAGTCCCCCAGGAGTATCACACCTTCCAGCTGATGTTCCATTCCAAGAAATTAGCCCGACTGGATCCATATCCAGTATACCTGCGCCTTCGGAAGCACAAAGCTCTTCTGGACTACTAAAGGGTCCAACGAGAGATAGAGGATGATGATACCACCCATAATCTTCACTCAGGGCTGTATTAGCACAAACAGCCAGTGTGAATGGTAGTATATAATGTTTTAGTTTCATTGTATTTTTTACCTTTTTGCTTAAGTTGTTTTGCATAAAGGACTGGTGTGATAACACCGCATCTTTTTATGCCTATAAAAAAACCGCCATTAGGCGGTTTTTTTGGTTGAGTGTATTACTGATTAATGATTGCTCATCCGTTGTTTTATCAGGAGGGATGATTTTCCTTTTTTTGATGCTATTGTTTATCCATTTTTTGATTGATTACTTTTAATAAGTTGTCTCGTAAAGTAGTGACGCCGAGAAAACCTATCGCTCCCCCAATGGTAACAGTTGCACTGCCCGGTAAGTGTAGCATTTCAACAATGCTACTTACGCACAAAGCCAGAGCACCGCACAGAAAGGCTTCGAGAAGTACTCTAAAGAGTTTCGTTTCTTGATCATCATAGAGCACTCTGAGACTAGCAATAATGGTCGCTAAAATCCCTCCTTGCCATGTTTGGTTGGTGATTAGTGCTGTATAAACGGATTGCCAAAAGTTAGGATCTTTGTCTGACATTGCTTCCTCTTTGATTTAGATTGTGTTTGGTTTCTTTTATGATTTGTTCCACGGGGCTTAGGGCCTGTTGGTCTAATGCCTCACAAATACTCAACAATCGGCTGTACAATGGTTGCCAGAACACTTTCCATTCATTACTAACAATAACTGTTTGTCCATAAGCTTGTAGTTGCTGATTAATCTTTTTTAATGTCTTAACCAGTTTTTTTTGTCCCATGATAAAACTACGATAATTATTGATAGCCAGTAAAATGAGATAGTCTAATACTGTTTGCTGCTCTGAGTCAGAAACTATCGGTGCTTGCTGGTTATAAATACATTTAACCAGTTGATGAGCGACTTTAAGATCACGGCTGGTAGACAACGGTGAATAAAGATAGTGTCCGAAACTTTGTAAGGTTTTAGGTAACTTGGAAATTGCCTGCTGTACTTTACCCGCTAAACAGTTGTGTATGAGTTGATAGTCATGATGGTGTTTTAATGCTTTGCAAGGATAATGACTAAAAGCTAATACTTGCTCCCCCCAAACATTAGCTGACTTTATCTGTGGATAATAAGCATCATGCCATGCCTGCCGACTATGTTGTAACTTCATTTTATACCCATACTTCTGTCATGATGGGAAAATATTAACTTTTTTTATTGGAAGGTTATTTTGGCTTGAGCAAGAACTTTTAGACGCTATGAATTAATTCGATGATATAACGGTTTTTGATTATTTAAAATCTCTTATTACCACAAAATGATGAGGTAATACTGGAAGTATTTTGAGAGATTTATTTTAGGGAGTTAGAGAATATTGTGAGCTAATTAATTATTAGCTGAATTGTCTGCTATTGGCACTGAACCGATTGCAAGATACAATTGTATTCATATTGGGCTGTATGTATCCCTTGAAGATAAAAATTAAAATAAGAATAACACTAAATATTAATAATACTCCCATTAGCTTAATACTATTAGGTAGTGTAGAAACATAGATAATCCATAATTGCTGATACAACATACAATATAATATCTACAAGAAAACAATATTCACTGAAAATATTTACATTGCTTTTCTCTGGTTACACATACGAATTAACACTTTCTAGAAAAGTGAGAATCTCAGACGTTTTGTTCATATATACATTGTCCTAGTTATCAATCCCTATTCAATTTTATTTATTTTATCATGCTATTATTTATAGCTTCGTTTTCCTTTGAAATAAATCCTCTTCAGTAGCCAAATCATAACCAATAAATATAGATTCTTTAACTTTCTTAAACTCCCCAGTAAAAGGCAAATAAACTAATATCATCCATTCATCACCTTCTTTTTCTGCTGCATAGGGATGGTAGATTTCGCCAGACTCATCTACTCTATTAATACGAAACAGTCTTTTATGAGGGTAATCACTAAACTGATGTCGTATATCCATCATTTTCCAAACAACTTCAGCAGAAAAACTTGGATGATTTGATTTAATATGGTTTTCTAATCTTTCTGTTATGTGTTCTTCCTCATTTCTGAAACACATTTCCATTTCTTCTTCATCAAATACAACTTCTTTAACGGCATATGGAGGGCCTTTAAACCAATTTTTATCTAGTTTAGGGTCTAATTCAATAGCTAGGATAGTTCTTATCCCAACATCAGTGCATAACCAACATTGTCCTGTTGTTGTATAAAATTTACTTCCTATCTCAAAACTTGCATTCTTCATCTATAGTTATCTTGAAATATTTTTATCTAATTACAATAATTATCAATTACACAATATCCTTTAATATTATTATTTCTTTTAATGACTCTCTAGAAAACACTTTAAGCCTAAGCTTTTTATCACTCAAGTGATCAATAGGATAAATTTCTTTTTTTGCTAAATACGTTATTAACGTACGAGAGGTTATTCTAATAGCTTTAGCTATCTCTGATAAAAAAACATATTCTTTAGTAAATAACTCTAAAAATGTTTCTGATACGAATCTTTTTTTACTGTTGTTATCCAGTTGACAGGTTATTAAACCTATATTCACTAATTGATAAGCAATTTCTTGATTGATATTAAGAAGCTTTGCTACTTGAGGGATGGTTAAGTAGTCTTTCATATCATCATTATCAACAATCCATTGTTTTAGTTGTTCACGCGAAACTCTAAGTGATTTGATATTTTTATAGTTGTCACGTTGTATCGTGACAGAAATAAAACCTTCTTTAATACTTTCTAGTAGTTTAGGTAAAGCAGGTCTTACGCTCCCTCCTACTACTTTCATTGCCTCAGCAATAGTGACAGCTTCTTCTTGTATAGGGGTTTTATTTTTAAATAAACAACGTAAATAGTGTTCAATACTTTCTTTTGAGAACTGCCATTTTATAAAATCATAACCCGGCCTTTTAGCTTCAGGAAAATGATTTGAGCCTATTATCTGACTAAATTGTTTTTTAGTGAGGCCTAATCTTTGTTGTGCCTCTGTAAAATTGACAATGTTACGCAACTTATGTAATTGCATCTTTATTGATTCTGCATGCACCAAGGTAAATATTCTATTTTCTTTTTTACTAATTGAACTAATCACTAACTTTTCTTTTATTGCTTTTTTAAGCAGTGTTGGCGAAATAGAGTACTCTTGCGTAGCTTGTTTAATTGGTATCCAATTATAATTATCTGCAAATTTCTCATTATAAAAAACATTTCGCTTAGTAATCTGCCATTGCCAGTAACAACTAATAAATTTTTCAATAATTTCTCTAAAGATGCGGTATTGAGGTGTATTAAACTGATTATAAAAATCCCTATAGAACTTAACGAAGACAGGTTTATATTTTACTACGCTTTGGTTTGTTTTATCGAACTGATTGAGTTTGTAAAGAAATCGCCAAAAGCCTAATCCTTTAGATAATAAAATACTAGCTAACTCCTCAAGCAAAGGCTTTAGTTCTTTTATCTTATAATGCTTAGAGTAACTTCTCCCTTCTAGTTTCGGAACACTATGGGGCCATTTGATTAGAAATAAAAATAACTCTATTCTTTCTTGAAGCGTTATTTTTGCTTTGTTTGCTAATAAGCTATAAGTGCTTTCAGGTTTAGATAAATATCCACTTAATAAATACTGTTGTAATAAATAAAGTTCCCTTGGTATTTCTTCTGTTATCGCTTGATTTTTTGACACCAGATGACCATTTTTACAGGGGCAATAAAGGTTCGTTTTACTTTGGATTATTTCACCACACTGTGGACAACTATCTATTAGCCAGACTTTATGTTTTAAGCAAGCAAACGATGATTTTAGTTGCCAGATCATCCGATAGTATCTATTTTCTCTTAAACACAGTGGACAATACCTGAGTCCATTATTGACTAAGTTATTAGTCGGCAGCGAACAGAGCTCTTTGATTTTCTCTAAATAGTGAAAGCCTGTCCAAGGGAAGTTAACCAATAGCTGAAACGTTTTATTATAGTTGAGTAAGCCTCCTTTATAGCCACCGCTCTCAGTTCTTATTAACCAACTAGCAGAATTATAACTATTCGCTTCTGCTAAGCGTAGAAGGTAGCTTGTGGGTGACTCATCTTCATAAGCTATAAAAGTTATAAGGGGTTTGTACAAACTAAGCTCTTTAGATTCATTACGTCTTCTCATCACTTAACCTCAAGGATATTTATACTCGCCTTATGAAAAGGCATCCCTCTTTTATCCAGCCGTTGCCATTTAAAGGCATTATTAAATGGGTTAAGATGGCCGATACCATGTACCCAAATACGCTTGGTAAAGGCTACTTCTAGGCAGTATTGGTCTATGCCAAGTAAGTTGTTTTCATAAGCTACTTCATAAGCACCTAATAATAGTTTGACGATATAATCGATGATGCCGTTGGTAGCAAAATGAATACACCTGATAAGGGATTTATCGGTTAGTTCGAGAGGTTTAGGCAGTGCTATTTCTTGATCTATTTTTTTAAGAATTCCTATAAAATATTGCCAGTCTGCTACTTCATCTAAGGCGAAAGGCTTTAAATCAATCCGTCGACTAAACCTTCGCCTAAGTTGCTCATTGACTTGTAAAATTTGCTCACTTCGCTCTAGTCCCATTAACACTGTTGATACCTTGGTTTTATCAATAACGGTTTTAAGCCAATCAGCCACCTTTAACGTATTATGGGTTTTACCTTGATCAATAAAATGTTGTAGCTCATCAAAGACGACGAGTTTGACATGGCACTGTTTGAATAATACCTCGATTCGATTCGTTTTATCGATGGCTGATCCTTTTGAAAACAGTGGATCGCCCAATTTCACTAACACGGCTTCTGCTAGATTTTTAACAGTTGGCATTGCCGGTGTTCCAATCACAAGAACCGAGATAATTGTATTGCCTGATTGTTCAATACGCGGATGGGCTTTTTCCAGTTCTTGCGTTAAAGTAGATTTGCCGGTACCTGCTCCCCCTACACAAACAAGATGTTGAGGAATACCAACCTGACAATTCATGTTATACGCTGTAATTATCTGCTGATACGCTTGCTCAAACTGAGGATGCCTAATCACCAGCTGTTTTACCCTTGCGATGGTGTTAAACAGATTACATGCTTGATCTTTCATTATTGATCCTCATGGGGTGGCATGATAGCAAAATCAGGGATATCCAAGTCATCCAGTAGAAAACCTGCTTCTGCTTTTGGAATATTGGGTAGTTGATCCACATTGATGTCGTAAGCTGCTTTCAATGCAGGTGTATTGAGTCGCTTAGCTCGCGTTCTTTTTCTTAAAGAATTGGTTTGATTGGCTTGTTGGATTTTATGTCTTAGGGCTTCTTTTTGTTGAAACAAACTCTCTGTATCAATACGATCATGTTTATGCGCAATCCGCTCCTTCAATACCGCTTTGTGTTGTCTTAGGGTGATTCCCTCTGCATACTCTGGCTCAGTACAAGGAATTATTAGATACTGGCCTGAATATTGGTCATACACCCATATCTTACCTAGGTTTTCTAAATTAACTCGAATCGTAACACTGGATTGGTTT
Organism: Entomomonas moraniae; assembly: GCF_003991975.1. Classification (NCBI taxonomy): domain Bacteria; kingdom Pseudomonadati; phylum Pseudomonadota; class Gammaproteobacteria; order Pseudomonadales; family Pseudomonadaceae; genus Entomomonas; species Entomomonas moraniae. Next base: position 2,656,211 of record NZ_CP029822.1, read on the forward strand.
CCATACCTTATACGGATAGTCCTTAATTCTTCTGTGTTATAAAAAAGCTGTAAAAACTGGATACCTTGATGTGATAATTTACGCTTAACTTCATGACTTAAAATAAGTTCTAGGGCTTGTTTGCTTTCAGGTAAAGAAGGTTCTGTTTGTTTCAGTCCTTCTTGCCAAGCAATCAAAGGATTAGCTGTTAATGCTTTATGGGGGGATTGGCAATAATCATCTATCAGCCATTGGTAGATGATTTCTTTCAGTTGTTCTAAAGTAATACAAGCTTCTTGAGCAGAGTTATAATCACCTCTTTGATTAATATTAGAAAAGGTAGTGCCTTTTAATTGATGGCACACTTGGTTATTGAGTGTGCCTAAGAAACGTTCCACACTGCCTTTGTAGTTTGGTTGTTGTTTAGGACAGTAAATCAGTTCTATATTGAGCTCTGCACAGACCCTTGTTAGTTGTGCTGAATGAAATTCTAAACCGTTATCACACACTAAGGTGTTAGGGATACCAAAAGCAGGCCATGTATTTTTAATCTCAAGATAGCATTGGCTTATAGATTCTTTTGGCAATATCGCTTGCCTCAATGCTCGAATAACTGACAAATAAGAAGGTGGTTCAAAGCCTATTTCTATGCCAAGCGGCATACGTGCTTTTACTTCAAATAAACAAGTTAAATAAGGCCTACCAATAACTAATCCTGTTATTTCATCCACCACCATGACATCCAATGGTGTATGATCTACCTCGACTCGCTCTAAAATATACTCTGGAACAATACCTTTACCCACCGTTCTAAAATATTGTTCTGCCTTTCTACGACCATACTTGGCTGCCATTACGGTGTATTTATCGACATTGTCTAGCATTCTATAGCTAGTAGCTTGACTTGGGATATTTATTGGCTCTCTAGTTATTTGATTATGTTGTTTAATTTTATGGCATAGCGCTAAATGAAAACTTTGCCGAGTACATTTTTCTCTTTTAAGGTAAATAGCTTCTAATAACTCATTAAATAATGCTTTAAACTGATCATTGAACTTGCGATGACCTTTACTTCCCCTCTGATAATTAACAAGTGAGGTAATATTGCGATCGCCCTTTCGCCAACGTTGCCACCAACGATAGACTGTTATTGGTGAGGGAGGATTGTTATCAGCTAGTTGTTGGCTGACCTTGGCAATGATAGACTCAAGTCCTACACAACAAGGTTCTAGATGTTGTTTTTCAGCCTCTTTAATGTATTCATAGCGTTTTAAAGCAATGATTTGTTGCTTTTCAGGGAGTGTCTTTAAATCCATGGCTTGTTTATTCGTATCAGTCGGCTTTTTATCAGTTTCTTTGCCTTGGAAAACTACCTTTTCGATCAAGAATAAATTTATTAACTCTGCTTTTGTGCGAGTCAAGATAGCGCGATCTTTGGTTCTTTCTAGGGAACAGAGATCATTTTCTGTAATCCTAACGATGGTGCAGTGTTCTTGGTCTAAAATCAGGGCTTGTCCTACCTGTAAAGAGGCTATTTTCATGGGTATTTTCCTTAATATAAATAGGTGTATGATCAGTCAGTGGCTGTTCTAAATTGAAAGAGAGATAACCTTGGGCCAGTAAGCTATAGGCCTGTTGGTAAGAACCCGTGTAACGAATTAATTCAGTTAAGTTACAATCGATTTTTTGACTTAACCAATAAATGGCTTGCATGATAAGTGCTTTCGATAAAGGAATATCTTGATAACGCCTTAATCGAACAAGATTGCGTTCACGTATCGGATGGTTTAGTTCTTGGTCAGTAATAATGACAAACGCATAGCCTTTATTGGCTAATTCTTTAGAGGCTGCTTGACAGAAAGCTAATAACGACAAATCTAGCAATTTATTAGCAGGTTTTATTTCTACATACCAAATCTCTCCTGTTTGCAGAATCAACTCAAAATCAGGGGTATATCGCTTTATTACCTCGTTAAAAGGAATATAAAGCCGAATAGGCTGTTCTCGAAAGGCTTCTACTGCTTTACAGAACTCAAAAAGATAACAAGCTCTACGCTCTAATTGCGACTCCCATGCAATCATCCGCCCCATTTTGGTGGAAGGAAATTGCCCTCTTACTTTACCTCTAGATCGGGTAATAGGCTCCCTAACCCTCGTACTTGAGGTGTTTTTTAAGGATGAGTTTATCCTTTGTGCTGTGCTATTTGGCTCAGCAGCATTTTTTAAAGACATAGATAATCCTTACTAAATTAGTAATCAATATGACTGACTATGGTTTATTTAAATAAGGTTAACTTGACGTGTTATATAAGAAGGGGGATACTTAAGGTTCTCAATCGTAAGGTACATCCTTGCAAATATAACGGGGCCAATTAACCATATTGTGCTCCGTTTTTACATTTTAGAACCTCCATTTAGGTTGTGAGCTATCATAGGTTTGATTCATTCTTAAAACTCTATTGATAACTACTACCTGATCTTCATTTAATGTTCCTAATTTGTCCCATAAGTTTTTTATAAGGGCACATTCTTCCAAACTAATATTTTTAGGAAGCTTCCTAATAGGCATAGATTGCTCAACAGCTAGCCAAAGTTCTGTCTGTTGTTCTTCGTTTAGTCTGAATGCATCGATTATCTTTTTGATAACTTTATCAGTAGGTGGGCCTTTTTTACCCTTCTCCATTGCACTTACATAACAAGCAGTTATTCCCAATGCATCAGCAACCTGCTTCTGTTGGAGATTTCTTACTCGTCTTAATTTTTCAAAGTAATTAGCAAATGGTGTCATATCCGTTTAGTTTATTAATGTATTGAATAAGTAAAGGATAAACTTTTTTTGATAAAAATAAAATAAAAATTTTAGTTTTTTAAAATTATAACATATTGTTTTATTTAAAAATTAACCTATGGTTTCTTTATATACTACAGCTTTATTTTTTATATTTTATTAACACAACATAGTTATATTTATTAGCATTCAAATCAAACTCATCAAATTTCACTAAAAAATTATTGACTGTTAATATTTGTTATATTATCTATATTATTAGTCCCTACAAAGATATTAAATCTTTTATTAAGTTTTATTTTTATTTCATTAATCTTGAGAAGATTTATCATTATTTATGAGAAACCATTTCACTTATTATGAGAAATGGTTTCACTATTTTGAGAATTTATTTCATTAATTATGAGAACCGACACAAACAATCAATCAAACATCTAAGTTTGATACAGCTAATGCATTAGTCTCAATAAACTCTCTTCTTGGTTCTACTTGGTCGCCCATTAGGGTATTAAAGATTTGGTCTGCTGCAATAGCGTCTTCAATAGTGACTTGTAGCATACGACGAGTATTAGGATCCATGGTAGTTTCCCATAATTGTTCAGGATTCATTTCTCCTAGTCCTTTATAGCGCTGAATATCGTAGCGTTTGCCACCTTCTGTTTTTAGCCATTCCATAGCTTCTTTGAAGGTAGTTACTGCTTTGGTGCGTTCACCACGCTGGACATAAGCACCGTCTTCAAGAAGGTTATTAAGTTGTTCACCTAGGGTTGTAATTGATTTATAATCATTACTCGCAAAGAATTCGCGATTAAATAATGTATCATGTACTAATCCATGAGAAATTGTTTTTACTTTAGGTAACCATAGATTTTTTTCTTCGTCATGATGCAATGTTACATTGTACTCTAAACCTGATTGATGATCCGCTTTTAAACGTTCCATTAGGTTATTAGCTATCGTTTGCATGGCTTGCTGGTTGCTTAACTCTTCTAATGTAACTTTTGGCATGTACATAAAGTGCTCAGTCAAATCTTTTGGATAAAGCCTTGATAAACGATCTAAGGTTTTCATGATTTGACGATAGTCATTAATTAGCTTTTCAAGCTGTGTACCTGCTAAAGGTGGTGCGTTTTCATTAACATGTAAACTGGCATTTTCTAATGCTAATTGAATTACATACTCTTCTAATGCTTCTTCATCCTTTATGTATTGCTCTTGTTTACCTTTCTTAACTTTATATAAAGGTGGTTGTGCAATATAGATATAACCACGCTCTAATAGCTCTGGCATTTGTCTAAAAAAGAAAGTTAATAATAATGTCCGAATATGTGAACCATCGACATCCGCATCGGTCATGATGATAATATTGTGGTAACGTAACTTTTCTATATTATATTCTTCACGGCCAATTCCACAACCTAATGCTGTAATGAGCGTGCCCACTTCTTGTGAAGATAGCATTTTATCAAAACGTGCTTTTTCTACATTAAGAATTTTACCTTTCAATGGTAGGATAGCTTGTGTTTTACGATCACGCCCTTGTTTAGCTGAACCTCCCGCCGAGTCTCCCTCTACAATGTAGAGTTCTGAAAGCGCTGGGTCTTTTTCTTGGCAATCTGCTAATTTCCCAGGTAGGCCTGCAATATCTAGTGCACCTTTACGACGTGTCATTTCACGTGCTTTTCTTGCTGCTTCACGGGCACGCGCTGCATCAATCATTTTACCAACAATTGTTTTTGCATCATTAGGGCTTTCTAATAAGAAATCAGCAAAGTATTTACCCATTTCTTGTTCAACAGCTGTTTTAACTTCAGATGAAACAAGTTTATCTTTGGTTTGTGAGCTGAATTTAGGGTCAGGTACTTTAACTGAAATGATAGCTGTTAACCCTTCTCGAGCATCATCACCCGTAGTGCTAACTTTAAATTTTTTAGCTAATCCTTCTTGCTCAATGTAGTTATTTAGGTTACGCGTTAGTGCTGAGCGAAATCCTGCTAAGTGTGTACCACCATCTCGTTGGGGGATATTATTGGTAAAACAAAGTATATTTTCGTTAAATCCATCATTCCACTGAAGTGATACTTCAACAGTAATACCATCATCTCGTTGGTTTGATGTGAAGTGGAATATTTGATTAACGGTGGTTTTATTTTTATTAAGGTACTCAACAAATGCACTTAAGCCACCTTCATATTTGAAGCTTTCTTCTTTACTTGTTCTTTCATCTTTTAAGAAAATACCCACACCTGAATTTAAGAATGAAAGTTCTCGTAAACGTTTTGCCAGAATATCCCATACAAACAGTATATTTGAGAAAGTTTCAGATGAAGGTTTAAAGTGAACTTGTGTTCCTGTTCTATCGGTTGTACCTATTTCGTGTAAGGGTGATTGTGGAACTCCGTGTGAATACGTTTGTTCCCAAATTTTTCCATCTCGATGGATAGTTAGAATAAGTTCTTCCGAAAGAGCGTTAACAACAGATACCCCTACGCCATGAAGTCCACCAGATACTTTATAGCTATTATCATCAAATTTACCCCCAGCGTGGAGCACTGTCATAATAACTTCAGCAGCAGATACACCCTCTTCATGCATATCAACAGGAATACCGCGTCCATTATCTGATACAGTAATTGATTCATCACTATGGATAATTACATGGATATCATTGCAATAACCTGCTAGTGCCTCATCAATGGAGTTGTCAACAACTTCAAACACCATATGATGTAATCCTGTACCATCATCTGTATCTCCAATATACATTCCTGGACGCTTGCGTACAGCATCTAATCCTTTTAGAACTTTAATACTGGACGAATCATATTCGTGTTTTTCAGTCATGAAATTACTCCAAATAACGCTTATTAAGCTATTTAAAGATATAATGTTTCACGTGAAACATTATATCTTTTAAAATCTATATTAATCTGGATTAATTATACCATTTTTATTATATTCTTGTTGTTAATCTCTGCAAATTATTGTTTATTATTAGTTTCTAATAATATCATAAATAATATTTTTATCTTTCAGGGAAGTTATTTGTTCTTTAGTTAATGTTATAACATCATTTTCATCATATTTTATTGAATTTCGTTCTAGCATCTTATTTAACCCAGATTTTTTATTTGATGCTTGAGTAGATACAGTAAAATAGTATTTGTCATTGTCTAAAACTTTCTGTAATTTTAATATTCCGTAAGCCTTTTTTTGATCGTCATAACCTGAATTATCAATTTGTGCTAGATTAGCTAGGTATCTATCATTTTCTAGTGGTGTAACTAAATAGCTTTGTATTTGTGCTTGATGTTGTGATGAAGAGTAACTCCCAAACACAATAAATGCTGCAATAATCGCAACAACAATTAACCAACCAAGCTTTCTAATAAAAGGAATATGGTTTTTCTTAAAATATTTTGAAAACTCTTCTTTAGATACTTGATAACCATTATTACAATGGCTACATTCATAAACATATTTTTTTGAAGTTAAAAAACTAAATAAATACCAAAGATGAAAATATCTATAATAAATAACACCTTTCATTTGTGTAATATTTTTACATGTATCACACTGGCAAACCTCCGGCAAATTGCCTTCTTCAGATCTACCACCACCACTCCCCCAGATAAAAAACATACTAATTCCCTTTTATAATATTAAAAGCAGATATTATACTTTAGTGCAAGATTTTTAAAAAATTATATAGTACTTGTTTCACGTGAAACAAATATTTTTATGAAAATGCTGGAAATAAATACGACTGAAATAAAAAAAATTAGCTTAATCTCATTATTATATATTAGATTAAGTTTATACTAATATTGCCAAAATTAAAGAAATTATTAGATTTAAAAGTTAGTTGCAAAATATTCTTTAAGAACTAAATTTATTTAAAGATGAAGATTATTTCTAAATTTTCCTATTGTATATCTGAAACTAATGGTAATGTTAAAATACTATCGTATTATGTATTATTAATATAATAGATCATTTAACTTACCATAATGATTCAGTATATAACTACTATCTAACAATACCACGCGATGAACAATTAAGTAGCGAGTCTAAGAAATTTTTAGCCACATCATATTTTACAGATAATTCTTGAATTTTTTCTTTAGCTTCTTCTAATGTTAACCCATGGCGATAAAGTAATTTATAACAATCTTTAATAATTTGTATATTTTCATCGGAAAAATTATGCCTTTTTAGGCCAATAACATTTATACCAAAGGGTACTGCATGATTTCCTTGCACAATGATGTAAGGAGGAATATCTTTAACCACAAAAGATCCTCCTCCCATCATGACATTGTCTCCGATACGACAAAACTGATGTATTGCACTAAGACCACCAATTATAGTGTAATTTCCTACAGTGACATGTCCAGCTAATGTTGCACTATTAGCAAATACACAGTTATTACCTACCAAGCAATCATGAGCAATATGTGCATTAACCATAAATAAATTATTATTGCCTATAATGGTTTTACCATTATCTTGGACAGTTCCTCTGTGTACAGTTACACCTTCATGAAAGGTATTGTTGTCACCTATTTCTGTTGTTGTTGGTTCACCTGAATATTTTAAATCTTGATTGACTTCACCAATGGATGTAAATTGAAAAAATTTATTATTTTTGCCAACTTTTGTAATACCATTAATAACAACGTGAGACTTTAGAATAGAACCTTCACCTATTTCAACTTGTGAAGCAATAAAGCAAAAAGGGCCTATTTTTACGTTTGGTCCTATTATAGCCCCTTCTTCAATAACTGAAGACGGATGAATTGTAGCTGTTTTATCAATCGTCATTTAAACTGATCCAGTTAATAATTTATATAAATAGAATAAAAATATATTTAATATAATATTTTTAAAATCTTTATCTATATCTACTAATGTAAAGTCAATAGTAATTATAAAGGTAGTATTGTATTTTAATACGCCTTATAAAGCCATTAAAAATAGATGAATATGAATATTTTAATGTTCATTAACAGCAGCTATATGACCATGTTCCACGTGAAACATTGAAATTTTTGTTTGAGATTGCCATAAAGAATAAATAGGTTCTTTTTCAACACCGGTTATAAATATTTGGCATTTTAAATCATCTAATAATCGGCATAATGATGTGCGGTGTTTCTCATCTAATTCTGAGGCTAAATCATCTATCAAGTAGATAACTTGCCCTTTTTTATAATTATCAATGATATATCCTTGTGCTATTTTTAATGCACAGACTACTAACTTTTGTTGCCCTCTTGAAAGCACATCCGCGGCATTAAAACCACCTAATTTTAATCTCAATTCTGCACGTTGCGAGCCTGCTTGAGTATGTCCCATTTGCAAATCTCTTTCTAAAGTATTATTCAAAATGGTTTCTAATTTTGTTTCTTTATCCCAACCTCTATAATAGCTTAAAGTAAAATCTTTTATATCAAGTAACTCAGCTAAAACTTTTTCAAATATAGGCAACAGTTGTTCAATATATTGTTTACGATATAAATCAATTTCTTCACTAGCATTACAAAACTCATTATTCCAAACCGCTAATTCATTAAAGTCTTTTTTATTTTGCCTTAACCATGAGTTTCTTTGTTTTAAAGATTTTTGAACACGTTGCCAAGCAGCTAAAAACCTTTTTTCAGAATGAAATACTCCCCAATCAATAAATTGCCTTCTTAACTTTGGTGAACCCTCTAATAAACGAAAACTATCTGGATTAATAATTTGCAAAGGAAGAATATCAGCAAGTTGTATAGCTGTACGAACCGTTTGTCCATCTAGACGAATTTGTAAATCACCTTGTTTATTTCTATTAATACCTAATTGATGAGTCACATTCGCTGTTTGTTGTACTTTTGCGAAAATAGTACAATCACTAACATCATAATTAATGACCGTATTAATTTTATGGCTTCTAAATGATCTGGCCAAGCTTAGTAAGTAAACAGCCTCTAAAACAGAAGTTTTACCACTTCCATTATTTCCATAAAATATATTGACGTGAGGAGATAGGGACAATGTTACTGGTTTAAGATTACGTAAACCAGTAATATCAAGGCGTATAAGCGACATTTAGCCTTATAAGCGCATAGGCATAACAACATAAGAAGAATCACCATTGTCTTCTTCTTGTATTAATGCACTGCTATTAGAATCTGCTAAAAATATACGTACTTTTTCTGTCGTTATTACATTAAGTACATCTAATAAGTAACTAACATTAAAGCCAATTTCTAGTGAAGCGCCTGTGTATTCAACAGCAACCTCTTCTTCTGCTTCTTCTTGTTCAGGGTTATTAGCTTGTATTTTTAGTAATTCATTTTCTAAATTTAAACGAATTCCACGGTATTTTTCATTGGATAAAATAGCAGCGCGACTAAATGAATTTTTTAATGCTTGACGATCAGCAATGATGATTTTATCACTGCCTTTAGGTAACACTCTTTCATAATCAGGAAACTTACCATCAATGAGTTTTGAGGTAAACGTAAAATCACCCGCTGTGGCACGAATATGATGTTCGCCTAAAACAATTGTCACATTAGCTTCCTGATCAGTTAATAATTTAACTAATTCTAAAATAGCTTTACGAGGTAAAATAATTTGTTGCTTTTCTGAAATTGCATCATTTAATTCTAAAGAAACAGAACAAACAGCCATTCGATGACCATCTGTCGTTACTGTTCTTAAATAATTATTACTTAATTCTAACAGCATCCCATTTAGATAATAACGTACATCTTGCTGAGCCATAGCAAAACTAGTATGTTCAATAATTCTACGTAATTTACTTTGTTCAACTTCAAATTTTAATGAAGTAGGCCCATCATCTACAGTTGGAAAGTCATTCGTTGGTAATGTTGATAATGTAAAACGTGATCTACCTGCTTTAATCAAAAGTTTTTGTTCATCTAACTTTATATCGATTAAAGACTCTGCAGGTAAACTCCTACAAATGTCCATTAATTTTTTAGCAGGTACGGTAATTTCACCTTCTTCTTTTACATTTTCTAAAGAAACCTTACCAATAAGCTCAACCTCTAAATCCGTTCCTAATAGAGATAATTGATTATTTTCTACTGTTAATAAAACATTAGAAAGTATAGGTAGTGTATGACGGCGTTCAATTACACCTGTTACTAATTGTAGAGGTGTTAATAACTGTTCACGTTTAATACTAAAGTGCATATGCATAATCCTATTGATATCTACTTAAAACTTCCTGCTAACCTATACTTTCCATAAAACAAATTTAACTTGCTAATTTTGCCTTTTATTAACCATTCACGCAAGCCATATCATTCTAATTACGTGGTTAATGTTCTAAGTAAATTTTTGTAATCTTCTAATATATCAACATCTGTCTTTTTTAATTCTTCAATTTTTCGACAGGCATGTAATACTGTGGTATGGTCTTTACCCCCAAATGTATTTCCTATTTCAGGTAAACTATGATTAGTTAACTCTTTAGCTAATGCCATAGCCACTTGCCTTGGTCTTGCCACTGATCTTGAACGTCGTTTAGATAATAAATCAGATATTTTTATTTTATAATATTCTGCAACTGTACGTTGAATATTATCAATACTAATCAGTTTATCTTGTAAAGCAAACAGATCCTTTAATGCTTCCTTTATTAGCTCAATAGTAATAGGCTTTCCTGTAAATTGAGCATGTGCCATGACTCTTTTTAAAGACCCTTCTAGCTCTCTAACATTTGATCTAATTCGCTGAGCAATAAAAAAAGCGTCTTGTTGATTTAATAAAATTTTAGCCTGCTCTGCCTTCTTCATTAAAATGGCAACCCTAGTTTCTAACTCAGGTGGTTCAATAGCAACTGTTAATCCCCAACCAAAACGAGATTTTAAACGTTCTTCCAAACCATCAATTTCTTTTGGATAACGATCACTGGTTAGAATAATACGCTGTCCCCCTTCTAAAAGGGCATTAAATGTATGAAAGAACTCTTCTTGAGAACGTTCTTTATTAGCAAAAAATTGAATATCATCAATTAATAAAGCATCAACAGAGCGATAAAACTTTTTAAATTCATTAATTGCATTCATTTGTAATGCTTTAACCATATCAGCAACAAATCGCTCTGAATGCAAATATATAATTTTTGCTTCTGGATTTTTTGATAACATATAATTGCCAACAGCATGCATCAAATGTGTTTTTCCTAAGCCTACACCACCATACAAAAATAAGGGATTATAGCCATGTTTCATATTATCAGCTACTTGCCAAGCAGCAGCTCTGGCCATTTGATTAGATTTGCCTTCAACAAAGTTATCAAAAGTGAAACTTTTATTTAAATAATTTGAATAACGTAATTTTGTAAGTTCTTCAGGTTCTTCAACTTTTAATGTAGTTTCAGCAACTTTATTATCAACAGCAATTTTTTCTTTATTATTATCTGGGCTTGATTTAACCTTATTTATAATAGCTTTACTACCTATTACCAAGGTTAATAGTGGAGGTGTATCTGTGGACCTCTCAGCAATTAATTGCTGTAATCGATCAAAGTACTTTTCATTTACCCAATCTAATACGAATCGATTAGGTGCATAAATAATCAACTCACTTTCATTATTAACATCAACTTGTAGAGGCCTAATCCAAGTATTAAATTGTTGACTTGGTAATTCATCACCTAAAATATTTATACACTGTTGCCAAAGTTCTAATAACACAACACATCCTAAATATATTTAACATATATTATTGATTTTATGAAAATTACCTTTCAATAAATTATAACATAAATATTGATAATACAATCTGTGGATAAATAACTTTAAAACAACTAAATAACCCTGTAAATAAAATACTGAATAACTAGACTGTGAATAAAACAACTTTTTATACACAATAAAATGACATCAATTCCACAAATTAAAAAGAACTTATTAACTGCTTTATAAATTTGTAGAAGCTTTACAATATAGACACATATAGAGGTTATCCACAGAAATACGTTAGTTATATAATAATAACAAAATTAATCTTTTAAAATATATAAATTAATTAATACTACTATTTAATAAAAATATAAAAATTATTTATTAATTGACCTTCTTAACAGCTTCACATAAAATTGGGGGCTATTTTTTAAAAATTAATCTTTTTATTAATTCAAGGTAATAAATATGAAACGTACTTTCCAACCTAGTAATTTAAAACGTGTTCGTGTACACGGTTTCCGTGCTCGTATGGCTACAAAAAATGGTCGTCAAGTTCTTTCACGTCGTCGCGCTAAGGGTCGTAAACGTTTAGCTGTTTAATTATTATTGTGGTAGGTTTAGATTTTTCAAAACAAAAGCGTTTACTTGAAGCACATCAATTTAAGCGTGTTTTTGACTTGCCAGATAAAAAATTATCAACCAGTTATGTATTGTTATTAGCTTGTAAAAATGATTTTAATCATTCACGTTTAGGTCTAGTTATAGGCAAAAAAAACGTAAAATTAGCAGTACAGCGAAATCGACTAAAAAGACAAATACGAGAATTATTTCGTCTTAACCAACATCTAATTTCTAATTATGATGTTGTTGTTATAGCTCGTAGAGGGTTTGACGAAGTTCCAAATGATGAATTGCAAAAACAATTTATGAAATTTTGGAAAAAATTTTGTTTATGAATCCTCTTAATAAATATGGCAACTAGTATGCGAAAAATAGCATTACTGATGATAAAGTTTTACCAATATGCTATTAGTCCTTTAATGGCAAATCATTGCCGTTTTTATCCTAGTTGCTCAAGCTATACTTACGAAGCAATAGAACAATATGGTTTTTTTCGAGGTATCTATTTAGGTATACGTCGTTTGCTTCGTTGCCATCCTTGGAATCCGGGTGGATACGACCCAGTTCCTCCTAAAACTATTTCTAAACATTCATCGAAGATTAAATAACCATGGATATTCAACGTCCTCTTATATTAGTTGCATTAGCCATTGTAGGCTATTTAATGTTATTACAATGGAATGATGATTATCATAAAGTTCCTGAAGAGACAGAACAAGTTGCTACAGTTCAGCAACAACAAAATGAAAATACTTTAGATCAAGGTATTCATCAACCTGCTCCAGATATTGGACAAAATACTAATGATAACCATGTATCCACCGCTAATCAGCCTACAACAACTCAAGTTAATGATGAAAAATTAATTAGTGTAGAAACTGATGTATTAAAAGTAAAAATAAATCCAAAAGGCGGAAATATTGTTCAGTTAGATTTAATACAATATCCAAAAACATTAAATTCGAAAGTACCTTTTAGATTATTTAGTGATTCTGGTAATGTCATTTATTCAGCGGATACACGGGTATTTTCTACAACAGAAGCTAATGACATTCCGCTTTATAAAAGTGTACAAACTAATTACCAATTAGCCAATAATGAAAATGAGTTAAAAGTTAACTTAACTTATAGCAATAATGGTATAAGTTATTTAAAAACTTATACATTTATGCGTGGAATGGATAAAGCTTGTGCTGATAAGAAAAAAGATAGGGTTTCTTGTGTTAATCCAAAATCTTATGAAGTAAAAGTAGATTATCAAATTATTAATAACAGTGATAAAGAGTGGAAAGGTTATTTTTTAGCCTCTTTAACACGTAATAATGCTGCTGACCCTTCTTCAACTACTGCTACGAGTATGACAACCTTTTTAGGTATGGCTTATTGGACACCAGATAAGCCTTATACTAGAGTATCAACAAAAAATGTTGATAGCATCATGAATGAAGCTAATCAGAAAAAAGCAGAAGAAAATCTTAATTATCTACCAATACCCTCTGCTACAGTTCAAGGTGGTTGGATTGCATGGTTACAACATTATTTCGTAACAGCATGGATTGGTGAAAAAGGCCAAAACCATATTGTTAAAACTTATAAAAATCAACAAGGTAATTATATTATTAGCTTTACAACACCACTAATGACAGCAAAAGTGGGTGGTGAAGTAAAAGAAGATTTCACACTTTATGCAGGACCAAAATTACAAGATAGTCTAAAAGAACTATCGCCTGGTTTAGATTTAACTATTGACTACGGTATTCTTAGTGTCATTGGAAAGCCAATTTTCTGGTTACTACAAATTATTCATTCATTTGTTGGTAATTGGGGATGGTCAATTATTATATTGACGATTATTATTAAACTGATCTTTTTCCCTCTTTCTGCCACAAGTTATAAATCAATGGCAAGAATGCGTGCAGCTTCACCGAAAATGCAAGCAATAAAAGAGCGTTATGGTGATGACAGAGCAAAAATGTCAGAAGCCATGATGAAACTTTATAAAGAAGAAAAGCTCAATCCTTTAAGTGGCTGTTTACCTATTATTATTCAAATGCCAGTATTTATCGCTTTATACTGGGTATTATTAGAAAGTGTTGAAATACGTCAAGCCCCTTGGTTAGGTTGGATTCATGATTTATCAGTGAGTGATCCATACTTGATATTACCTATTATTATGGGTGCTACAATGTTCTTGCAACAGCGTTTAAATCCAACACCTCCAGATCCTATACAAGCAAAAGTATTTAAAATTATGCCAATAATGTTTACTTTCTTCTTTATATGGTTCCCTGCTGGTTTGGTTCTTTATTGGATCGTTAACAACATCTTATCAATACTGCAACAATGGGTTATTACTCGACAAATTGAAGCAGGAAAGAAAAAGTAAAATAAGTAAAAAACGCCTCATAAGAGGCGTTTTTTATAATGGTTAAACTAGGAAATTTTATTTAAAATTTTAACTGAAAAAACTATCCAGTGGACAAATAATGTGACTTTATCCATTTTATTTATTTATGCTATAGCAAGTTTTTCTGTCATTATTATTCCAGGTCCAACAATGTTATTAGCATTAACCAATGGGACTACTCGTAATAAAAAAATAGTGATGGCAGGTATTCTTGGCGCTGTAATGGCTGATCTAGTCTTAATGACGATAGTATTTTTAGGTTTGGGAACACTTTTAATGGCATCTGAGATGCTATTTAATTTAGTTAAATGGTTAGGTGTTGGTTATTTAATTTTTTTATCAATACAGCTTTGGTTATCTAATAATCAGCTAAAAAAAATAACAGTAGTGGCTGATAAACAAGTGAAAAAAGCGTTTTCTAGAGCTTTGTTTGTAGCTATTTTTAATCCTAAAGCATTATTATTTTATTCAGCTTTTTTTCCACAATTTATTAATATATCAGTTCCACAAGTACCACAATACATGGTTTTAGCAATTATAACAGTTATTATTAATATGGTTATTATGACTTGCTATGCTTTGGGTGGATTTCATGCAGCAAGATTATTAGCTAATAATGGATTGAAGCGAATGAATCAAGCTTGTGCGCTGATCATGTTAAGTTTAGCTATATTTTTAGCACTTTATCGCAAAAGTAACTAAATTAAAAATTAGGAACTATTAAATAAATGATATATAAAAAAGATACTATTGTAGCCATAGCTACTGCACAAGGTAGAGGAAGTGTAGGTATTATTAGAATATCAGGCTCATTAGCTAAGGAAATAGGTCTAAAATTATCTAAAAAGGCAGACTTAACGCCTAGATATGCTCACTACGGTCCTTGGTATAACAAACAAGATCAAGTAATAGATCAAGGTATTTTACTTTACTTTGCAGCGCCTAATTCATTTACGGGTGAAGATGTATTAGAGTTACAAGGTCATGGTGGCCCTATTGTTTTAGATTTATTGTTAGAAGCTTGTTTAGAAATGGGAGCAAGGCAAGCAAATCCTGGTGAATTTAGTGAACGTGCATTTTTAAATGATAAATTAGATTTGGCTCAAGCAGAAGCTATTGCAGATTTAATTGATGCCAGTTCAAAACAAGCGGCACAAAATGCAATTAAATCTTTGCAAGGAGAGTTTTCCAATAAAATTAATTTCTTAACAGAAAGCCTTATAGCTTTGCGTATCTATGTTGAAGCAGCTATTGATTTCCCAGAAGAGGAAATTGATTTTCTTTCAGATGGGCATGTATTAAACAAAACGGAACAATTATTACAACAGCTAAAAAAAATAGAAAAAGAAGCTTCACTAGGTACATTGTTACGTGATGGTATGAATGTTGTCATAGCAGGTTTACCTAATGCGGGGAAATCAAGCCTGTTAAATGCATTAGCAGGCCATGAGGCTGCCATTGTAACGGATATTGAAGGAACAACCAGAGATATTCTTAAAGAACATATTCAAATAGATGGTATGCCACTGCATGTTATTGATACAGCGGGATTAAGAGATACTCATGATCCTGTAGAAAAAATAGGTGTAGAGCGAGCGTTAACTGCTATTAACGGAGCAGATCAAATATTACTAGTGGTTGACTCAACAAAGCCAGAAGTTAATGATCCACTAAGTATTTGGCCAAAATTTCTGAATGCAAAGCCGTCCATGGAAAAAGTAACTGTTATTTGCAATAAGGCAGATTTAAGTGGTAAACAAATTACTTTAAATACTAATCAAGACGGTCATACAACAATCTATTTAAGTGCAAAAGTAAATAATGGAATAGATTTGCTAAGAAATCATCTAAAATCTTGCATGGGTTATCAACAAACCACAGAAAGTAGTTTTAGTGCAAGACGTAGACACTTACAAGCTTTACAAGAGGCTAAAACAGCGATTGAGCATGGTTATAAACAACTGACAGAGCAAGGAGCAGGTGAATTACTTGCCGAAGATTTAAGGCAAGCACAACAGCATTTAGGAAATATAACTGGCGAATTTACTTCAGATGATTTATTAGGAAAAATATTTTCTAGTTTTTGTATAGGTAAATAATAAAGTGAATGGCTTCACTTTTTAGGATGGATTATGTCATTTTTAATAAATAAAAAATTGTGGTTAAAGATTAATGCTATAAAGTGGAATCTATTAACATTTATAGCATTAATATTCACAATAAATTATATGGGGAGTAAAGATACTCTAAGTATTATTTCTAACTATTTAGTTATTTTTTTATTTATTTTTACTATTGCTCGATTATTTATTATTAATTTTATTTTAGCATTTATCATCAGTGTACTCATCTCACTAGAATTGACATTTTTTGTTGTTACAGGCGAAAGAGTTAGTGTAACAGTATTAAGCGCTAGTATTGATACAGATTTGTCTATTGCATCAGGGACGAGTCAACCTTTTTTAATAAAATCTATTCCTTTCCTATTAGCTTTTAGCTTTCTATTTATAATGTCTCTAGTAGAAATAAGAAAGCTTAATTATAAGAAATATTTTACATTATTATTTTGTGTAGCCTTAATCACTATTACTAGTATTTATTACAAATTAGAGGTATATAAGGCTTATTTAGTTGAGTGGGGTGGTTATACAGAGAATGATTATGGTAGTAAAAAATTATATTTTCAGAAGTTATTTTATCATCAATATTATCCTGCTTTATTAGGTGATGCTTTTTATATAGGTTCTGAGTTTTATGAACTTTGGCAGGCTAAAAAATTAATGAATCATGAGGCTCTACCAGAAGGTGTTGTGTTTAATAAAGTAAAAAACTCACCACTAAAAGTGATTATTATTATAGGAGAGAGCTCTACTAATAGTCATTATTCACTCTATGGTTATCCTTATAAAACAACACCCAGACTTGAACAATATTATGCTAATAAAGAAATTATAAAATTAGATAATATAATTTCAGGAGCAGCACTAACTAGGGATTCATTAAGATTTATACTATCTTATGCAGTACCTTTAGATAATAGTCGTTTTTTCAAATATAAAAATACCATGGACATGGCGAGAGCAGCAGGTTATAAAACTGTTTGGATTTCGAGTACTTATGAGAGTGGGCCTTATACAGGGTATGTTGCTTCTATAGAACAAAGCAGTGATAGGTATTTCAATAATAGAAACAATGATATTCTAAAAGATAAAGATGATTTATCAATACCCAAAGTTTTAGCAAATGAATATAAAAAAGGTGAAAAACAATTTTTTATTCTTCATATGCTTGGTAGTCATATTCCTTATAGCATACGTTCTGATGAAAAAGATAAGCATTTAGTTACTACTAAAGAAGCGACAGACTATGATAGATCCATTCATCATACAGATCGTATGTTGGATAAAGTAATAAAGCTTGTTAAAGAACAAAATGAAAATACAATAGTTTATTATTTTCCTGATCATGGTGACCTTGTTAACAGAGGTCATGGTTTAGTTTTTGGTGATGTTATAGAACAATACAATATTCCTATTATTATTTTTCAAAATAAAAACAAGCTGGATATGGAAAAATTAATTGATAAATATAGAACTAAAGAAGGTCTATTTAACACAATTAATAACCATTATGTAATACCTGAGATATTAGGTTTTGATATTAGTTCTGAGGTAGTTAAAGAAGCCAAAGAGGACGGACAATATATCTATCACCCTAATGGAGAAGTTTATAAGTATATAGAGGTACTTGAAAATGGATTTAATAAGAGCCGAACATATAGTCAATGATCAGTTAATTGAAAAGAAAGAGTTTATTCCAGCAGGCTATCTTTATAAAAAAATAACCAAGAAACCTGAAGATTTAAATATTGATAATGCTGTTGAATATATTTTTTCAGCATTCAGTTGCATGTCTGCCTTTTTTCAAGATTATACAAATTATTGGCAACATAATGCCTATTGTATATTTAATAAACCTTCTATCATGCAAGAAATTGCGAAAAATGAAGGGATAGATCTATCATCATGTTGGTTATTTTATTATGAAGTCTATGAATTATCGTTTGATGATAGTAATAATACATGGATCCCACTAGTGCTAGATAATAATGATTATCTTCAAGCTCCAGATGTTGTTATTCCAGCGCATAAAATATTAAAAGGTTTTGATGTTGTTATTTTTTCAATGGGATATCTACCTCCAGAATGTTCGCCCCTTTCATGTAATGAACTAGCTGCAACGATTAAGGTTAATAAATATTGTTTATTTGATACCTTTAATGAAGCAAAAGCAGCATTAGATAATGGATTATTTAACGATGCAGAGCCTGGATCTTATAGAATTTTAGCTACTTATCAAATAGATTAAAGTTTATTTTGTAAAAAAACGACATAGCCTTTGAAATAAGGATTTTTTTCTAAAGAAAGCAAAGGTTGCCAATCGCCATACTGGATAATACCTATTTTAAAAGGGAGTTTGATTGCTTCTAGTTTCTTTAAATAGACTTGATAATCTTGAATCGTTTCTTTTCCTTGATAGGTTTGGAAAATAATTTCATCAACTGTGTTGGAAAGTTGATTAATAATAATGGGATCACTGTTACTCCCCCAGTCTAATAAACCAGTAATACTGAGTTGATAGTTTTTGGGTAACCATGTTCGAATCTTTTCTAAAAAGGTAATGTAATCAGACAACTTTTGGGTGGGCACATCAAAATCAATTTGTATGCCTTTAATTGGAATATTATTAACCTGCCAATGTTTCAATTCTCTATTGATAGCGGTAAATATAGATTGATCCCAATTTAGGGTATGAGCCCTATAAACTAACCAAATGTGTTGATTAAAATGGGGTGTAATAAAGTTTCTTTGATTTATTAAATGGATATTATTATTGTAATTAGTAACTATTTGTCCTTTGAGTAGGTAAATGGTAGAGGCTTTCTCTAATACAGGCTGTGCTTTAACTCCACTCCATAGCCAAAATTCGTTGTAGTGAGTGACATCTAATTGAGCAAAACAATGAGTGTTTATTAATAAGTAGCCGATAAAAAGAGTTACCAATAGATGGGTTGTTGTTTTGCCCATGTTGTTTTTGCATATTTTGTGTGCAGTTGTTGAAACCATTCTCTTCTTTTAGCCTGTGGTATTATCTGTTTATCACATCGATTATAGCCAGACCCTGAAAAGCAACGGATAGCCTTGTAGAGTGCATATGCTTTATCTTCTTCTGAAGCATTTTTATCATCAATAACGAATTGGTAACCTTTCAGAGGGGAATAAAGGTATTGTCCAAATGTTGTTGGATTATTACTACCTAATTCTCCAATATCCTTCGGTGAGGGAAGCATATAACGGGTGTAGGGTAATTTATAAAACTGACTAAATTCACCTAAACAATTAAGTGATCTGGCTTCTTTAGGGTTTAACTTTAGTATATTGGCCAAAATGATGGGTGATGGGCAAGAATAGTCTGGATGACTAGGAATAGATTCTGAAAATAAGGTTAAATAAGCTTTTCCATAAAGTGAAATGTTTTCTAGTGGTGTCGTGTCTAATTGATTATTTGTTAGTAAGGCGGTGTCTTCTAAGAAATCATCATAATGTTGTGATAACAAATCTTTATAAAGAATCAAATAAATAATAGAAGACTTTTCAGTGCTACTTAATGCATTATTTAATAATAATTGCTTAAGTTGTTCTCTACTTGCACTTTTCCTCAATAAAATATAACGTAATTGTGCTGTTTTAATAGGAGAGTTTGTATTAAAAGCAGCGATTATTCGGTTGGTTTTTTCATAGTTTAAAGCAAGCCCTAATTCAACCAACGATAATTGATAAGGAGAGCTTACAGTACTATTTAAGTGCTCCCATAAATTTTCAGCTGCTAGCCATTGTCCTGTATTTTCTAAAGCTAGAGCACGCAATACTTGGAGACTGAATAGAGTAGAATCATTAAGATCATGTCTGTCTTCTAGTTGGTTAGATAATAGTAAAACTTTATCAGGGTTGGGTTCGTTATAAGTAAAGTAAGTGGCTTGTAAAAAAGTAAAAAGCTTAGGATATTTTTTGAAGAATTTCTCTTGGCTATCTAAATCTTCTTTACTAAGTTGATTTGACCTCATTTTAAGTAAATCATAAACAGCCAGTAATTTAGGTGTTTTAGATAAAGAATAAGATAGTTTAAATTGGTTATTAAAGAAAATTTTATTATCAATTTCTAGTATTAAGTCAGCATAGCTATTTGATGGGTTGTTTTTACTTAATAAAGTTTCATAACTCTTAGCCAATGCAAATTGGTTACTATTTAACCAGTAAATTCTTCGTAATAAAGCATAGGCTGAATAGGTATATTTACCTGTTGGGTATTTTTTTAAATAGTGATTAAATGCATAGTAACTTTGAGTCATTATTTTTTTATTAATTTTTTTAAAATCTATTTCATACCAATGATTAAAAGCACCGTTTTGGCCTTTATTTAATAAAGTTCTTGCTATCATGTAAAGTGACGCTTCTTTAACCCATGGCTGAGATGCAGTACTGGCGTCAGTAAAATACTTGAGTGCTTTATCATAGTCCTTTTTGTAAAAATGACTGATACCTTGTAGATAGTTAACAAAATATTGTGCTGTAAAGCTTTTGCTGTTATTGATGAAAGAACTTATATCGGCTGTTGGGTTATCAAATAAGAGATAACGAGCAGAAAAGAGATCTTTACGCTCTTGCTCATTTAGCCCATAAGTTTTAGAAATTTGCTCAATAAAAGGTAATGCAGGAGAAGATAAAAAATCATTATTATCTAATAGAGAGTCATTCTTCATGACATCCAAGATAAGATGTTTTGTTTTTTCATCTATTTGTTTTTTTATTTTATTGATTTTTAATTGCTTAGCATATTCTACTTCATCAAGATAAGCATCATAGATAGTAAATTCAAAGGGTATTTGAGCAATATTTTTGCGAATATCGTTTGGTAAATAAGGTGCTTTATTTTGAGGAGATGAAAGTGATCTAAAAATGGCTTTTTGTGTGTTAACATTATCTATTAATAGCGTTAAATTAGTACGGCTATCATTGAAGGGGCTTAAAAAAGGTAAATTACTGCAAATATCATTCTTAGTATTGGTTAATGACAAAGAAAAATTACAGTAATTAATATCGTTACTTGCATTAGCAAATAATATAAAAAAGTTATTAAATATAAAGCTATAAAATAATAACTTTAATAATTTCATAAAAATAAAGCCTTGATAGCAGAGTTAATCATTAAGTGGTTTATTGACGCTATATTGTAGTAGGTATGAATAGACATGTGTTTACAAATAAAACAGATATTATAAGACTTTATGATAAAAAACATAATCACTAAACAAAAATTACTTACAATTGCAGGATTAGGTTGGTTATTTGATGCCATGGATGTTGGCCTTTTATCTTTTGTTTTAGCAGCCTTAGCAAGTGACTGGCAGCTGACTTCAAAAACTATTGCATGGATTGGTAGTATAAATTCTATTGGTATGGCTGTAGGGGCATTTCTATTTGGATTATTAGCAGATCGTTTTGGTCGACGAGCTATTTTTATTTTTACATTACTTTTATTTAGTATTGCCAGTGGACTAACTGCATTAACAACAGGGCTAACACTTTTTTTGATCTTACGTTTTTTCATTGGTTTAGGGCTAGGAGGAGAACTTCCCGTTGCGTCTACACTAGTTGCAGAGAGTGTTGAGTCCCATGAAAGAGGAAAAATTATTGTATTGCTTGAAAGCTTCTGGGCATTTGGTTGGATTATTGCAGCATTAATCGGCTATTTTATTATCACCGATTATGGTTGGCGTATTGCTATGCTACTCAGTGCATTACCTGCCTTTTATGCTGTGTACTTACGGATTAATTTACCCGATTCACCTCATTATAATGCGCAAAAAATAAAGCCAAAAATCATCAATAATTTAAAAATGTTGTGGAGTAAAGATTACAAGAAAGCCACATTAATGCTCGGGATTGTTTGGTTTTGTGTTGTGTTTTCTTACTATGGTATGTTTTTGTGGTTACCCTCTGTTGTCATATTAAAAGGATTTGATTTGGTTAAAAGTTTCGAATACGTATTAATAATGACATTAGCACAACTACCAGGGTATTTCACAGCCGCTTGGCTTATTGATAGAGTCGGACGTAAATTTGTGCTTATTACCTATTTATTAGGGACTGCTATTTCAGCTTACTTTTTTGGTATTGCAGAAACGGTGATACAGCTTGTTATATCAGGTATGTTTTTATCTTTCTTTAATTTAGGTGCATGGGGTGCTTTATATGCCTATACTCCAGAGCAATACCCTACAACAATACGTGCAACAGGTGCTGGAACAGCAGCAGGAATAGGGCGTATTGGTGGTATATTAGGCCCTTTGATGATTGGTTACATGGTGAGCTATCAGTTTAGCACCAGTACCATTTTTACTATTTTCTGTTTGGTTGTCATGATTGCAGTAATAGCAATTATTTTTCTCGGTAAAGAAACCAAACAAGCCCATTTACTATGAGTTATTCAAACAATGCCTCTAAAGCTTGGTCGAGCCTTGTAACAGCAACCACAGTTAAACCTTCAGGAGCTGTTTTAGGTGCGTTGGCTTTGGGGATAATAGCTCGTTTAAAACCATGTTTTGCCGCTTCCTTTAAACGTTCTTGACCACTAGGAACAGGTCGGATTTCACCTGATAATCCCACCTCACCAAAAACTAATAGGTCGTGTGATAAAGGTCGATTACGTAAACTAGAAATAACCGTCGCTAATAGCGCTAAATCAGCCGCCGTTTCAAGCACTTTAACGCCACCCACCACATTAATAAAAACATCTTGATCGTAAGTAGGAACACCACCGTGACGATGTAACACAGCTAATAGCATAGCTAATCTATTTTGATCTAAGCCAAGTGTAACACGGCGTGGATTTCCTAAGTGGCTCGTATCAACCAGTGCTTGAACTTCAACCAACATGGGGCGTGATCCCTCCCATGTAGCCATAACAACACTACCGGGTACGGCTTCTTGAGTACGGCTTAAAAAAATGGCTGATGGATTAGAGATTTCTTTTAATCCTTTATCTGTCATTGCAAATACACCGAGTTCATTGACTGCACCAAAACGGTTTTTAACAGCCCTTAAAAGGCGTAAGCGACCATCGGATTCACCTTCGAAATAAAGCACTGTATCGACCATGTGTTCTAGAACACGAGGGCCAGCTAAAGCCCCTTCTTTGGTGACGTGACCAACTAAGAAAATAGCGGTGTCGTTTTGTTTAGCATAGCGTGTTAGTAAGGCAGCACTTTCCCTTACTTGAGCAACCCCACCGGGTGCAGATTGTAATTGTTCGGTAAAAATAGTTTGAATCGAGTCAATCACCATTACTTTAGGTTTTTCCTGTTTGGCGGTGTGAATAATTGACTCAATACACGTTTCAGTCATTACTTTTAGCTTATCTTCGGGTAAGCTAAGACGGCGAGCACGCATCGCTACTTGCTGCTGTGACTCCTCACCTGTCACATAAAGGGCGGAATGATAATTGGCAATATTACATAAGGTTTGTAATAAGATAGTTGATTTACCAATACCGGGATCACCACCGATAAGTACAATAGAACCATCCACTAAACCACCGCCTAATACACGATCTAATTCAGATGAATGGGTTGTAAAGCGAGGTGTTTCTTCAGTGCTGACTTCAGCTAACGTTTTTATTTGTGCACTTTGCCCTGTCCAGCTTTTACTGCTACTAGACATAGGGGAATTATCAATGACTGTTTCAACCATTGTATTCCAAGCACCACACTCAGGGCATTGACCTGACCATTTAGGAAAAGTAGCTCCACATTCAGTACACCCATATAAACGTTTAGCTTTAGCCATATGCCCCTTCTGTATAAAATAGAGAATTTTACTAAAATGCTATTGTAAAGGATTCTAAGCTATAGCATCATTAAAAATTGAATTTTAATTAGAGAGTTTTATTATGAGTTTAGCGCAAGAGTTTAAAAAATTTGCAATGCGTGGCAATGTGATGGATATGGCGGTGGGTATCATCATTGGTGCAGCATTTGGTAAAATAGTATCTTCTTTTGTTGGCGATATTATTATGCCTCCTTTAGGTATATTAATTGGTGGTGTAGACTTTTCAGATTTATCCATTACGTTAAAAGCAGCCACTGAAGGTGCTCCAGCTGTTGTATTGGCTTATGGTAAATTTATTCAAACCATTGTTGATTTCTTAATTATTGCTTTTGCCATTTTTATGGGAATTAAAGGCATGAATAAACTCATGCATAAAGAAGAAGAGAAGAAAGTTGAAGAACCTGCAAAACCAACACAAGAAGAGTTATTAACACAAATAAGAGATTTACTAAAAGAGCAAAAAAATAACGATAATACTTAGTATTATTGCTTTGGTAGACTAAAAATAAAGTCCATGGTACGGATAAAAAGTGGACTTTTATACAATTAAATCAATTAATAAGTATAATTATTATATAGAGTAGTGATTATGACTAGACAATGGTCATTAATTGCGGTTTACTCTAACGATCACTTTCTGAATATGCGATAATAAAAAAATTATAAATGAATAAAGTAATTTAACTAAACTTTCATTAGTTAAAAATAAAGAGTTAGATAATATGACCGTGGTTTCTCACCCTTATGTACACTTCCGTAATATTCAAAAAACCTACGATGGTGAGCAATTAGTTGTAAAAAACCTTAATCTTGAAGTAGAAAAGGGAGAGTTTTTAACATTACTTGGCCCTTCTGGTTCAGGAAAAACTACCTGTCTAATGTTGTTAGCAGGCTTTGAAATGCCAACAAAAGGTGAGATTTTTTTAGAAAATAAGCCTTTACACACCTTACCACCGCATAAAAGAGACATCGGTATGGTATTTCAAAATTATGCGTTATTTCCTCATATGACAGTGGCTGAAAATTTAGCTTACCCCTTAAAAGTCAGAAAGATTAATAAAGCATTAATAGCTGAAAAGGTAAAACAGTCGTTAGCGCTTGTTAAATTAGATAATTTAGCTTCTCGTTATCCGGCACAACTTTCTGGTGGCCAACAGCAACGAATTGCTTTAGCGAGAGCACTTATTTTTCAACCCCAACTGGTTTTAATGGATGAACCTTTAGGTGCATTAGATAAGCAATTACGCGAGCAAATGCAACTTGAAATAAGACACCTTCATAAAGAGCTAGGGGTTACTATTATTTTTGTGACCCATGATCAGTCGGAAGCACTGACCATGTCAGATCGTATTGCTGTATTTAATGAAGGAATTATTCAACAAGTGGATACACCTCAGAATCTTTATGAGCACCCTTGTAACTCTTTCGTTGCCCATTTTATTGGTGAAAATAATGAATTGACTGGCGTGGTGGTTGATATTGAAAATAACCATTGCCGTGTGCGTCTGAAAAATGATGCTGAAGTGCTTGCTCGAATGGGTATTCCAATGAATATCGGCGATATAACTTCGTTATCTATTCGTCCAGAGCGAGTAATTTTAGCGCAAGCAAAAAATAATTGTTTAACTGGCACGATAGAAGAACTTATCTATTTGGGTGACCATGTTCGTGTTCGTTTGAATGTTATCGACAATAATACATTTATGGCTAAAATTCCTATTTCTGCGATGCAAAAACATTGGACAGCGGGTGTCACTATCCCTGTCAGTTGGTACAGTGATGATGCGTGTGCACTTAATCCCCTTTAAAATAACGGAACTTTTATGAGGTCTTTTGTGGTAAAGAATACACTGCTTATTATTTTACTTATAAGTACTGCTATGCAAATACAGGCAGAACCATTAACAGTTATTTCGTATGGTGGCTTACATGTTAAAGCCCAAGGCGAAGCTTTTTATAAGCCTTTTGAAGAGCAAACAAAAATAAAATTACTCACGGGTGAATACAATGGTGAAATGGCCAAAATACGATCCATGGTTGATACAAAAAATGTTTCTTGGGACGTGGTACAAGTCGAAACAGGTGATCTTTACCGTGGCTGTAGCGAAGGCTTATTTGAACAAATTGATTGGTCAACTCTAAAAATTGATGAAGAAAGTGATTATGTTGATGGTTCTCTTTCAGACTGTGGTGCAGGGTTTTTCATTTGGTCGATAGTTTTGGCTTATGATACCCATCAATTTAAAACACCCCCTAAGGATTGGAAAGATTTTTGGGATATCAAAAAATTCCCAGGCAAAAGAGCCTTAAGAAAAAGCCCTATTCTTGCTTTAGAAGCCGCTTTGCTGGCAGATGGTGTGAAGCCTGCTGATATTTATACTGTACTTGCAACGCCTGAGGGTGTAGACAGAGCATTCAAAAAGCTTGATGAAATAAAACCTTATATTCAGTGGTGGGAATCTGGTTCACAACCAATGCAATGGCTAATTTCAGGTAATGTAGTGATGACTTCGGCCTATAATGGCCGCGTGTATGATGCACAAGAAGAAGGTAAGCCAGTAGGCATTGTTTGGAATGATAGTTTCTATGACATGGATAGCTTTGCGATTGTAAAAGGAACAAAGAACAAAGAAGCAGCTGAACGTTTTATAACCCTGACGATGCAACCTGAAAATCAAAAGATATATTCAGAAGTGGCAGGTTATGGCTTTTCAAATAAAAAAACAGCGGCATTATTAGATAAAAAGACGCTTGAACACTTATCGACAGCACCAGAACACATGGAAAATGCCCATAAATTAGATCCTGATTTTTGGATAGACCATGGTGAAACATTGCAACAGCGGTTTAATATATGGATATCTGAGTAAATTAAGGCGAGTGGCGTGAAAAGGAAAATAGGACTGTTGTTAGGCTGTTATTTATTAATGGCCTGCCAGAAACAAAACGATGCATTAACTGTCGTTTCATTAGGAGGAATTCATGCCAAAACCCAAAAAGAGACTTTTTATAAGCCCTTTATGAAACAAACACAAACATCGATTGTGGCCGATAGTTATAATGGTGGCATGGCAAAGATTCGTTCTATGATAGAAACTCAGCAAATAGACTGGGACGTTGTTCAGGTAGAAACTGCTAATTTAATTAGAGGTTGTAGTGAAGGCCTATTTGAGCCGCTTGATACCAATTTAATTAGTAATAAGAATGACTTTATCAAAGGTAACTTTTCTGAATGTGGCATAGGTTTTTTTAGTTGGTCGATTATTTTTGCCTACAACAAAGATAAGTTACCTCGTGAGCCTAAGACATGGAAAGATTTTTGGAATATTAAAGATTTTCCGGGTAATCGTGGTTTACAAAAAATACCGATGATAGCATTAGAGGCGGCACTATTAGCAGATGATGTAAAACCAGAAGATGTCTATACCCTATTAAAAACGCCTGAGGGTGTAGATAGAGCATTTAAAAAGCTTGATGAGATAAAACCCTATATTCGTTGGTGGGAAAAAGGCTCTCAACCTTTGCCCATGTTATTAACGGGTGATGTGGTGATGACCACAACTTTTAATGGACGAGGTGTTATTGCTCAACAAGAAGGAAAACCCGTGGGACTGGTGTGGAATGATAGTTTTTACGATGTCGATAATTTTGCCATTATCAAAGGTAGCCGCCATAAAAAATTGGCAGAAGACTTTATAGCCTTTGCCGTTTCATCGGCACCTCAAAAAGCATTTTCAGAATACTCGCATTATGGTTTTGTTAATGAACAGGTTATACCACTGATCAACCCTATATTGCTTAAAGAATTACCTAATAATCCTGATGTGATGCGACATGCCCATAAAATTAATGCTAATTTTTGGGTTGAGCAGGGCGAACCATTAGAAAGACGTTTTAATATTTGGGCCTCCCAGTAGTGAGTTTAATAATGGAACAAATAATCAAACAACAAATACTTAAAAAAGGGCTGAAAAAATCAGGCCGTAAAAAAAGATGGCTATCTCGTGTATTAGTCATGCCTGTTGTTATCTTTTTGATTGTTTTTTTTGTTGTACCGTTGGCAGATATCTTATGCAAAAGTATCATCAATCCGGAAATTCATCGGAACTTACCACAAACATTGCAAGCATTGGCAACATGGGATGGTAAAACAACCCCCGATAACACTGTCTTTATGGCTCTTGCCAACGATTTACGAGAGGCCAGAAAAAAAGGGGTAGCAGGGGCAATTGGTAGAAGATTAGGTTATGAAGACGATAAATATCGTATTATGATCAGTACAACACTACGCAAGCTACCAAGAAAGCCTGTTGATGATATTAAAAGTAAAATCGTTGCTGCATCGCCCCTTTGGCAAGATCCGACCACATGGCAAGTGATTAAACAAGTATCAGGCAGTTTAACAACACATTATTTATTGCAATCATTTGATTATAAAACTGATTACAACACAGGTAAGCTAGTGCCTATAACCATTAAAATGCACAATGAACAAGTAGCTAATTACCATATAAAAATACTGCTTCGTACACTTTGGATGTCTTTTATTATTACTTCCTTTTGTGTGTTAATTGGTTATCCACTTGCCTATTGGCTTTCTTGCCAGCCGACGAAACGTGCTAACTTATTACTTATTTTAGTACTATTGCCTTTTTGGACTTCTTTACTGGTTCGCACGACAGGATGGTATATCTTATTACAATCGAATGGATTAATTAATTACCTCTTACAGCTATTTGGCATCATTAGTCAGCCCATTTCTTTTATTCCTGGGCGCTTTGGTGTATACATTGCGATGATTCATATCTTATTACCCTTTATTGTTTTACCCCTTTATGCGGTGATGAAAGGTATTTCCACTACACACTTACGTGCTGCTATCTCATTAGGTGCACACCCATTGTATGCATTTTCTACAGTGTATGTGCCACAAACGTATGCAGGACTCAGAGCTGGGGTTTTATTAGTCTTTATTATGGCCATTGGTTATTATGTGACGCCTGCATTATTAGGTGGGCCTGCTGATCAAATGATCAGTTATTTTATAAATTATTATACCAATGAAATAAATAACTGGGGGTTGGCTGCTGCACTGAGTTTACAGCTTATTGTACTGGTTGTGATATTAAGTTGGATTTACAGTAAAATTTCTTATAGGAAACGAAAAGTTTAATATGTTTAAACATTATTATCGTTCCACTAGCTGGAAAATTGGACGATTTATATTTAATAGTTTTGCTGGTTTAGTATTAGTTTTTTTAATTACGCCTGTGCTTATTATTATTCCGCTTTCGTTTAATAGCAGTTCGTTTTTAACTTATCCTATGGATGATGTTTCGCTTACCTGGTATAAGGCTTTCTTTACATCAGATACATGGATGAGCGCCCTTAAAAATAGTTTTATTATTGCTCCCATTGCAACACTATTTGCAACGGTATTAGGAACCTTAGCGGCAATGGGGATTGCTAAAACTAAATTCAGAGGCAAAATGCTCTTTATGAGCATTATCATGTCTCCGATGGTTACACCAATTGTGATTACAGCAGTTGGTATGTATTTTTTCTTTGCTCAATTACAATTAACCAACAGTTATTTAGGGATTATTTTAGCCCATACCGTATTAGGTATTCCTTTTGTAGTCATTACCGTCACGGCTTCTTTACGTGGTTATGATGATAATTTTTCTCGAGCAGCCATTAGCTTAGGTGCATCCCCTCTTACTGTGTTTAGAACAGTAACCTTTCCTTTAATTGCCCCAGGTGTTATTTCAGGCGCTTTATTTGCTTTTGCAACCTCATTTGATGAGGTTGTGGTGACACTCTTTTTAGCCAGCTCTAGTCAGCGAACACTTCCTATGCAGATGTTCAGTGGCATTCGTGAGAATATCGAACCAACCATTGCAGCGGCCGCAACCATAATGCTGGTTTCATCTGCCGTATTGTTATTAACCATTGAGTATTTACGTAGGCGAAGTGAGCGATTAAGAAAACCTACCCACTAACGTCTATGCAGAGAATAAAAAGGGAATTTCCTCTGTAAGAGACTCAGGTACAAATAAAAAATGTAATACACAGCGACCATTAGCATGCGTAGCTCTAGATGATGAATGTAAAATAAGTGGGCTCATGATGACTACACCACCAGCATTGACGGTGCACTCTTTCTCTCCTTTCTCATCACGAACGGCAATCCATTGCTTTTCAGGAATACGCTCTAACTGATGCGATGTTGGAACAACTTTTAAAGGCCCATGGGCTTGTTGGCAATCATCAATATGTAATCTTACGGCGATAATTTGATTAGCCATAGTTGAAGGAGGCTGTACAAATAAAGTCCCTTGTTTTTTTGACCAACCTGTAAAACCCTCTTTTGTAAATTGCTCTTTGACAGGAATGCTAAGGTCTTGGTGTAAAGGTACTAGCTAGTTTTTTTCTAATGACTTTTGAAAATAAGTACACTGTATTGCTTTGCTTGAATTGGGGAGTATGGTGGACAATTCAGGATGTTTTTTTAATTGATTAGCCAGTGTTTTGCACCACGTTTCAGACAATAATTCTCTACTGCCCGCTCCAACAACATCAATACCGATTAATTGTTGTTTAATAGCATTGAGTTTATCAATCGTTAAGATATTTTCTAAAACTAAATAGCCCTCATCATTAAAAATTTGCTGACTAGTTTTCATAGCTAAAATCTCCTTTATTTATATAAGCATATCCATTTAATTTAGGTATAATATAAATTATTTATAACAAAATATATCAAAATCCCCATAGTAGACCCTAGGAGTCTTTATCTAATGCAATCAACTAAACGTGTTGCGTTATTAGTAATTAGCTGTTTAACGTATTCTCAATTTTTATTAGCTAGCGAACAGAGCGAGAGTAAAGGATTTATTGAAGACAGTAAATGGAATGCTCATGCACGGAGTTTGTATTTTAGCCGAGATTTTAAAAGTAGCCATAATACAGGGCAAAGTAAAAGAATGGCTTGGGGACTTGGTTTAAGTACTGTATTTGAGTCAGGATTTACAGAAGGAACCGTTGGCTTTGGGTTAGATGCATGGGGATTGCAAGGGATTCGTTTAGATGGTGGTAGAGGCCATGCTAATGCAGCAATGGATGTAACACCTGTTGGTGATTCGGGGCGTGCCGCTCACGATTGGAGCCAATTAGGCGGCGCGGTAAAAGCAAGAATATCCAATACAACCATTAAATATGGTAACCAATTTGTCAGCTTACCGATTTTAATGACCGATAGCTCAAGATTACTACCTGAGTCAGTCACCGGTACGTTAATTACCAGTAAAGAAATCGAAAATTTAGAAATTAATGCAGGGCATTTTACAGCCATTAGCGGTGCACATAGCACGGGTCATGATAACTCAGGTTACCCAAGTGCCTATTATGTGGGTATGAAACGTTTAGATTTTATTGGTGGTACTTATCAATTTACAGATAATCTAGCAACGAGCTTATACTATTCATGGAATAAAGATATTGCTAAACGCGCCTACGGTAATATTAATTACACTTACCCAATTGATAATCAACAAAGTGTCAATGTTGATTTTAATATTTATCATACCGATTATGATAAAAAGTATGTTCGTCGCACTAGTGAAGGCGATATTGATAAAAGCATCAATAATACAATCTGGAGTTTAGCTGGTAAGTACAGCTATGATGCACATTCATTTATTGTGGCCTATCAACAATCTATGGGTGGTTGGTATGGGCATGGTTATGACTATGGTTCAGGTTATGGTACTAATGATGGTGGAAGTAGTATTTGGCTAGCTAATTCTTACGAGTCTGACTTTAATGCAAAAGATGAAAAGTCATTACAATTAAGTTATGAGTTAAGTGGTGCTGGTATCGGTATTCCTGGGTTAGCCTTTAAGTCAGCTTATGTTTATGGTTGGAATGCAGACACAGCTGCTTATAGTGGCGGTAAACGTGGTAAAGAAAGAGAGTTGTTTAATCAAGTTTCTTATACTATTCAGCAAGGCGCTGCAAAAGATCTTGCATTTAAAGTAAGAAGTTCTTTTTACCGTGCAACCAATCGATTCTCTTATGGTGATAATAACGAATTACGTGTTTATGTCGATTATCCCTTGGATTTGGTGGCGTTGATTAAAAACAATAAGTAATAAAAAAAGCCCTTCATTTGAAGGGCTTTTTAATGCGCGATTAGTTATTTCGCTGTGGTTTCTTGTGTTGTAGTTTGTTCATCAGCTTTGACAGGAGCTTTTACTTCTACTGTCCAATTGGCAGGCCATTTATAACCTTCAAATGTTTTATGGGAGTAGTCTTTAAACTCATCAGAGTTATAAGCAGCTATCACGTCTTTAGCCCATGGCTGATCAATATCTTTAGTACGCATTACACCCCAGTTTACATAGGCAAAGCTAGGCTCTTGATAAAGTGCAGTCGTTAACTTGACACCGGAACTAACAGCATAATTACCATTGATAATGGCGAAGTCTACATTATTACGTGATCTTGGTACTTGTGCTGCTTCAAGTTGAACTAGTTGGATATTGTACTTATTGTCTTTAATATCACGTTCAGAAGCAGTTAACGGATTAATGCCTTCTTTTAATGTAATCCAACCTAAGTCATTCATCATAACAAGCGCCCGAGCGAAATTGCTAGGGTCATTAGGTACAGATACGCGCATATCTTTTTTAGCGTCTTCTAGCTTTTGCAGACGACCAGAATAAATACCAAGAGGTGCTGTAGGTACTTGGAATACAGGTGATAATGCAAGATTTCTTTCTGCTTTAAAACTATCTAAATAAGGTTTATGCTGAAAAATATTAACATCGATATTTCCATTCGATAGGGCAAGATTAGGTTGCACATAGTCTGTGAACTCTATCAATTTAACATCATAGCCTTTTTTCTCTAAAATAGGCTTAATAGAAAATTTAACCATGTCACCAAAATCACCAACGGTGGTACCAAAAAGAATAGTTTTTTTGGCGGTAGGCTCATTGGCTTGTGCCGTTTTATTTTCAGCAGTTTTATCACCACAAGCGGCTAGACTTAAACAAGCAGCTAATAAACTTGTCGCTAAAACTTTTAAAGTAAGTGTTTGATGCATGTTATTTAACCCTAACGTTTATCAATTTTACGGGTAATAAAATTACCCAGTGCTTGTATCATAATAACAATAATAGAAAGCAGTACAACGACTGCAATCATTATATCGGTTTGGTAGCGATTATAACCATAACGAATAGCAAGATCTCCTAAGCCACCACCACCAATCATACCAGCAGCTGCACTGTAAGAGAGAATACTAATAATTAATACCGTTGTACTAGAAACAATACCTGCTCTTGCCTCTGTTATTAAAACCCGAAAAATAATGGTTGTATTGGATGCCCCCATTGCTTGAGCTGCCTCGATGATACCTTTAGGTATCTCTCTTAGGTTCTGTTCAACTAATCGTGCAAAATAGGGAATGGCTGCAACAGATAAAGCTACTGAGGCGGTATATGTTCCAAAAAAAGCTGTGGGGTTATTTCCCGATAATACATTAATAAGTGACTCAGAGAAGGGACTAATAGCAACCATTAAGATGACAAAAGGAAATGCTCTTAGAAAATCAACCAGTGTTCCGAGTGTTTTATTAGCCCATTTATTTTTCCATAGTTGGTTAGGATTAGTTAAATGTAAACAAATACCAATAGCTAAACCAAATAAAACAGCAATAACTGTTGCAATAATAACCATTATTAATGTTTGTTGGCTAGCGACCCAAAACTCACCTTTTATAGACCAGATATTATCTAAGTAATAAAAAATACCTTTGCTATTTTCCACTTAAAAGCCCTCAATCAATTTACTTGCCAATGTTGAGTTGGCTAGAATTTGGTGATCTTTAATCTCAGCAATTTCAACAATTTTCCCTTGCTCCATGAGCGCTGCACGATTACAAATATTACGAATCACTTGCATTTCATGAGTTACCATTACGATGGTGACACCAAATTGTTTATTGATCTCTTTTAAACAGTCTAACACACTGCGTGTAGTGAAAGGATCAAGGGCACTGGTTGGTTCATCTGCTAAAATGACATGAGGACTAGGGGCTAATGCTCTAGCAATACCTACACGTTGTTTTTGACCGCCTGAAAGCTGTGCTGGGTAATGATTAATACGGTCTTCTAAATCAACAATAGCTAAACATTCTTTAACACGTTTATTAATATCTGCAGTTGACCATCCTGCAATTTTTAAAGGAAATGCCACATTATCAGCAACGGTTAAATTACTCAGCAAATTGAACTGTTGAAAGATCATGCCAATATTTTGACGAGCTTTACGCAGTTGTGCAGTGGATAAGCTAGTTAAATTCTGCCCGTCAACAATGACTTTTCCACCATCTGGACGCTCAAGTAAATTAATTAAGCGTAACAAGGTTGATTTACCTGCTCCAGAAAAACCGATTAAACCGAACACTTCACCTTGATCGATAGTAAGAGACGTTGGGTGTACTGCATCAAACCACCCGTTTTGGTCGGGATGGGAATAACGCTTGTAAACCTGATCTAATACAATCATATAATAAAAAACTCCATATCTATTTACTAGATATTATAAACAGACTCAATTAAGGAAGAGGGTAAAGTAACTGATTGTTGAGTAAAGATAAAATAATATTCAGTTATTTCAATATAAGCGAATTATTATATAATAAAATTTATATAAAAGCGTAGGCTATATTTATCGTTTCTATAACGCTACGCTTTTTTAAATCAACAAAGCAGCCATTTGAGATTAAATCGCTTTTTCAAATACTTTCGAGTTTCGTTGAAAGTTGTAAAGTGATGCCCTTGCACTGGGGAGTCTATCCACACTACTTGGCAGAAAGCCGCGCTCTAAAAACCAGTGAGCCGTTTTGGTGGATAATACAAACAATGTTTTAATACCTTGCTGTTGTGCACGCATGATGATTCTTGCTAATAATTCATCGCCTTTACCATCATGACGATATTGAGGGTTAACCGCTAAACAAGCAAGCTCTCCTGCTACTGAGTCAGCGATTGGGTACAGCGCTGCACAGGCAATGATCATTCCTTCGCGCTCAATAATAGTAAATTGCTCAATCTCACGCTCTAATACTTCACGAGAGCGACGTACCAAAATACCTTGTTCTTCTAACGGCCTAATGAGCTCCATTAAACCGCCAACATCTTCAATGGTTGCTTCTCTAATCGTTTCAAACTGTTCTTGTGCTATTAGGGTGCCATTTCCTTCGCGACTAAATAATTCCTCTAATAGAGCGCCATTTTCTGCATAAGATACAATTTGAGCCCTTTGTACACCTTGCCGACAAGCTTCTGTCGCGGTTGTTAATAATTTTGCTTGATAATGGTTGGCGAGTCTTTCTATATGGGACACTGCCTCATGAGGGCGTAGTTCTCTAATTAGCTGCCCTTGCTCATCGAAAATACCTTTTTCTTCTCCGTAGAGGATAAGTTTATCCGCTTGTAGTTTGATTGCTGTAAACATGGCGATGTCTTCCCCAGACAAGTTAAAAATCTCGCCTGTGGGGGAGTAACCTAAGGGAGAAAGCAAAACGATATTGTTTTCATCTAGCTGGCGGCAAATACCTTTTCTGTCAATACGGCGAACTTCACCTGTGTGCTGAAAATCAATACCATCAACCACGCCAATGGGTTTGGCAGTTACAAAATTGCCACTGGTTACACGTAATCTTGCACCTTGCATCGGTGATGAGGCAAGATCCATTGATAGTTTAGCTTCAAATGTGCTGCGAAGTCGCCCTACAACCTCTATGACGCAGTCTAGTATTTCAGCATTCGTCACACGTAATCCGTGGTGATAATGGGGTGATATTTTTTTGTCCGCGATCTTTTTATTAATTTGTGGGCGAGAACCATTAACTAAAACAAGTCGAACACCTAAACTATGTAATAACACAAGGTCATAAATAATATTATTAAAATTTGGATGCTCAACTGCCTCGCCAGGAATCATTACCACAAAGGTTTTACCCCGATGGGCATTGATATAAGGGGAAGCTTGGCGTAGCCATTGTACGTAGTAAGACATAATAAGAACCTATGATTAAAACAAGAAAATACAGTTATTTATTTAAGTGTTTGTTATTTCGTCGCTGTTTCAATGCGTAAGGCTCCTATGATAAGCAGTAATGTGTTATTAGTTGGCGCAATAATAACGTATAAGGCTCTATTTGAGAAAGTGATAAGTACTCATTGGGTTGATGGGCTTGGTCAATAGAGCCCGCACCTAGAATGATCGTATCACCAACAACTTGTTGAATAAAGGGGGCTTCGGTTGCAAATGCAACAGACTCACTGGTGAGTCCTGTGAGTTTTTCGGCAAGTTTGACTAGTTCACTGTTGGCATTTTGTTCAAAGGCTGGAATATCTCCAAACAGTGGTTGATAATTAAGGGATACTTGGTGCTTTTCAATGATAGGTGTTAACTGTTGAATGATCGTTGCTCTTAAATCATCAGCAACCATGGTTGGTAATGGCCTAAGATCAAACTCTAAGGCACATTGCCCACAAATACGGTTGGGGTTATCGCCCCCATGAATGCAACCTAGGTTTAATGTAGGGTAGGGCACAGAAAAAAGAGGATTTTGATAATGTTGTTGCCATTTACTACGTAATTTTAGCAGTGTTGTCATGGCCTCATTCATTGCTTCCAGCGCACTGTGACCTAACGTAGGATTAGAAGAGTGGCCACTTTGCCCAATCATTTCGATACGGTCCATCATTATGCCTTTGTGCAGGCGAATGGGGTGTAGGTTAGTGGGTTCGCCAATGACGGCAGCACGTCCAAATTTTTGTTTGCTAGCTAACAAGGTGCGAGCACCGTTCATGGAGCTTTCTTCGTCACAGGTTGCTAAAATAAATAAGGGTTGCTTAAAAGGTTTATTTAACAAAGGTTGTAAGGCTTTTATTGCGATTGCGAAAAAGCCTTTCATGTCACAACTACCTAAACCGTACCAACGATTATCCGCTTCGTAAAGGTCAAGAGGATTACTTGCCCAGTGAGTTTCATCATAAGGTACCGTGTCAGTATGCCCTGCTAAAACAAAACCGCCTGTACCTGAGCCATATTGTGCAAGTAAATTATATTTACCCTCTGCAACGGCTTGTATTTCAAGTTTAAATCCTAACTCGTCTAACCATGAAGCCAGTAAATCGATCACTTCTTTATTGCTTTGATCAAGATTAGCTTGGGTTGAGCTGACGGAGTTTGTCCGTAGTAGCTGTTTAAACTGTTGCTTAAAGTCAGGTAGCATTCTTTACTCTTCGCTAGCCAGTGATTCTAGCGCTTCATTTACTGCACTGATTAATGTTTTTAACGCTTCTTCATCGGTACAATAAGGGCTTTGAGCAATGAATTCATTTTCCCAATAGAGAGTTACTTGTGAATTTTCACTGGTGAGCTGGCGCGATGTAGGTGTATTAATCAATTGTTGGGTTAATACGCCAATTTCTTTAGGGTTTGTAAAGCCTTTTGATAGTAAAAGCTCATCACCATTAGCAGCTACTAAGCGGAAATGGAAATGACCGTCTTTTTCTCTAAAACTAACAAAGCGCGCTGCTTTGGCTGCTTTTTTCTTTTGTTTATCATTAGTTGTGAGCTGTTGATTAAAATTACGCAAACCTACTGACTCTCTAAGCTCTTGTAAGAAAGGTTTAGCAAGTTTTCTTGCTTTAGCTGCACCTGCTTGTAAAATATCTTCAATATCATTGGGTTTAGCCAATAAAGCATGATAGTGTTCGCGAGGCGCACTTAGCTCATTGTTAATCAGTGTAAATAATTGTTGTTTAGCCTCACCCCAGCCTAAGCCCTGTTTAAGGTCGTGGTAGAAGGCTTCTGTTTGTTGTAGTGTTGCAAAGGCTTTGTAAAGCGTGAATAAGTGTGCCTCATCAGGGTCTTTGGGTTCACCAGGGAGCTTTGAGTCAGTAACTATCTTCGAAATGGCCTCTTTTAGTTCTTTTTCTGGGCTAAATAAAGGAATGGTATTGTTATAGCTTTTGGACATTTTACGACCATCTAAGCCAGGAAGTGTCGCAACAGCTTCTTCAATGAGTGCCTCTGGCAACGTAAATAGATCTTTTCCTTGACCATAGAGCATAT
This sequence comes from Entomomonas moraniae, assembly GCF_003991975.1. Taxonomy (NCBI): domain Bacteria; kingdom Pseudomonadati; phylum Pseudomonadota; class Gammaproteobacteria; order Pseudomonadales; family Pseudomonadaceae; genus Entomomonas; species Entomomonas moraniae. The sequence continues at coordinate 2,694,821 of NZ_CP029822.1, forward strand.
TGAAACGTTGGGCAATGTCTCTCGCCATTTCAACGTGTTGGATTTGATCACGACCCACAGGTATTTTATTGGCATTGAACATTAAAATATCAGCTGCCATAAGCACCGGGTAGCAGAATAATCCCATGGTAATCCCTGCATCAGGGTCTTCATTTTGCTCTAAGTTCTTATCTACCGAAGCTTTATAAGCGTGAGCGCGATTAAGTAATCCTTTAGCTGAAACACAGGTTAATAACCACATGAGTTCAGGTATTTCAGGGATATCTGACTGACGGTAGAAAGTGACCCGTTCAGGATTTAGGCCACTGGCTAACCATGTGGCGGCAAGTTCTAGACGAGACTTTTGTATACGCAAGGGGTCATCACACTTAATAAGTGCATGATAATCGGCTAGAAAATAAAAAGAATCAACATCTGTTTGTAGGCTAGCTCTTATTGCGGGACGAATAGCCCCTGCATAATTACCTAAATGAGGTGTACCTGTTGTTGTAATACCTGTAAGAACACGAGTTTTCATAAAATGACCATTTTGTTTAAATTAAATTATTGAAGATAAGGTGCTACCAAGTCTTTAAGTTCGGTTAAGCGTCCATGAAAGAAATGGCTGCATTCAGGAACAGTAAGCAATGTATGCTCGATAGTTAAATGGTTGCTCCAATCATAAACGATTTGGGGGGTGACGACTTCGTCAGCCTCAGGTTGAATCACTAATAAAGGGCAGCTAGTGGGTAGTTTCCCCTTAATATCAAATCGCTCAACAGGTGGTGCTATCATGATTAGTTGTTTAATAGGCGTTCCTTGTTGCTCTAATTGTCCCGCCAAGCATGCGGCGACACACGAGCCAAAAGAAAATCCCATGATGATAATGGGTTGATTAGGATTTTTTGCTTGTAGCCACTCAAGTGCTGCTTTAGCATCGGCTGTTTCACCCACACCTTCACCGTAAGTTCCTTCGCTTTTTCCTACGCCCCTAAAGTTAAAGCGTAGCGTTGACCATTGATTATCTCGAGCAGTACGTTGTAATGTTGCGACTACTTTGTTTTGCATCGTTCCTGCATAGAGTGGATGGGGGTGACAAATAAGAGCAATACCTTTAGCATCAGGTTGTTCGCAATAGAGTGCTTCAAGCTTACCCGCTGGGCCATTAATAAATAGTACAATTTCTTGAGTTGACAACGTTAAGCTCCGTGTCCAATATATAATAAATGATTTAACTATATTAAAAATAAATTTTAAATCAATGGTTTTTTGTTTGATACAATTACTTTGTAATATTTCCTTTGTGGGTTAATTATATAGCAAGAGAGGCACGAAGATGGAGATGGGCTTAGTAGTAATTATTGCGATCGTAGCATTTTTAGTAGGTGTGCTGGGTGGTTTTTTAGTGAGTAAAGCAACTGCTGGACGTGACAGCTCAGGTAATTTGAAGAATCAAATGGATAGTTTACAGGGGCGTTTTTCAGACTATCAAACGGAAGTGGCTAATCATTTTAATAAAACAGCAAGTATCGCTCAGAAGTTCTCACAAAGTTATCAGGAAATGCAGTCACATTTACAGCATTCGGTGGAAACTCTTGTGTCTGATAGTGAGTTAAGATCAAGATTATTATCTGAAATTAAAATGGATGAGTTGAAAGCTTTGGATTATTCCGCTGAAGGCCAAGTTGAACAAGATATTCCAGAGCAAGAAACTACGGCAGTTAACACATATAACGATACCCCTCGTGATTATGCGCCTAAAGTACCGGGAGAGGTAGGTACTCTTGCTGAAGAGTTTAGCGCTAAACGTAAGTAAGCTATTATTTCCTTAACCTTAATTATCTTAAGGTTAAGGAAGCTTGATAAATGTTTATTAAATAACGTTTGACCCATTATAAAAATAGCATTTTTAATTAGTTAACATTTTCCAATATTTCAATAAGATAGTTAAGTAGTATTGGCTTATTTTAGTGTGAATATATTTCATCTTGAATAAAACGCAAATTCAAAAATAACTATTTTCTTTTAAAATAAACTATTACTCCTTTAATCTTCGTAATAAAATAACCTATACTATACGGCTATTTTCAGCCAGTGCTTTGTTCTTCTTAAGAGGTTAAATAGTGGACTTTCCCAGTCGATTTGGAGTCATTGTAGTAGGTGGTGGTCATGCAGGTACAGAGGCAGCGTTGGCTGCTGCGCGCATGGGAGTAAAAACACTTCTCCTGACTCATAATATTGAAACATTAGGCCAAATGAGTTGCAACCCTGCTATTGGTGGTATTGGGAAAAGTCATATTGTCCGAGAAATTGATGCGTTGGGTGGTGAGATGGCACATGCTGCCGATAAATCAGGCATTCAGTTTCGTATCTTAAATAGCCGCAAAGGGCCTGCCGTTAGAGCAACCAGGGCTCAGGCTGATCGCATACTCTATAAAGCGGCTATTCGTTATAAGTTAGAGAACCAGCCTAATCTTTGGCTATTTCAACAAGCCTGTGATGATTTAATTGTTGAGGGAGCTGATGTTAAAGGCGTTGTTACACAAATGGGCGTTAGGTTTTTATCTGATACCGTTGTGTTGACTGCAGGTACTTTTTTAAATGGTTTAGTGCATATTGGTTTAGAGCATCATTCTGCTGGACGGGCAGGGGATCCTCCTGCTATTGCATTAGGTAGTCGATTAAGAGAATTACCTCTTCGCGTAGGGCGTTTAAAAACAGGGACACCGCCTCGTATTGATGCAAGAAGCGTTGACTTTTCAGTTATGATTGAGCAACCGGGCGATTTTCCTTTGCCTGTGATGTCTTTTTTAGGCAGTGTTGATGAGCATCCTCAGCAAATTAGTTGTTGGGCTACCGCAACCAATGCGCGCACCCATGAAATTATTGCAGCCAATTTGGATCGTTCACCTATGTACTCAGGTGTTATTGAGGGTATTGGTCCACGTTACTGCCCTTCTATTGAAGATAAAATTCACCGTTTTGCGGATAAAGAAAGTCATCAAATCTTTTTAGAACCAGAAGGTTTAACGACAAACGAATTATACCCCAATGGTATATCTACCTCGTTGCCTTTTGATGTGCAATTGGATTTTGTACATAGCATGAAAGGGTTAGAAAATGCTCATATTCTTCGTCCTGGTTATGCCATAGAGTATGATTTTTTTGATCCCAGAGATTTAAAAACAAGCTTAGAGACAAAACACTTAAATAATTTGTTTTTTGCGGGTCAAATTAATGGGACAACAGGCTATGAAGAGGCTGCTGCGCAAGGTTTGTTGGCGGGTAGTAACGCGGCATTAAAATCACAGGGTAAAGAGAGTTGGTGCCCTCGTCGTGATGAGGCGTATTTAGGCGTTTTAGTTGACGATCTTATTACATTAGGTACTTCTGAACCTTACCGAATGTTTACCTCGCGTGCAGAGTATCGCCTTATTTTAAGAGAAGATAATGCGGATTTACGTTTGACGGAGAAGGGGCGCGAGTTAGGATTAGTTGATGATGCCCGTTGGGATGCATTTTGTCGTAAGCGTGAGAATATTATAAAAGATACAGAGCGCTTAAAAACGACATGGATATTACCTAATACACCTAAGGGTGATGCGGTTATTAAAAAGTTTAATACAGCATTAACGCATGAATATAACTTACTTAGTTTACTGGCTCGTCCTGAGGTGGATTTTAAATCACTGATGGAAACGGTTGGTATTGATGATATTGATGACCAAGTTGCAGAGCAATTAGAAATTCAAACGAAGTACTCAGGTTATATTAATCGGCAATATGAAGAGATAGAGCGGTTGCGTGACAGTGAAAATGTTGTATTGCCAGATAGTCTTGATTTTACTGCTATCTCTGGGCTTTCGAAAGAAATTCAGCAAAAATTAATAACTGTAAAGCCTCAAACATTAGGGCAAGCTTCTAGAATACCAGGTGTAACGCCTGCAGCTGTTTCATTGCTCATGGTTTATTTAAAGAAACATAATATGAGTCGTCAACTGGAGCGGCATTGATGGCGTTAGTTACCCAACAGCAGGTTGATATCTTAAAGCATGGTATAAAGCAGCTAAATATAGCTGTTTCACCAGAACAGCAACAGCTATTGTTGAGTTATTTAGCGTTGTTGGCAAAATGGAATAAAGCATATAATTTAACGGCTATTCGGGATATCAACCAAATGGTATCACGCCATCTGTTGGATAGTTTAAGCATTGTTCCGTATATTAAGGGTGAGTATTGGTTAGATGTGGGTAGTGGTGGTGGTATGCCCGGTATTCCATTAGCCATTATGTTTCGTGATATACAGTTCGTATTGCTGGACAGTAATGGTAAAAAAACAAGATTTTTAACTCAAGTGGTTCTTGAGCTAAAATTGGCTAATGTTAAGATTGTTAATGAGCGTGTTGAATCGTTTCACGTGAAACAAACTTTTTCCGGTATTGTATCGAGAGCGTTTAGTTCAATAGAGGACTTTGTCACGTTGACTAAGCATTTAGCTAATGAGAGTACAAGATGGTTTGCAATGAAGGGGATTTACCCTGAAGATGAGTTGCAAGCACTTCCTGAAAACTTTAAAGTAGAAGCAAATTATTCGTTGACGGTGCCAAATTGTGAAGGGCAACGACATTTGCTTATTATTCAATATCACCCATAAAAGGTAAGTGAATGGCTAAGGTTATTGCAATTGTTAACCAAAAAGGGGGAGTAGGAAAAACTACTACCTGCATTAATCTGGCCGCTTCTTTGGTAGCATCTAGAAAGCATGTATTACTTGTTGACCTTGATCCACAAGGCAATGCAACAACGGGTAGTGGCGTTGATAAGCTAGCCTTGGAGCGTTCCATTTATGATGTTTTGGTAGGAGACTGTAATTTTGTAGAGGCAATGTTTTTTTCCGAGCAGGCAGGTTATCAATTACTTCCTGCTAATAGGGATTTAACAGCGGCTGAGGTAGAGCTATTAGAAGTGAATTCGAAAGAGAATCGACTTCGTGAAGCTTTGGCTCCTATCCGCGATAATTATGATTTCATTTTAATAGATTGCCCACCCTCTTTATCTATGCTGACGGTTAATGCGTTGGTTGCTGCCGATAGTGTTATAATTCCAATGCAGTGTGAGTATTATGCCTTAGAGGGTCTAACTGACTTATTAAATACCATTGAAAGGATAAGTCAGTCGCTTAATCCTACACTATGTATTGAAGGGCTGGTGCGGACAATGTATGATTCAAGAATGAGTCTTACTAATGATGTGTCAGTTCAATTAGCTGAACACTTCGGTGATAGGCTTTATGAAACGGTAATTCCTCGCAATATCCGCCTGGCAGAAGCCCCCAGTTTTGGATTACCTGCACTAGTGTATGATAAGCAGTCCAAAGGTGCTGAAGCCTATTTGGCTTTAGCAAAAGAATTAATTAAAAGACAACGTAAGACAAAATCATAAGGAACGACAAAAGCATGGCTGTAAAGAAAAGAGGTCTAGGCCGAGGGTTAGATGCATTACTTGGGGGGAACTCAGCATCGATTATTCCGGATCAAACGGCTATTGTAGCTCAAAGTGAATTACAACAGTTGCCTCTCGATATTATTCAGCGTGGAAAATACCAGCCTCGTCGAGATATAGATCCTCAAAGTCTTGAAGAGTTAGCTCAGTCTATCAAAGCGCAAGGAGTTATGCAGCCTATTGTGGTAAGACCTATAGGAAAAGGGCGTTATGAAATCATTGCAGGTGAAAGGCGCTGGCGAGCTAGTCAGCAAGCTGGCTTGGATAAAATTCCTGCCCTTGTTCGAGAAATTCCGGATGAAACGGCAATAGCATTAGCGCTGATTGAGAATATTCAACGTGAAGACTTGAATCCAATCGAAGAAGCTGTCGCTTTACAACGATTACAGCAAGAGTTTGAATTAACACAGCAACAAGTGGCGGAAGCAGTCGGTAAGTCTAGAACAGCCGTTACTAACTTATTGCGTTTGATCAGCTTACCAGAAGACATAAAAGTAATGTTAGCTCATGGTGATTTAGAAATGGGACATGCCCGTGCTTTGTTAGGCTTACCTGCGGAAAGACAGGCAGAGGGGGCACGTTTTATTGTGGCAAGAGGGTTATCTGTTCGTCAAGCTGAAGCATTGGTTCGTCAATGGCTAAATGAGACTACAGGTAAGATCACTCAAACACAGATTGATCCAGACATAACAAGGCTAGAGCAGAAGCTAGCAGAGCGATTAGGGGCGCCCGTTGTCATAAAGCATAATAAAAAAGGAAAAGGTGAACTTGTTATACGCTATAATTCTGTGGATGAGTTGCAGGGTGTCTTAAAGCATATTCATTGACTGAAGTAATGATTTATAAAAATAATACAACTTTGTATTGAAGCTTTGCTTGGATACCCCTATACTTTACGTTTAACTAAGTAATAATGATTAGTGCTAATGAAATATAATAGTATTGATTTAGAATAGCTGAGTTGATAAGTGGCTTTTCGTAATAAAACACCTCTGCATCAACTGGCGATTTCAAAACTACTTTTGGCTCAGGTACTAATGAGCGTAGTAATAGCTGTAGTTTTCTTGCTTGCTGAGGGTATAAGCGCAGCAGGAAATGCAATGTTAGGTGGATTAATAGTCTTGCTGCCTAATATCTATTTCGCGTTGAAAGCTTTTCGCTATTTCGGTGCTCGATCTGCCTTAGATATCACCTTGTCCTTTTGGTCGGGTGAAATGGGCAAGTATGTTTTGACTGTAGGGTTATTTATATTTGTATTTTTGGTAATAAAACCAAATAATTTTATAGCACTTTTTATTGGTTATTTTGCAGTATTAATAGTTTCAGCTTTAGGGCTGTTACTGGTAAAAAAGAGTTTTAGAAAATATTAAAGATAGAGGCGATTATGGCAGCAGACGCGGATCCATCAGCAGCAGGTTATATTCAGCACCATCTGCAAAACTTGGTCTTTGGTAAAACACCGGACGGTTGGATGTTGGCAAGAACGCATGAGCAAGTTGAACAAATGGGTTTTTGGTCTATCAATCTTGATACGATGTTCTTTTCTATTTTAATGGGTATTATTTTCTTAGGCCTGTTCCGCTATGTAGCAAAACGTGCTTCTATTGATAAGCCAGGTACATTGCAGTGTATTGTAGAGTGGACGGTTGAATTTATTGATAACACCGTTAAAGATGTTTTTACTGCAAAAAATCCACTTATTGCTCCTCTTGCCTTGACTATTTTTGTCTGGGTCTTTTTGATGAACAGCTTGAAATGGATTCCTGTTGATTATCTTCCTGATCTGGCCAGTGCCATAGGGCTTCCTTATTGGAAAGTTGTTCCTACAGCAGATCCTAATGGTACATTTGGTATTTCTTTAGGTGTGTTTGTTTTAATTCTTTATTATAGCTTCAAAATTAAAGGGGTCGGTGGATTTACTAAGGAATTGGCCTTTACTCCCTTTAATCATTGGTTATTGGTCCCTTTCAATTTGTTTCTAGAGCTGATTGGACTATTCACAAAGCCACTTAGTTTAGCCTTGCGGTTATTTGGTAATATGTATGCAGGGGAAGTTATATTTATCTTAATTGCCCTGTTACCGTTTTGGATTCAGTGGATCCTTAATGTGCCATGGGCAATTTTCCATATCCTTGTGATACCATTACAAGCTTTTGTATTTATGGTATTATCAGTGGTTTATTTGAGTGCGGCACATGAGCATCACTAATATTATGTTAGTAATAGATGCTTTTTATCAACATTAGTTTTTATTATATTACTTTTAGGAGTTTATATGGTTTACATAGCAGCAGCTTTAATGATCGGTTTAGGTGCTTTAGGTACTGGTATCGGTTTCGCTATTCTAGGTGGTAAATTACTTGAGTCTACAGCACGTCAACCAGAATTAGCTTCTACATTACAAACAAAAACGTTCTTAATGGCCGGTTTACTTGATGCGGTACCAATGATTGGTGTAGGTATTGCAATGTACCTTATCTTCGTAGTTGGCCCAGCTGGAGTTTAAGTTATTTGTTATTTAGGGATAAGCAAAGTGCTTAACTTAATAATAGAAACTAGCACCAACTCAGATAGCATGGGGTAAATTGTTATGAATATAAATTTGACGCTTATCGGTCAAACAATTGCTTTCGCTATTTTTGTCTTGTTTTGTATGAAATATGTATGGCCACCTATTAGTCAGGTTATGCAAGAACGCAAGAGAAAAATTGCTGAAGGTTTGGATGCTGCTGGTCGTGCAGAGCACGAACTGAAGGATGTCCAACAACAAGTTGAACAGATAATTCGTGAAGGTAAAGAACAGGCTACAGATATTCTTGATAAAGCTAATAAAACAGCATCATCAATTATTGATGAGTCTAAAGCTCAGGCTCGTGCAGAGGGTGAAAAGTTAATTGCTAATGCACGATCTGAAATAGATCTTGAAATCAACCGTGCTAGAGATCAACTTCGCTCACAAGTAGCGGATTTAGTTGTGCAAGGTGCTACAAAGGTTCTTGAATCTTCTGTAGATGCAAAAGCACACAGTGATCTGGTTGATAAAATGGCTTCTAAATTATAAACGAGGCAGGTAATGATAAATAACCATACACTTGCCAGACCTTATGCAAGGGCTGCGTTTGAGTTTGCTAAAAGTGCGAATCAAGTTGATACATGGTTTAGCATGCTTAAAGCCGCGGCTTATGTTTTAGAACAACCAGCAGTTGTTCTAGAGTTAGGAAAGCCAACATTAACACATGCCCAAAAAGCTAAATTTTTAGCCACTTTGTTGGCAGGTTATGTAGATGATTCCTTTAGTAATTTTTTAAATGTGTTAGGTGATAACGGGCGTTTATCTTTACTACCTACTCTTTGTGAACTGTTCAAAGATTACAAGCTAGAGGCAGAGCGTATAGTAGATGTTGAAGTGGAGACAGCTTTTGCTTTAAGCGAGGAGCAGCTTCATAAAATAACGAATGCGTTATCGAAAAGACTTGATCGAACTGTGCAAGCTAAACAAACAGTAAATTCTGCATTGATTGCTGGTTTAATGATTCGTGCAGGTGATTTGGTAATAGATAGTTCAGTTCGTGGTCGGCTAGATAAACTCGCCGAAGCAATGAATTCCTGATTAAGGGGCATGGCATGCAGCAATTAAATCCTTCTGAAATAACTGAAATTATTAAGGAGCGCATAGCAAACCTTGATATTTCAACGCAAGCGCGTAATGAAGGTACTATCGTCAGTGTATCAGATGGTATCGTACGTATTTACGGACTTGCAGATGTAATGTATGGCGAAATGATAGAGTTCCCTGGCAGTGTTTATGGTATGGCACTGAACCTAGAGGAAGACTCTGTTGGTGCGGTTGTATTAGGCGAGTACTTAAGCCTTTCTGAAGGCATGAGCGCTAAATGTACTGGTCGTATCCTTGAAGTACCTGTTGGCCGTGAATTATTAGGTCGTGTGGTTGACGCTTTGGGTAATCCTATTGATGGGAAAGGACCATTAGGCACAACGCAAACGGATGCTGTTGAAAAAGTGGCACCTGGCGTCATTTGGCGTAAGTCAGTTGATCAACCTGTACAAACAGGTTACAAATCTGTGGACTCAATGATCCCGATTGGTCGTGGCCAGCGTGAGTTAATCATTGGTGACCGACAAATTGGTAAGACTGCTTTAGCAGTTGATGCGATTATCAATCAAAAAGATAGCGGTATCAAATGTATTTATGTAGCAATTGGTCAAAAACAATCGACTATTGCCAATGTTGTGCGTAAACTTGATGAAAATGGTGCTTTACAAAATACAATTGTTGTTGTGGCGAGCGCTTCAGAATCAGCTGCCTTACAGTATTTAGCTCCATACTCTGGCTGTACTATGGGTGAATATTTCCGTGATCGCGGTGAAGATGCACTCATTATTTATGATGATTTGTCAAAACAAGCAGTAGCTTATCGTCAAATTTCATTATTATTACGCCGTCCACCTGGTCGTGAAGCGTATCCTGGTGATGTGTTCTATTTACATAGCCGTTTACTTGAGCGTGCTTCTCGAGTATCAGAAGAATATGTAGAAGAGTTTACAAAAGGCGAAGTAAAAGGCCAAACAGGTTCCTTAACCGCATTGCCTATTATTGAAACGCAAGCAGGTGACGTATCAGCATTCGTACCGACTAACGTTATTTCTATTACCGATGGCCAAATTTTCTTAGAGTCTTCTTTATTTAACTCAGGTATTCGTCCTGCGGTTAATGCGGGTATTTCAGTTTCTCGTGTTGGTGGGGCTGCACAAACTAAGATCATTAAAAAGCTATCTGGTGGTATTCGTACTGCACTTGCTCAATATCGTGAATTAGCAGCATTTGCACAGTTTGCTTCTGATTTGGATGAAGCAACACGTAAACAATTAGAACATGGTGAGCGTGTAACAGAGTTAATGAAGCAAAAGCAATATGCTCCATTCTCTATTGCAAAAATGGCTGTTTCGCTATACGCCGCAGAACGTGGCTATTTACAAGATATTGAACTAAACAAAGTAAGTGCATTTGAAACGGCTTTATTAGAATATTTTAGTAGAGATAAAGTAGATTTAATGGCAAAAATTAACGTTAAAGGCGACTTTAATGATGAAATTGATGCTGAAATCAAAGCGGGTATTGAAACATTTAAAACAACCCATACTTGGTAAGAAATAGCAGGTATGAGAATACCTGCTTGTTAATGCTAAAGGTGTAATATGTCAGGCGCAAAAGAGATTCGCACGAAAATTGCGAGCATAAAAAGTACGCAGAAAATTACGAGTGCGATGGAAAAGGTTGCCGTGAGTAAAATGCGTAAGGCGCAATCATTAATGGCTGCTGGTCGTCCTTATGCTGAACGTATCTACCAAGTAATCACTCACTTAGCGAATGCCAATGCAGCTGATTATCATCCTCCATTTATGGTTGAGCGTCCTGTAAAACGTGTTGGCTATATTGTCGTATCAACTAACCGTGGTCTTTGTGGTGGATTAAATATTAATTTATTCAAAGAAATTATCAAAGATTACCATAAGTGGCATGATCAAAATGTTGAGGTTGAGCTTTGCGTAATAGGCTCTAAAGGTGTTAGTTTCTTTAATCACTTAGGCTTTAAAGTTGTAGCTGCTGTCACAGATATTAGTGAGCAAGCTTCTATTAAAGAGTTAGTTGGTGCAGTAAAAGTGATGTTAGATGCCTTTGACCAAAAGCGTGTAGATAGGGTCTATTTGGCATGTAATGAGTTTATTAATACAATGACTCAAAAGCCAAAATTATTGCAGTTATTACCATTGCCAAAAACAACAGCAACAGCGGAAGATGAGAAGTTGCATCAGAAATTAGTTAATGGTCATTGGGATTATATCTATGAACCTAATCCACAAGAATTACTTGATGCATTATTGAAGCGTTATATCGAGTCTGTTGTTTATCAAGCAGTGGTAGAAAATGGCGCTGCGGAACAAGCTGCTCGAATGGTTGCAATGCAAAATGCAACGAATAATGCTGATGATCTTATTAGTGGGCTACAGCTCATTTATAATAAAGCTCGTCAGGCAGCTATTACGCAAGAAATTACAGAAATCGTTAGCGGTGCAGCTGCTGTATCGTAAAAGTTTATAAATTCAGAGGATATCCAGCTATGAGTAGCGGACGTATCATTCAAATTATCGGGGCAGTTATTGATGTGGAGTTTCCACGTGATACTATTCCTAAAGTTTATGACGCATTGAAAGTAGAAGGCGTTGAGACAACATTAGAGGTTCAACAGCAATTAGGTGATGGCATTGTTCGTTCCATTGCAATGGGATCTACTGAAGGGTTGAAACGAGGTCTTGATGTAACAAATACCGGTGCGCCAATTTCTGTACCTGTAGGTGTTAAAACCTTAGGACGTATCATGGATGTTCTTGGTAACCCTATTGATGAACAAGGCCCTATAGGTGAAGAAGAACGCTGGAGTATCCATCGTGAGGCTCCCTCATTTGAAGAACAAGCAGGTGGTAATGAACTACTTGAAACAGGTATCAAGGTAATTGACCTTGTTTGTCCTTTCGCCAGAGGGGGTAAAGTTGGATTGTTCGGTGGTGCGGGTGTTGGTAAAACTGTAAATATGATGGAGCTTATCCGTAATATTGCAATGGAACACAGTGGTTTCTCTGTATTTGCTGGAGTGGGTGAGCGTACTCGTGAGGGTAACGACTTCTACCACGAAATGAAAGACTCAAACGTACTTGATAAAGTGGCACTTGTGTATGGGCAAATGAATGAGCCACCAGGTAACCGCCTACGCGTTGCATTAACAGGTTTAACGATTGCTGAAAAGTTCCGTGATGAAGGGCGTGATGTATTATTGTTTATCGATAACATTTATCGTTATACACTCGCGGGAACAGAGGTATCGGCACTATTAGGTCGTATGCCATCAGCAGTAGGTTATCAACCTACATTGGCAGAAGAGATGGGGGCTTTACAAGAACGTATTACAACAACGAAGAAAGGTTCTATTACCTCAATTCAGGCGGTATATGTTCCTGCGGATGACTTAACAGACCCATCACCTGCAACAACGTTTGCCCACTTGGATGCAACGGTCGTATTATCTCGTGATATTGCTTCTTTAGGTATTTATCCTGCGGTAGATCCATTAGACTCTACTTCTCGTCAGCTTGACCCTCATGTTATCGGTCAAGAGCATTATGATGTGGCTCGTGGTGTACAATACGTATTGCAACGCTATAAAGAGTTAAAAGATATTATTGCTATTTTGGGTATGGATGAATTATCTGAAGACGATAAGTTATTAGTAGCTCGTGCACGTAAGATGCAACGTTTCTTATCACAACCGTTCTTCGTAGCAGAAGTATTTACTGGCTCTCCTGGTAAGTATGTACCTTTAAAAGAAACAATTCGTGCTTTTAAAGGTATTTTGAATGGTGATTATGACCATCTACCAGAGCAAGCGTTTTATATGGTAGGTACTATTGACGAAGCCATTGAAAAAGCTAAGACCCTATAATGGGGTATGCCCATAGCATTAATATGGGCATCAATTCGAGGTTATAGGTATGGCAACGATTAAATGTAGCATCGTAAGTGCAGAAGAATCATTATTTGACGGTACAGTTAAGCGTGTAGTAGCACATGGTGGTATGGGGGATTTGGGAATTTTACCTAATCATTCTCCTTTACTAACGAATTTGTTACCCGGTCCTGTACGTATTGTCAAAGAAGATGACACAGAAGAGGTATTTTATATTTCTGGTGGCTTTTTAGAAGTGCAGCCTTTTGAGGTCTTAGTGTTAGCGGATACAGGTATCCGTGCTGAGGATTTAGATGAAGCTGCGGCTAAAGCTGCAATGATTTCAGCTGAGAAAGAGTTGAATAATAAAGTATCTGAGCAAGATTACTCTAAGACTGCGTTAAGTCTTGCTCAAGCGGCTGCACAATTACGAACAATTGCTGAAGTTAGAAAAAAGTTTAAGTAGGCTTTTTGTGGTTTGCTTGTAAAAGGGTAGCTTAGGCTGCCCTTTAATTTTTGGGAGATAAGCGATGTCATTAGAAATCATAATTCTTGCCGCAGGTAAAGGAACACGTATGTGCTCAACATTACCTAAGGTCTTACATAAAATCGCCGGTAAATCAATGTTAGGCCATGTGATCGAATGTGCTAGAAAGTTAACTCCACAAAAAATACATGTTGTTGTAGGGCACGGTGCTGAACTAGTAAAAGAGCAGTTTGTAGCAGACGATTTGAATTTTGTTATTCAAGAGCAGCAGTTAGGAACTGGCCATGCCGTTGCTACAGCAGTGCCATATGTTAACGCTGATAATGTACTAATTTTGTATGGTGATGTTCCATTAATTGAAGAAAATACCCTGAGAGCGTTACTCCAAAAAGTACAAGTAAAATCCCTTGGTTTACTGACGGTGACTTTAACCGACCCAACGGGTTATGGACGAATCATTCGTGATCAGAAGGGAAATGTTGTTGCAATTGTTGAGCAGAAAGATGCGAGTGAGTCACAGAAGCAAATAACAGAAGGGAATACAGGTATTTTGGCATTACCATCAGAACCTTTAAAAAAATGGTTAAGTCAGTTATCGAACAAAAATACACAAGGTGAGTATTATTTAACAGATATTATTGCAATGGCAGTTGCGGATAGTTATACAATTGTAACGAATCAGCCCCAATCAGAAATGGAAGTACAAGGGGCTAATGATCGAATTCAACTGGCGCAACTGGAGCGTTTTTATCAATTAAGGGCAGCACAACAATTGATGAAACAAGGGGTGAGCTTGATAGACCCACATCGTTTTGATTTAAGGGGCGAGATTGTTGTTGGCTCTGACATAGAGATAGACATTAATGTCATTCTAGAAGGCAAGGTTGTTATTGAAGATAATGTATCAATTGGCGCTAATTGTATTATTAAAAATTCTATTTTAAGAAAGGGTGTTGTGATTAAGCCAAATAGTCACATTGATGGTGCTATATTAGGTGAGGAAAGTGATGTAGGCCCCTTTGCTCGATTACGTCCAGGAACAATTTTGCATGAAAATACACATGTTGGCAATTTTGTTGAGCTAAAAAATACGTCTCTAGGTAATTACTCAAAAGTAGGGCATTTAACCTATTTAGGAGATACGGAAGTAGGTAGTTATTGCAACATTGGTGCGGGCACGATTACTTGTAATTATGATGGTGTTAATAAATATAAGACCATATTAGGGAATGAGGTTTTTATTGGTTCTAATAGTTCATTGGTTGCACCTGTGGTGATAGGCGATGCTGCAACGACCGCTGCTGGCTCAACTATTACGCGCGATGTTGCGGCCAATAGTTTAGCCATTGGACGTGCACAGCAAATTCAAAAGGACAATTGGCAAAAACCAAAACCCAATAAATAACAATTTAATATATCCTTCAGCTGATAAGCTGAAGGATATGTTGTAGAGGCTTGAGAGGTTAAGAAATAGGTAAAATAATTTCGACCATAAACCCTTCCTCTTTATGGTTATTGAAGAGAATTGTACCCCCATGGCTTTCGATAGCCCGCCGACTAATGGCTAACCCGAGACCATAGCCTTTAGCGGTTTGCTCAGGCACTCTAAAAAAGGGCTTACTCAGCTCTGCAAGGTAGTTATCAGTAACGCCAACGCCATGATCACGAATGGAAATGTGGACATTATCATCTTCCTGCCATGCAGTTATTTCTATTGCTTTGTCTTCGGGATTAAAGCGTAATGCATTTCGGATTAAATTATCTAGCGCACGCTCTAAACGATCTTCCCATCCGTGCACAATTAAATCATTAGGAATAGATAAGATAATTTTTTGCTGCGGCGCGATAATCTTTGCATCTTCTTGAAGTTTGTTTAATAGTTGATATAGCTGTAGAGTTGTTTTATTACCAGGAACACTATCGAGTCTTGCTAATATCAGTATTTCACTGATCAATGCTTCTAGACGATCGCACTCAAGGGATAACCGATCAGAAAGTTTAGCCCTATCTTGTTCATTTGATCTTTCAAGCAGAGCCGCAGTTATTTTGAGTCGAGCAAGAGGGGAGCGTAGCTCATGAGAAACGTCACGTAGCAATTGACGTTGACTATCAATAAGCGCTTGCAAGTGTTCACCCATCAAGCTAAAGTCTTTGGCAAGTAAACCAAACTCATCTTTTCGATTAGATAGTCGAGATAAACTATTTTTTTGGTATTCTGTTCTGCCCAAATCATTAACAGCACCTCGTAGTTTTTTTAGTGGACGCGTGACAGATAATGTAAGTAAGAAACTAAAAATAGTTAAAACAATAACAGTGATCACAATACCACCCAATGGAAACCAAAGGCTATCTCGTTGCCAATCCATGAGCTCTGCTCTAGGAATCCGGTAAATGAAAAGATAGCTTAATTCCGTTTCAGGGCTTGTATATTCTTGGGTAATTTGGCGCCACGGAGGTATTCTTGAGCCAATAGGTTTTGGTTTATAGTGAGTAGGATGTATATTACCGGTTAAGTTAGTGCCTAGCTCGGTAAATACTTGGATATCAATTTTATATTTTTGTTGATAATGCTTAATTAAATTTTTTGCGGAGGCTATTTCATTTTCTTCATGAAAGCTGACCCATTTTTGTGCAACTCCTTGAATTGGTGGGAAACGATTGATTAGCCATGCGTCCTGATTAAATAAATATCCAAGGAGCATTGAGGAGCCCGCTGCAACAGAGATAGCCAGCCAAAAACTAATAAAAATTCGCCAAAAAAATGAGCGCATATAAATAACCTATATAATAAAAATGCCCACATACAAGGTGGGCACTCTATAATTAAGAAGAGTATTAGTTTTTAGCTTTATTGGCTTTCCAATCTTGAAACTCTTGCCACTCTTTCATACGTTCATCACGTCTTTTTTTGTTTTCATCAAAGGTTTTTTGCTGTTCAGGTGTTAAGATGGCACGTATAGCTTTACTTGTTTCTTCACGTGTTTGGTTGAGTTCATCGCGCATTGCTTTCTTTTCTGAATCAGAAAGTTTATCTAGATATTTTTTTGTAATATCTTGACGTTTTTTATGCTGTTCTTGCATGATTTCTTGCATTTTTGCATGCTGTTCAGGTGTCATGTGTTGTATACCTGCCGCATGGGGACCCATTCTCATAGCAGATTGCATATGAGTACCAGGACCTGACATTCCACATGGCATAGGTGCTGATGAGTTATGAGCTACAGGTGGTTCTGCCATTACTAATAAAGGAATACTGGTGGTAAATAATAGGGCGGGGATAAGTTTTTTCATCATCGTTTCCTTCTGAATTTCTGTTTAAGTAATTTCTTGTGTATCAGTATAACAATTTAAAAGTCAACCACAGTCAAAGTAAAGTAAAGTAAATGTAAAGAATGTTAACCGTTATAATAATAACCGCGGCTACGCAACGATAAAATACGTTGACTGCCATCAGAATGAGGGCCTAGTTTTTTGCGTAGATTACTAATATGCATATCTAAACTACGATCATAAAGCGTGAGTTTTTTCCCTAATGCCAGTTGAGTAAGTTCAGATTTATCTACGGGCTCCCCCGGTTGTTTCAGTAATGCTTCAAGTAATCTGCTTTCTGATACGGTGAGTGTTATTTCTATGTTATCAATAATAGCTACTCCCCGAACAGGGCTAAAGGTTAAATCACCAAGTTCTAATTGCGAGGGAGTGGCCGCTATTGTGTGAGTACGCCTTAAAATAGCTTTCAGCCTTGCGGTAAGCTCTCTTGGGTCACAGGGTTTAGGGAGATAATCATCGGCCCCAAGCTCTAAACCTAAAATTCGGTCAAGGGGTTCGCCACGGGCAGAAAGCATTAATACAGGTAATTCTGGATGATTAACCCTTAATATTTTTAATAGATCAAGGCCATTGCCATCGGGTAACATGACATCGAGTATAACAGCATCAGGTAAGGTTTGTGATAATAGATAATCTTTGGCCTTCTGAGTGGTGTGGCAGGTGTTAACCTCAAACCCCTCTTGTGATAGCCAATGATTTAAAAGTTCACAAAGCTCTTCATCATCATCTATTAATAATAGTGTATTCATTGGCAATATTTAAGGTAGTACTTTTTTAAACGGTTTAATTGTCACATTGGCATAAACACCTGCATCACAATAAGGGTCTGCATTAGCCCACTCTTTGGCTGCCTC